>NZ_JBWLKN010000004.1:0-372269 GCF_059026195.1 Streptomyces sp. A01 | reverse complement strand
ACACCCTCGCCCAATGCCAACGCGCCGCCCAAGCCGCCCGCACCACCGACACCCCCCAACAAGCACGCCAAGCAGCGCAGGCGGTGCTCTCCGGCGAGTGACCGGCAGCCGACGGGCCAGGCTTCGTGGGCTGGGCTGATCTGGGCTGGGCTGAGCTCGCTGTGCCAGGCCCTGTCCGGCGGATCGATCTGGGGGAGCCCCTGTCCGCGCGTCGCGGAGTGCGGGTCCGTCGTGGCTCGTCACGCAGTTCCCCGCGCCCCTGACGGGGCCCACCCCTTCGCTGCGCCAGGGCTGCCGGCACGCATGATCCGCCGGACACCGCCGGGTCACTCCTCTTCGGGGCGCGGCAGTGCGATTTCGGGGCGCGGCAGTGCGATGCCGGAGAGGTACTCGACGCCGGGCTCGGGCGGGACGGGCTCACCGGTGTCCGGGTCCGTGCAGTAGGCGCTGAAGACCTCGGCCTCGGTGAGGGGACGCAGCCAGTGCTCGCGGAGCACCCAGCCACGTACCGTGTCGGGCTGCCCGTCCTCCATCGTGCGCAGGACGACACCGCCAGGTCTGCTCGTGGCCAGCCCGACGGCCAGCACCGCGCGGAAGGCGTCCGCCTCGGCCTCGGTGGGCCGCCGGGCTCCGTCGTCGTGCCGAGTGCTCCCGGCGGCGCGGGCGGTCCTGTGCAGGACGGCGACGAGCGGGGCCACGTCGACCGGGACGCTGCACACCAGGTGGTGGGTGCCGAGGCCCGCGGCCGTCAGGAGGGCGTGTGTCGCTGACGTGGCCCGGGCGAGCGCGGCGGCCGCGACGTCCTCGCCGCAGTCGGGGCACTCCCCCAGTCTGGCCAGGAGTCCCGCGGCGTACGCCCAGGTGGCGTGGTGTTCCTCCGCGTCGATCAGCTGGGGAATGAGGCGGCTGAGCGGCTGGCCCTCGTACCGGACGGCGGGGCCCGCCGCGGCGATCTCGGCGGTGAAGCGGGCGCGGCTGGCAGCGGCGTCGGGGACGAGCCGGGCTTCGGTGCAGAACGCGCGGTAGGCGACGGGGTCGAAGAGGGCGACGGTGGTGTACCCGCCTTGGGCGGCCAGCGCGCGCAGCAGGCCGTCCACCTGCCGCAGATACGCCGGGTAGTCCTCGGAATGGAAGCTGGCGTAGCGCCGCATGGCGGCGAAATCCGTCTCGTCCGCCAGCAGGGCGACGGTCCTGGGCGATTCCCGGCGAAGCGCGCGGCGGGCGGTCGCGCGGCCGCCGCGCGCCGCCGACCGGTCCCGCCGTCCGCCCTGTCCCTCGTGTCGGCCGTGTCCGCCGGGGCCGCGCGCTCCGGCTGGCCCGGCGGGTTTCCTTGGGGCGCGGGCGCCGCCGGGCCTGACCTCCGGTGCGGTCGGCTTCGCCACAGGACCGCTTCGCTCGCCGACCGTATGCCGGTTGACGCCCGCCTGCCGTCGCCTGTTCCGTGCGTGTGCCATGGCTCCCCCTGAGCGCTGTCGATCAGTGCTCACTCACCGTAACCGGGGGGTCTGACAGTGGTGTCGGCGTCAGGCGTCGGTGCCGGTCGCGCGGGCGCGGGCGAGCCGCTCGTAGAAGTGGAGCAGCTCGATGTTGTCCACCGACCCGGGGTTGACCGCTTTGTCCAGGGCGGTGCCCTGGAGCAGGCGCTTGACCGGGACCTCGATGCGCTTGCCGGTGAGGGTGTGCGGGACCGCGGGGACCTCGATGACCTCGTCGGGGACATGGCGCGGGGAGAGCTGGGCGCGGATGACGGTCTTGATTTTCTCGCGTAGGTCGTCGTTGAGGGCGGCGCCGGGCGCGAGGTGCACGAACAGGGGCATCCAGTAGCCGCCGTCGGGCTGTTCGACGCCGATGACCAGGGATTCGCGGATCTCGGGGAGCCGTTCCACGGCCTCGTAGATGTCGGCGGAGCCCATGCGGACGCCCTGCCGGTTCAGGGTGGAGTCGGAGCGCCCGTGGATGATGACGCTGCCGCGCGAGGTGAGGGTGATCCAGTCGCCGTGCCGCCAGACGCCGGGGAACTCGTCGAAGTAGCTGTCGTGGTAGCGGCTGCCGTCGGGATCGTTCCAGAAGCGGACGGGCATCGACGGCATGGGGTTGGTGACGATGAGTTCGCCGACCTCGTCCACGACGGGTTCGCCCTGCGGGTTCCACGCCTGGAGGTCGGTGCCCAGGCCCGGTGCCTGGAGCTCGCCGATGTGGACGGGGAGGGTGGGGACGGCGCCGGCGAAGCAGCTGCAGACGTCGGTGCCGCCGCTGACGGAGGCGATCCACATGTCCTCGGCGACCTCGTCGTGCAGCCAGCGGAAGCCGTCGGGCGGCAGCGGGGAGCCGGTGGTGGCGACGCACTTGACGCGGGAGAGGTCGAAGTCGCGGCCCGGGTGGACGTCGGCCTTGCGGCAGGCCATGACGTAGGCGGCGGAGGTGCCGTACAGGGTCGCCCCGGTGCGTTCGGCGACGCGCCACTGGGCCGCGGTGTCCGGGTAGCCGGGGCTGCCGTCGTAGAGGACGACGGTGGCGCCGACGAGGAGGCCGGAGACGAGGAAGTTCCACATCATCCAGCCGGTGGAGGTGTACCAGAAGAAGCGGTCCTCGGGGCCCAGGTCGCAGTGCAGGCCGAGCTGCTTGAGGTGTTCGACGAGGATGCCGCCCTGGGACTGGACGATGGCCTTGGGCAGCCCGGTGGTGCCCGAGGAGTACAGCACCCACAGCGGGTGGTCGAAGGGGACCTGCTCGAAGACCGGCTCGGTGGCGGCCGAGGTGAGGTCGTCCCAGTGCAGCGTGCCCACGGGTGCCGGTGTGCCGAGCTGCGGGATGTGCACGACGGCGCGCAGGGTGGGCAGCTCGCGCCGCAGTTCGGCGACGGTCTCGGTGCGGTCGTGTTCCTTGCCGCCGTAGCGGTAGCCGTCGACGGTGAACAGGACGACGGGTTCGACCTGCTGGAAGCGGTCGAGGACGCTGCGGGCGCCGAAGTCGGGGGCGCAGGAGGTCCATACCGCGCCGACGGCGGCGGTGGCGAGGAGGGCGACCGTGGCCTGCGGGATGTTGGGGACGTAGCCGCTGATCCGGTCGCCGGGGCGCACACCGAGGGCGCGCAGCTCGGCGGCGAGCGCGCCGACCTGGCCGCGCAGGGTGGACCAGCTGACGGGGATGGGGTCGTGGATCTCGTCGACGTACAGCAGGGCGGGGTCGCCGGCGCGGGCCGGGTCCTCGGCGGCGCGCAGCGCGTGCTCCGCGTAGTTGAGGGTGGCGCCGGGGAACCAGCGCGCGCCCGGCATGGCGCGCTCGGCGAGCACGGTCTCGTACGGGGCGGAGAAGCGCACGTCGAACCACTCGGTGACCGCCTTCCAGAAGTCCGGCAGCCGCTCGACGGACCAGCGGTGCAGGGCGGCGTACCCGGCGGCGGGGTCGCCGGGGGTGGCGGCGGGGGCGCCGTGCCGTTCGGCGGCCCAGGTCTGGAAGCGGGTGACCTGTGCGCGGGCGACGCGGTCCTGACCGGGCTGCCACAGGGGCTCCGGCTCGGCTGCTGGCTGCGGTGCGGTGGTCATCTGCGGCTCCCGGACTGTGCGCGTGGTGTGCGTCCGCTCGCATACGGGCACGGGCCCCGGTGGGTGGCGGGTGCGTGCGCGTGACGCGGCTCAGCAGGACGATGCCATGTGATCGACTTCCGCACCAGGGTGGGTCCCCTCCCCGGGGGCCTCCGACGGGCCGCCGCCCCGTTCCGGCCGTGACGGTGTGCCGGGTCCCGTGGGTCTGAGGGGGCTGATGAGGGCATGCGCGGGCGCCAGGTCACAGGTTGGGGAGGCACTGGGGTGACAACGGGTGAACGGCAGTTGAACGACGTCTCCGTTCGCTCCTCTCAATGGCAGGGTGATCTGCATGGATGCGCGTGACCTGGTGCGGTCGGTGAAGGTGGCTGGTTCTGCGCAGGGGCTGAGGAAGGTCAGATCGGCGTGGCGGCGGCGCCGCGTGGATGCGGTGGGGCTGCCCCGGCGGG
Organism: Streptomyces sp. A01; assembly: GCF_059026195.1. NCBI lineage: Bacteria > Bacillati > Actinomycetota > Actinomycetes > Kitasatosporales > Streptomycetaceae > Streptomyces > Streptomyces sp. A01. The sequence continues at coordinate 368,275 of NZ_JBWLKN010000004.1, read as the reverse complement.
GTGCTGAGCGGGCTCGTGTGCCGGGGCTCGCCGAGGGTGCGGAGCCGCAGCCAGGCGGTGGTGTGGTGCGGTTCGCCCGTTCGTCGCTGCGGGTGCGGGTGGCGGTGGGCGGGGCGGTGTTCTGCGGCTGGGACGGCACCGATCCCGAGCCGTCGTACGCGCTGGCCGGGCCCTGCCCCGAGGTCGATCCGCGGGTGGTTCTGGAGCCGGACACGGAGGACGGCTGGCGGGTGGTGTCGGAGCGGGTGACGGTGGCGGTGTCCCGGTACGGGGCGGTCGAGATCCGCACGCCTGGTGGTGTTGTGCTGCGCCGGGAGCTGCCGCCGCGCTGGTGGGAGCCGGTACACCCGGCAGCGGCCGAGCAGGCGCACCCCCGGTGGGCGCAGCGCTCCCAAGTGGCCGCTGACGCACGGTGTTTCGGCCTGGGCGGCCGCTCAGCGGGGCCGCGGCTGCGGGACGGCACGTACCGGCTGTGGAACACCGATCCGGGCGGGTCCTTCGGACCGGGTGACGACCCGCTGTATCTCACGATGCCGGTGCAGCTGGTGGTGGCGGACGCGAGCAGTCATCTGATCTTCCACGACAACACCTGGGACGGCCTGGTCACGCTGCGGGAGGGCGTGGAGGGCGGGGGTTCGGGGCACGACCGGCCGGGCGGCTGCGAGATACGGATGGAGGGCGGCCCGCTGCGGTACTGGGTGATCGTGGGCACTCCGGCGCGTGTGCTGCATGGCTGGGCGGCGCTGACGGGGGCGCCCGCGCTGCCGCCGCGCTGGGCGCTGGGTCACCATCACGCCCGGTGGGGGTTCGGTGACGAGGGTGAGGTGCGGCGGGTGGTGGCGGGGTATCTGGACCGCGGGCTTCCGCTGTCGGCGCTCCATCTCGACATCGACCACCTGCGGGGGAACCGGGTGTTCACGGTGGACCGCGGACGGTTTCCCGATCTGCCCCGGCTGGCGGCTGAGCTGGCCGGGGACGGGGTGCGTCTGGTGTCGATCGTCGATCCGGCGGTAAAGGCGGAGCCGGGCGACGCGGTGTACGACGGGGGTGTGGCCGCCGGGGCGTTCGTCAAGGACGCGACCGGTCAGGTCATCCGGGGTGAGGTGTGGCCGGGTGAGGCGGTCTTCCCCGACTTCACCGATCCCCGGGCGCGCAAGTGGTGGAGCGGGTTGTACGTGGAGCGCCTCGCGCAGGGCTTCGCGGGGATGTGGCATGACATGAATGAGCCGGTGTCGTTCGCCGCCTTCGGCGATCCGACGCTGCCGCTGTCGGCGCGGCACGCGCTGGAGGGGCGGGGCGGCGACCACCGGGAGGCGCACAACGTGTACGGGCTCGCGATGGCGCGTGCCGGGTACGAGGGGTTGCGCGAACTGCGCCCGGAGCAGCGGCCGTTCCTCTTCTCCCGCTCGGGGTGGGCGGGGATGCAGCGGTATGGGGGCACCTGGTCGGGTGATGTGGCGACGGGCTGGCCCGGGATGCGGGCCTCGCTCGCTCTGGTGCTGGGCCTCGGACTGTGCGGGGTGCCGTATTCCGGACCTGACGTGGGCGGTTTCACCGGGTCGCCGTCGCCCGAGCTGTATCTGCGCTGGTTCCAGCTGGGTTCGTATCTGCCGCTGTTCCGTACCCACTCGGCGCTTTGGGCGGGGCGGCGTGAGCCGTGGGAGTTCGGCCCTGAGGTGCTTGAGCACGCGACGGCGGCGTTGCGCGAACGCCAACGGCTTCTGCCGTACTTCGTCACCCTGGCGCAGCTCGCGCACCGCACGGGCGCCCCGTATGTCCGCCCCCTGTGGTGGCGCTCGCCGCGGGACCGGGCGCTGCGCGACTGCGAGGACGCGTTCCTGCTCGGGGACTCGCTGCTGGTGGCTCCGGTGCTGGAGCCGGATGCCCGGCGGCGGGCGGTGCGGCTGCCGCGCGGCCGGTGGTACGACACGGCGACGGGCCAGCCCTACGAGGGGCCTGGCCAGGTGCTGGTGGACGCGCCGCTGTCGCGGGTTCCGGTGCTGGCGCGGGCTGGTTCCGTGCTGTCGGTGGCGGGTGAGCGGGGGGAGACGGAGCTTGAGGTGTGGGCGCCGGCCGCCGGCCGCACGGGCGGCGGGGTGCTGATCCCCGACGCGGGAGACGGCTGGGAGATGCCGGAGGCGGTGCGTTTCACCACCCGGCTGCGCGGTGGACGGGTGGCGGTGGAGCAGGAGGGCGCGGACGAGGTGACGTATCCGATGCGGGTACGCGGGGGCGCGGCGGGCCTCGCGTAGCGTCCGGCGGCGGTGGCGGGCGTACGGCTGCCGGGCGGTGTCCGGCGGGTGTGACGGGTGCGTGGCTCGCGCGGCGGCGGCCGGCCTCTTCCCCCGCCCGCCCGTCCACTGATATCTGAGGGGCATGCCGACTCTCGCCGCCGCGTCGCGCGCGCTCGCCCTGCCCCTGACCGCTGTACTCGCCTTCGCCGGTGCCTCCGCCGCCCCCGCGCAGGCGAAGCCCGAGCCGAAGGCCCCCAAGGAGTTCGTGGCCCTCAGCGAGGTGGACCCGACGATCCTCCAGGAGATCCGCTACCGCACCGAGCACAACTTCACCGGCCATCGCGTCGAGGGCTACCGCCAGCCGCTGTGCGTCCTGACCCGCCCGGCAGCCAAGGCACTGCACAAGGCGCAGACGCGGCTGCTGCGGCACGGCTACAGCCTGAAGGTGTACGACTGCTACCGGCCGCAGCGCGCCGTGAACGACTTCGTGACCTGGGCGAAGGATCTCGACGACCAGCGGATGAAGGGCGAGTTCTACCCGGATGTCGACAAGTCGCGGCTGTTCCTCGACGGCTATATCGCGGAGAAGTCGGGTCACAGCAGGGGCAGCACGACCGATGTGACCATCGTGAAGCTGCCCGCCAAGCCCACGCGCCCGTACGTTCCCGGCGAGCCGCTGGTGCGCTGTTACGAGCCACAGGCGGAGCGGTTCCCCGACAACTCGGTGGATATGGGTACCGGGTTCGACTGCTTCGACACCCTCTCGCACACCCTCGACCCCCGCATCCGGGGCGAGCAGCGGGCGAACCGGATGCTACTCAAGAACACGCTGGAAGGGGTGGGCTTCGTGAACCTGGCCGAGGAGTGGTGGCACTACACCTTCAAGCCGGAGCCGTTCCCCGAGACCTACTTCGACTTCCCCGTGCATCGCCGGTCGCTGTCGGGCCACCGACCCGTCGGGCCCGGCGGCCGCTGACCCGGGGGTGGAGAACCGGCCGGACGGAGCCACCCCCGTGGACCCCACCCGGCCGGTCACGTTCAGGTGGACGCGCAGGGTTCATTCCTGGTTGCGTCATTTACGGTGCTGACATGGAAGAGCAGACATTCGCTTCGTACGACGAATTCTGGCCCTACTACGTCGCCATGCACTCGCGCGCCGCGACCCGGTGGGTGCATCTGGCGGGCACGCTCACCGGGCTGACGGTCGCGGCGTACGGGCTGGCGCGCGGACGGCGGCGGTACGCGCTGGCGGTGCCGCTGATCGGCTACGGCTCGGCCTGGCCCGCGCACTTCCTCATCGAGGGCAACAACCCGGCCACCTTCGGGCATCCGCTGTGGTCGCTGCGGGGCGACCGGCAGATGATCAGGATGATGCTGGCGGGGCGGGACGCCGAGCTGGGTGAGATCGCGGAGAAGTGGCTGGCCGAGCACCCGGAGCTGGATCACCGCAGGGCCGCGTGACCGACGGGGCGGCGGGCGTGGGGAGCCGACCGCCCGGCAGGGCGGGGCCGCCACCCCGCCGCCCCGTACGGCCGTAGGCGGCAGCGCGGCCGCCCGGCGCCGCCGGCGGTCGCCTTCCGTGCCGTGCGCGCCCGTGCCACACTCCTGACGAGCCGTCAGCTTCGGTGCGGGGAGGGCATGTGGCACGCGCGCGTACGCCCGTGGTGGCCGGGTGGTTCGGCTCGTCCGGCCAGAACGGCGAGATCGGCCAGAGCGGCGAGGGCTTCTGCCTGCTGGGCAGCCACTGTGCGGACTGCGGCGCGGTGTTCTTCCCGCCCGGGGACACGTCCTGCCGCAACCCGGCGTGCGCGGGCACCGACCTGGTCAGCGCGCCGCTGTCCCGGCGCGGCCGGGTGTGGTCGTACACCGAAGGGCGGTACCGCCCGCCCGCCCCGTACCTCAGCGACCCCGCAACCCCCTTCGAGCCGTATCTCCTGATCGCCGTGGAACTGGCGGCCGAGCGCATGGTGGTGCTCGGGCAGGGCGCGCCCGGGGTGACGCTGGCGGAGCTGGCCGTGGGGATGGAGGCGGAGGTCGTCCCGGGGGTGCTGTACGAGGACAGCGAACAGATCTGGACGACCTGGCACTGGCGGCCGCTGCCGGGCGGCCGCTCATGACCCGCGACGTGGCGGTCCTGGGCGCCGGGATGCACCCGTGGGGCAAGTGGGGCCGCCCCTTCACCGCCTACGGCACGAAGGCGGCGACCGACGCCCTCGCCGACGCCGGACTCCCGTGGTCGGCCGTGCGCTACATCGTCGGCGCGGCCACCATCCGCTGCGGCTATCCCGGCCATGTCGCCGGGGCCGCGTTCGCCCGCGCGCTGGGCTGGCAGGGAGCCAGGATCAGCAGCGTCTACGCGGCCTGCGCCTCCGGTGCCCAGGCGATCGACGCGGCCCGCGCGCAGCTGCTGTCCGGGCTGGCCGAGGTCGCCCTCGTCGTCGGTGCGGACTCCGCGCCCAAGGGGTTCTTCGCTCCCCCGGGCGGCGACCGGCCGGACGACCCCGACTGGCTGCGGTTCCGGGTGCTCGGCGCCACCAACCCCGTCTACTTCGCCCTGTCAGCCCGGCGCAGGATGGCCGTCCACGGCGACAGACCGGCGGACTTCGCGCAGATCAAGGTCAAGAACGCGGCCGCGGGCGCGCTCAATCCGTACGCCCGCTACCGGCGGCCGGTCAGCGCCGCGCAGGTCGCCGCGTCGCCGGTCGTCGCCGACCCGCTGCGGCTGCTCGACATCTGCGCGACCTCCGACGGGGGCGCCGCCCTCGTGCTGTCCACCATGGACTTCGCCCGCCGCCACGGACACGCCGACCCCGTCCGTATCCGCGCCGTGTCCACCGTCAGCCCGCGCTACCCGGCCACCGTGCTCGACCTGCCCGACATCGCCACCGACTCCGCCGCGGCCGTACCGCCCGCCCCCGGGACGTTCCGGGCCTCCCTCGCGCGGGCGGCGTACGAGGAGGCGGGCATCGGCCCCGGTGAGCTGTCGCTGGCCGAGGTGTACGACTTGTCCACCGCGTCGGAACTGGAGTGGTACGAGGACGTGGGGCTGTGCGGCGCGGGTGCGGGGGCCGGGCTGCTGCGCGCGGGCGTCACCGCGCTGGGCGGGCGGGTACCGGTCAATCCGAGCGGAGGGCTCGCCTCCTTCGGTGAGGCGGTGCCCGCCCAGGCCATCGCCCAGGTGTGCGAGCTGACATGGCAGCTGCGCGGGCAGGCGGGCGCGCGGCAGGTGCCCGGCGCGCGCGTGGGGATCGCGGCCAGTCAGGGGCTGTTCGGCCATGGCGCGGCAGTGGTCGCCGTGCGATGAGGCAGCCGCCCCGGCGCTCACCAGGCCCGGTCCGCTCGGCCGATCAGCCGTTGCTGTCCATGACCTTGACGCTCCATCAGCCCAGGTGAACACTTCCCGTTGTCAGTCGGCGTCGCCGTAAGCGGGCACCCCCGGCCGCGGGACGGCTCCGCCATGTCGTTCCCGGCTCGGTGCGCACCGAGCCGGTAGCCTTCGCGGGCGACCGCCGACACGTGGCACGCTCGTCGCGGACCCCGGGCGGCATACAGGCCCGCCTCTTCGGTCCCGTGACCATGAGCGGTGAACCCTGCACGGAGGACCGGGGCGAGGCCCCGGGCGAGGGCTGAGGAGCCGCAATGAACTATTCCCATGGCGACATCTTCGTCGGCGAGATCATCGGCACCGCGATCCTGATTCTCTTCGGCGCCGGAGTGTGCGCCGCCGTCACCCTCAAACACTCCAAGGCGCGGGCGTCCGGATGGGTGGTGATCGCCTTCGGCTGGGGATTCGGCGTCCTCGCCGGCGCGTACACCGCCGGTCCGCTCTCTGGCGGGCACCTGAATCCGGCGGTGACGGTGGGCATCGCCGTCGACACCGGCGAGTGGGAGGACGTGCCGCTGTACATCGCCGGGCAGCTGGTCGGGGCCCTGATCGGCGCTTGCCTCGCCTATCTGGCGTACTACGCGCAGTTCGCGGCCAACGCCGACGAGAAGACCGCACAGCCCACGCTGGGCGTCTTCGCCACGATCCCCGAGGTCAGGCACCCGGTCGCCAACCTCCTCACCGAGATCATCGCAACCATCGGCCTGGTGCTGCCGCTGCTGGCGTTCGGGCTCGACAAGGGCCTGGGCACCTCGGGGGTGAAGACGCTGATGGTCGCGTTCGTCGTGGTCGGCATCGGCCTCTCCCTCGGCGGGCCGACCGGTTACGCCATCAACCCCGCCCGCGACCTCGGGCCGCGCATCGTGCACGCGCTGCTGCCCATCCCGCACAAGGGCACCTCCGACTGGGGTTACGCCTGGGTCCCCGTCGCGGGCCCGCTCATCGGAGCCGCGCTCTCCGGTCTTATCTTCAACGCAGCCTTCTGAGTCAGGAGACGTCATGACGAACGGGACGGCCGGCACGGACGCTTACGTCGCCGCGATCGACCAGGGCACGACCTCCAGCCGCTGCATCATCTTCAACCGGCAGGGCAGCATCGTCGCCGCCGACCAGCGTGAGCACCGTCAGATCTTCCCCAAGCCGGGCTGGGTGGAGCACGACGCCACCGAGATCTGGTCCAAGACGCAGGCGGTGGTGGCGGGCGCGCTGGCCAAGGCGGGACTGCGCGCCGACCAGCTCAGTTCGCTCGGCATCACCAACCAGCGCGAGACGACCGTGCTGTGGGACCGGTCCACGGGGAAGCCGGTGCACAACGCGATCGTCTGGCAGGACACGCGGACCTCCGAACTGTGTGACGAGCTGGGCGGCGCGGACGGCCAGGACCGCTTCCGCGAGGCCACCGGTCTGCCCCTGGCCAGCTACTTCTCCGGGCCGAAGGCCGCCTGGCTGCTGGACAACGTGCCGGGGCTGCGGCGCCGCGCCGAACTGGGTGAGATCGCCTTCGGCACGATCGACTCCTGGCTGATCTGGAATCTGACCGGCGGCACCGACGGCGGCGTGCACGTCACCGACGTCACCAACGCCGGGCGCACCATGCTGATGAACCTCGGCACGCTCCAGTGGGACTCCTCGATCCTGTCCGCGATGAACATCCCCGAGGCGGTGCTCCCGGAGATCAAGTCCTCCGCCGAGGTGTACGGCACGGCCGTCGGCCAACTCTCCGGGGTGCCCGTGGCCTCCGCGCTCGGCGACCAGCAGGCCGCGGTCTTCGGGCAGACCTGCTACGGCGTGGGCGAGGCCAAGAACACGTACGGGACCGGCAGCTTCCTGCTGCTCAACACCGGTGAGCGGCCGGTGCCGTCGAAGAACGGGCTGCTGACGACCATGGGCTACCAGCTAGGCGGCGAGCGCCCGGTGTACTGCCTTGAGGGGTCGATCGCGATCACCGGTGCGCTGGTCCAGTGGTTCCGCGACCAGCTCGGCATCATCCGCTCGGCCGAGGAGATCGAGACGCTGGCGGCCAGCGTGGACGACAACGGCGGCGCGTACATCGTCCCGGCGTTCTCCGGCCTGTACGCCCCGTACTGGCGCTCGGACGCGCGCGGCGTCATCACCGGCCTCACCCGCTACGTCACCAAGGCCCACCTGGCGCGCGCCGTGCTGGAGGCGACGAGCTGGCAGACCCGCGAGGTCGTCGACGCGATGTACGAGGACTCCGGGGTGCGGCTCACCTCGCTGAAGGTGGACGGCGGCATGACCGCCAACTCGCTGCTCATGCAGCACCAGGCGGACGTCCTCGGGGTGCCCGTCACCCGACCTGTGATCGCCGAGACCACCTGCCTGGGCGCGGCCTACGCGGCGGGGCTCGCCACCGGGGTGTGGCAGGACCTGGACGAGTTGCGGGCGCACTGGAAGCGTGACGTCGAGTGGAGCCCGCGGATGGCCCCCGAGGCACGGGAGCGGGAGTACGCCAACTGGCACAAGGCGGTGGAGCGCAGCTTCGGCTGGACCGACGACCGGGCCTCCGGGCGCGCGTAGTCGGAGAGGGCATGCCGGCGTCGCTGTGGCCGTGTTCGCGGGAGGGCGCCGGATGGGGGCTCCTCCCGCGGACCGGCAGCCATGCCGCGACGCGGCGCGGCCCGTACCCCGCGTCATGGGGTACGGGCCGCGCTGGGGGCCTCGGAGGGCGGTCAGCCGCCCGCGGCTTGCCGCTGCTGGGCGGCGATCTTCATCGCGTGTTCGACGACGGAGATCAGCACGCCCTTCGTCGACTCCCGTTCCCGGGCGTCGCACAGCATGACGGGCACATCCGGGTCGAGGTCGAGCGCGTCGCGCACGATGTCCTCGGGGAACCGGTCGGCGCCGTCGAAGCAGTTCACCGCCACGGTGAAGGCGATACCGCGCCGTTCGAAGTAGTCGACGGCGGCGAAACAGTCCTCCAGCCGCCGGGTGTCCGCCAGGACCACCGCGCCGAGCGCGCCGGTCGCCAGCTCGTCCCACAGGAACCAGAACCGGTCCTGCCCTGGCGTGCCGAACAGGTAGAGCACCAGGTCCTCGCGGAGCGTGATGCGTCCGAAGTCCATGGCGACGGTGGTGGTCTTCTTGCCTTCCACCCCGCCGATGTCGTCCACAGGGCGGCCGGCTTCACTGAGCAGTTCCTCGGTGCGCAGCGGCTTGATCTCGCTCACCGCGCCCACCAGGGTCGTCTTGCCCGCGCCGAAACCACCTGCCACCAGGATCTTCAACGTCACCGGGTCGACAACACTGGAACGGCCACGGTCAGAGTGCCCGGAGACCATTGATCACCTCGCGCAGTATCCACTCATCCGGCAGTTCTGCCGGAGGTACGGGCCGGGACACGCGGACGAGCGCCGCGTGCAGCAGGTCGCCGATGAGCACGCGGACGACCCCGACCGGCAGGTCGAGCTCGGCCGCTAACTCAGCGACGGACTGCGGGGTTTCCCGGCTCAGCTCGACAATGTCGAGATGCTCCGGGGAAAGCGTCTGATCGACCGTGCGGCCTCTGAGGGTGTCGGCGATGACCACCGCGATCAGGTCGAGCTTGTCCTCGGTCAGAGCGCGGGTTCGACCTCGGGTCATGGCGTACGGCCGTACTACCGGCCCCGCCGCGTCGTCGAACCAACGCGCTGTGTCCTCCCCGTCTCCGCTCATGTCACACCATCACCCACTGGACCGCGGAGCGGTGCCCAGATGGGTACCGACGCGCTTGACGAGCAGTGTCATCTCGTACGCGACCTGGCCGACATCGCTGTCGGCGTCGGCGAGCACGGCCAGACAGCTGCCGTCGCCCGCGGCGGTGACGAAGAGAAACGCGTCGTCGAGCTCCACGATGGTCTGCCGGACCCGGCCGACCTCGAAGTGCCGTCCGACTCCCTTGGCGAGGCTGTGGAATCCGGACGCCACGGCGGCCAGATGCTCACCGTCTTCCCGGGTCAAGTCACGTGACGCGCCGGTCGGCAGTCCGTCGCCGGAGAGCACGAGTGCCTTGTGGATGCTGCCCACCCGCTCGACCAGCTCGTCGAGCAGCCAGCTGAGCTCGCTGGATGGCCTCGACGCGGCGTTGAATGGTGCGGTCATCGACCGTCCCCCTCCCATGTGGTTCCTGGTGCTGTGCCCGCCGGGCCATTGGAGTCGGCGGAGGTGGTGTGCTGCTGCCGGCCGCGCTGCCAGCCGCGCTGGAGCGAGGACATCTTGGCCCGCGCCATCTCGGCCTCGGCCTGGGGGTCAGTCTCCTCCGGCTGCTGTTCCGGCTCCGCCTGGGGGGCGGGTTCCTTCTTGAGCTGCGGGGCGAGGCTGGCCTGCCGGACCCGGCGCGGCAGCCCGGTCGCCGACACCGGGGCGCCGGCCCGGGGGGCGGACTGCTCCGCGCGCCGGGGACGGTCCCCGGACGCGGACGGCTGCGGGTTCGGTACGAGCTCGGGAGGCCGCACCGGCCCCTGGTCATTGGACTGGCGCGGGTCGCGGCCCGGCCTCGGATTCTCCACGGGGCGCCCGTGGTCGGAGACGAGCACAGGGTGCCTGCGGCGCGGCAGCGCGACCGGCTGGCCGGAAGGCGGTGCCTGACCGTCGGCGGCCTGCTGGTGCTCGGACGACGCGGTGGGGTCGGACAGAGCGGGGTGCGGGGCTCCGCGGCCCCGGAACCAGCCGCCTTCCACGTCGTCCGGCTCCTCGTCGCCGAACGGACTGAGCGGTGCCTCCAGTTCGACCGGCCCGTCGAACGGCTCGGGCTCCACCGCGCGCGCGTGTTTGCCGCGGCGGCCGCCCGATCCCTGGCCGATCGCCGCGATCCCGCTTTCGGAGGGCCGCAGCCTGCGGGTGTCGTCGCTGCTCTCCTCGCCACCGTCCTGCTCCGTCTCCCCGCTCTCGGAGAGCAGCGTCGCGGGGATGAGCACGATCGCGGTGGTGCCCCCGTACGGGGAGGGCTGGAGGGAGACGCGGACGCCCTGGCGCTGGGCGAGGCGGCTGACGACGAACAGGCCGAGCCGGTCGGTGTCGGAGAGCTCGAAGTCGCGTGTCTCGGCGAGCCGCAGGTTCGCCTCAAGCAGCGCGTCGGGCGCCATGCCGAGCCCGCGGTCGTGGATCTCCAGGGTGAAGCCGTTGGAGACCCGCTCGCCGTGCACCTGGACCGCGGTGTGCGGTGGGGAGAACACGGCCGCGTTCTCCAGCAGTTCCGCGATGAGGTGCGTGAGGTCGGCGACCGCGGGGCCGTTGACCGCGAGGCGGGCCAGGCGGCGCACCTCGATCCGCTCGTAGTCCTCGACCTCGGCGACCGCGGCGCGCACCACGTCCATGAGCTGGATGGGCTTGCGCCACTGCCGGGAGGGGGCCGCGCCGGAGAGGATGACCAGGCCCTCGGCGTGCCGCCGCATGCGGGTGGTCATGTGGTCCAGGCGGAAGAGGTCGGCGAGTTCGTCGGTGTCCTCGGTACGTCGTTCCATGGCGTCCAGCAGCGTCAGCTGCCGGTGCAGCAGCACCTGGTGGCGGCGGGCGAGGTTGACGAACACCTCGGAGACGCCGCGTCGCATGTCCGCCTGCTTGACGGCGGCCTCGACGGCCGCGCGCTGCAGGGTGTTGAGGGCCTGGCCGACCTGGCCCATCTCGTCGCCGCCGTATTCGAGGCGGGGCGCCTCCGCGCTCACGTCGACCTGCTCGCCCGCGGCGAGCCTGCGCATGACGCTGGGCAGACGCACCCCGGAGACCTCGTGCGCGTCCTTACGGAGCCGCTGGAGGTCGCGGATGAGGGCGCGGCCGATGCGGATGGACACGAACAGGGAGGCGAGGAGGGCGACGAAGCCGAGGACACCGGCGGCACCGGCACGGAGCATCACGCTCGTCGCCTCGGGGCGCACGACGTCGTCCTCGTAGCGGTCGGTGTACTCCTTGCCCAGCCGGCTGTAGTCGTCCAGGGACGGGTTGACGGCGGCTTCCCAGCGCTTGCGGTTCATGATCTGCAGGGCGCGGGACGGGCCGGCGTTCTGAACGGCGTTCTCGGCGTTGTACAGCGCCTCGGGCGCCGCCGACGTGCGCCGGTAGTCCTGGATGATGCGCTGTTCGGACAGAGGGAGCACCGGCAGGTTGGTGGTGTAGATCAGGTCCCGCTCGGCCCGCAGGTCGGACATCAGCCGCATCTCCCGCCAGCTGATCTTGCCGGCGGTGAGGGCGCCGAGGTACAGGCTGTCCTCACGGGCCAGTGCCTCACGCGCACGGATCATCGCGACGATCGCGCGACCGTGCTTGTCGATGTCGGCGTTCGGCACGGTGTGCAGCGCGTACCGGAAGTTGTACACGCCGTCGACCAGGTAGTTGTACTTCTGATAGGCGCTGTCGCGGTTGATGGTGTTGTTCTCGACCTTGCCGCGCAGCGCGTCGAGTCCCTCGGCGCTGTCGAGGAAAGTGGCCAGCTGCGACTCCGAGTCGGAGTTCATGCTGTCCCGCGTGTCCTCGCTGTTGGCGTTGGAGCGCAGCTTGTCCAGAACCTTGTCCGTTTCGCGCTGCCTTTCCTTCATCTGCGCGAGGGCGCCGGTGTTGCGCTTGGCGAGATAGATGAGCGTCTGGCGACGCTCCTTTTGGATGGCCTGAACCGCGTCTTCAGCCGGTGTACCGACCTTGTCGATGACATCGGCCGCGTCCATCAGCTGGATGGCCTCACGACTGGTGATCACTGTAGCGAAGGCCCAGATTGCCGTCAGTGAGACGAGCGGCACCAGCAACAGCGCCACGATCTTCCGGCGGATCGACTTACCGCGAAAGCGCATGGCCTCCCTAACGTCAACCCCGCTGACGCGGGGGATGTTCCGACAACAAGCGGCGCGAGCCTACTACTGCTGAGTGTCCAACTCGAAGATGAGTCCGGTTACTGACGGGCCATCAGGTGAGCTCTTGATCACGGGATGTCCATTGATGCCCCGACTTTTCGCCGCACAGCCCTGGGGTCGCGCTCCCACGGCTAGCAGAACCCTGCCAGTCCCCGATGGCCGGTTTTCCCCTCACCCCTGGGAACCTTCGCTCATCGTCGTACGTGTTTCAAGGGGCGCCTGGGCGGAATACGACCGATGTCCATCTTTTCGGAACCTCGCAATCCGGGCAGCTATGGAAAGGGGGAGAAGTTGATGGAAAAGAATCGCGACATACCGCAACAGCAACTCCGGGCACTGTGGACGGATGAACCCGCCCGGCGTACGCGGCTGCCTGATCCGGTGCGGACCGCCGCCGTAAGAGCGGTCATCATCATCGCGTTGACGCTGGTCCAGGCGATGGTGGCGATGCTGTGCACGCTCGCCGGGTCCTGGTTCGCCTTTCCCGCCGCGCTGAGCGCCGTGGCGAGCACCGTGGTGGCCACCTGGGGTGTGCTGGACGTGTGGGTGACCCGGCAGGTCTGGAAGCAGCGCAACGGCGTCATCTCGGTGCCGAGCAGCTCCGCGCGGGATCTCCGGCGTGCGCGGGGGCAGGGCAGGCTGTCCGGCGCCTGACGAACGCCGGTCGCCGTCCGGCGGTCGCCGGTCGGCGGAGCCGTGCTGGGGGAGCAGCTGTCCGTGTGTCGCGGAGTGCGGGTGCGTCGTGGCTGGGCGCGCGGTTCCCCGCGCCCCTGGTGGGGCACATCCTTCGCTGTACCAGGGCTGCTTGCCCCTTGGCCTGGCGGCCTGGGGCGGGCAGTCCCTGTCCGTGCGACGCCGACCGCGGGTGCGTCGTGGCTGGGCGCGCGGTTCCCCGCGCTCCTGGTGGGGCTCAACCCTGTGCTGAAGGCCTCAGGCGCGGCCCGAGGCCCGGCGCGCGCGTTCGCCGCGCCGGGCCTCGCACGGGAGTAGCCCACCGGCGCGGCGACGGGGTGTCCCAGGGTGTTCCTCCGCGCATGGCGTTTCCGCCCTGAACGGCGTCGATCTCGCCACTCGGCTCGTTTTCGCGGGGCGGGTTTTCGCCGCACCGTTTCCTTGGTGTTTCTCCCCATCCGCCCCGAATACGGGTGGAGTTCACGCCGGACTGTCCGCGGGTTTGTCCGCCGGGGCCGGGCCCTGCGCGACCGGCTCCTTCCGTGCCTGCGCCGCCTGCGGTTCTCCAGCGGTCTCCGCACGGTCGGGGCGGCGGTACATACGGGTCGCGGTGATCTGCCCGTGCACCGGCTCACCCTCGGCGTCCTGCTGCGGCAGACCTGGCCGCAAGTGCTCCTCCACGCTGATGTACTTCAGCCCGGCCCGCAGGTCCGCGTCGTTACGCAACCGGATGACCAGCGGGAACTCCGCCAACGCCGTCGTGTCGAACAGGCCCGTCGTGTACAGGAGCTGCACACCCAGCGCGTCGGCGACCGCCCGCTGGAGCTCCAGCAGATACGTCGCGTTGGCGCGGCCGATGGGATTGTCCAGGAACAGCGTTCCCGCGTGCCGGTGCTTGTCCCTGCCCCGGTCGTTGCTGCGCAGCGCGGCCATCGTGCAGTACAGCGCGATGGCCGCGGTGAGCAGCTGACCACCGGAGAACACGTCGCCCATCTGCCCCACCGGCACCCGCTCGGCGCGCAGCACAGCGTCCGGCTTGAGGATCTCCACGGCGACGCCGCGCGGCAGCAGCGCCGCGTGCACCCCGCGCAGCAGCAGCGACATGCCATCGCGGCGCAGGTCGCTGTTCTTCCGCACGGCCGAACGCGTCGCCTCGTCGATGACCTCCCCCAGCCGCTCGGTCAGCGTCGCCTGGTCCGGATCGTCGAAGCGGATGCGCAGGAACTCCTGCCCCGACCACTCCCCCAGGCCCTCAGGGAGCCGCGACAGGCGCTGCGCGGACCGCAGCGTGGCCAGGCAGGAGTCGACCAGGCCGCGCAGCCGGTCGACGATGCTGCCCCGGTTGCGCTCCAGCTGCTCCAGCTCGTCGGTCAGCACGCGCAGCCGCGGCGCGAACGCCTCGGCCCACGCCGCCGCGTGCTCGGGCAGCGCGGCCGCGGGCAGCTCCCTGATCTGCTGCCGCGCGGGCGTACGGACCTGCTCGTACCGGGTGGAGTTGGCGTGCCGTACGAGGATGTCGCTGGCCTCCCGCACCGCGGATTCCGCGGTGGACAGGTCGACCGCGCAGCCGCGCAGCGAGCGGCGGGCCTCCGCGGCGGCCTGCCGGGCCTGTTCGAGGGTCCCCGCGTACGGCTCGGGCTCGGTCGCCTCGGCCTCGGGGCCGGCGCCCTTGGCACCGCCGCGCGCGGGATCGGCTTCGTCCGAGGCCGAGCCTCTGATCAGGTCGCGGAGCAGGGCGGCGGTGTCATCGAAGCCGCCCGCCGCGTCCTCGGCCGCCCGGTGGGCGCGCAGCAGCTCGCCGTGCGCGGTGCGTGCCGTCTCCAGCGCGTCCGTACGGGCGCTCAGTTCGGCGTTGGCGGTACGCAGCAGTTCCTTGGCGCGCTCCGCGTCGGCGGGGACGAGGTCGTCGGGCAGCTCGGTGTGCGCGTCGCCTTCGGCGGGTGCCTGCCGCTCCGCCTCGCCGCGCAGCCGCCCCAGCTGCTCGCTCGCCGCCGACGCCCGGGACTCCAGCATCTGGACCAGGGACTCGGCGCGGGCCGCGGCGGCTTGGCGGGACGGGCCGTCGGCGCCGTCGGTGCCCTCAAGCAGCTGGGCGGCGCGCGTACGCACCTTGTTGGTCAGCCGCTCCAGGGTGGCCAGCGCGGCGCTCTCGTCGCTCTCCGCGCGGGCTTGTTCGGCCCGCAGGTCAGCGCCCACGCCGACCTTCTCGTACAGCTGGGACGCGGCGCGGTACGCCTCTCGCAGCGCGGGCAGCGACGCGGTCGGCGGGGGCGGCGCGGCCGCGCCGCCCGGGCTCTCGCCGGGCGCGCCCGTGTCCTCGGCGGCCGCGGTCAGGTCCTCGGGTGCGCCCGCGATCTCGGCGCGCTCGGCGCGCAGCGCGCGTGCGGTGCGATGGGCGTCGTCGGCGGCGCGCTGCGCGGCGCGGCGGTCCTCGTCGGCGGCGCGGGCCCGGTCCACGCAGACGGCGGCCCGCTCCTCGGCTTCGGCGGCTTCCTCGGCCAGCTCCCGCAGTCGCGACTGCCAGGCCGCGCGTTCGCGCAGCCGGAACGCCAGCCCGGCCAGCGCGTCGGCGACACGGCGGGCGCGCTGGGCCGCCTCCTGCTGCTCATCGCGTGCGCGGGCCGCCTCGGCGGTCAGCTCGTCGGCCTCCGCGCGCGCGGCTCCCGCCTCGGCCAGCCGCTGCCCCGCGGTCTCAGCGGCCTCCTGGGCGGTGGCGGCGGCGGTGGCGAGTTCGGCGAGGCGGCCGGGCGGGCAGCCGGTGCGCCAGGAGGAGAGCCGGGCGGCGAGCGCCCGGTCCTCGGCCAGCCGGGCCGCCAGGGTCCGGATGTCCTCGTCGCGGGCGAGGGCGCGGGCGCGGCGCGACTGCCGTTCGTCGTCGGCGGCCCGCTCGTCGTGCATCGCCGGGTTCGGCGGTACGAGGAAGACCTGGCTGTCCCCCGCGCCCGGCGCGGGGGTGGGGGCGAGCAGCGCGGCCGCCGTGCCCACGGCGACGGCGGAGCGCGGCAGCAGCGACGCCTTGCCGAGGACCTCGCGGGCGCGGGCGTGCGTGTCGGGGTCGGTGATGATGACGCCGTCCACCAGCTCCGGGCGCGCGGCGAGCACGGCGGCGTGGTCGGCGGGGTCGACGGCCTGAGCGAGGTAGCGCCAGCCGGGGAGCGCGGGGACGCCGTGTTCGCCCAGGTACTCCACGGCTGCGAGGACATCGGGGCCGGGAGGCAGCAGGCCGCCGTCGCCCAGAGCGCCGAGAATCCGCGCGTCGTCGGCGGCGGCCGTGCGCAGCTCGAAGAGCTGGCGCTCGGCGTAGGTGACGCTGTCGTCGAGCAGTTCGCGCAGCGCTTCCGCGTTGCGGTCCAGTTCCTCGGCGGTCAGCGGGCCTTCCCCCCGCCCGGTGGGCCGGTGCCCGTCGGCAGGCTGGTGGGCCTCCGGCGTGGCGCCGTCGACGGCATCGCCGTTGGCGGGGCGGGGCACCCTGCCCGGCCCGGGCCGGTGCTCCTCCCCGGCCCTCGCGCCAGGGCCCCCGTGCGCGGCGCCCGCTTCGCTCCGTCGCTCCGGGTCGCTGTCAGCGGAGACGGCGTCGCCGGACGGGGAAGCCGTGGCGTCGGCCGTCCGCTGGCCCGGGAGGCCGCGCGGCGCGGGCTGCGGCAGGCCCAGCAGCTCCACGAGCCGCTGTTCGGAGCCGAGCGATTCGGCCGCGCGGCGCTCGGCCTGGTAGCGGGAGTCCGCCGCGCGGGCGGCGTCGGCGGCGCGGGCGGCGGCCAGTTCGGCGCGGGCGTGTTCGGCCGCCGTTTCACGGGCCCGGTCGGCGGCCGTGGTGGCCGCTTCGCGCGCGCTGTCCCACGCCGCGGCCGCGGCCTTCTCCGCGTCGCTGGCGGTGAGCGCGGCGCGCGCCGGGTCGGCGTCCGGCGCGGTGTCGTCGAGCCAGCCCGCCCGTACCGCCTCGGCCGTCTCCTGTTCGACTTCGGCCAGCCGCTGCCGCAGGTGTTCCGCCTCGCTGCGGGCGCGCTGCGCCGCGGTCGCCGCCGCTGTGGCGTCGCGGTGCGCCACCTCGCTGGCTTCCTGGAGGGCCGCCGAACGTTCCTCCTCTTCCGCCGCGACCCGCTCCCCGCCCTCGGCCGCTCCATGCAGGGCGCGTACGAGATCGGCGGCGGCGCCGGCACGGGCGGCGAGCGCCGGGGCGGCGTCCCGTTCGGCCTCGCGGATGGCGGCGGCGACGCGCACGGAACGGTCGGCGGCGGCGCGATGCCGCAGTACGGTCTCGGCGGCTTGCCAGGCGGCGTGCAGCGTACGGGCGTCAACGAGCTCGCGGCGCTGGGCCGCGGCGCTCTTCTCCGCCGCGGCGAGCGCCAGCGAGGCGTGCCGGTAGGCGAGCTCGGCGGCGATGAGAGAGCTGTGGCCGCGCTGCCGTTCGGCCTCGGTGACGGCGTGCGCGGCGTCGGTGACCCGCTGCGCGAGTTCGGCGGTGCGGCCGCGCTCCTCGGCGCCGCGGGCGGCGAGCCGACCGGCGAGGTGACGGGTCCGCCGCTCGGCACCGGAGTGCACCTCCCGGGCGCGTTCGCGGTGTCCGGCCGCCTCGCTGATCCGGGTCAGCAGGTCCAGGGAACCGGCCGTGAAGTCGCGTTCCGCGGTCAGCTCCGCCCGGCGGCCCAGCTTGTGGGCGAAGCCGTGCACGAGGTCGGCGAGGCCGTCCGTGTCGCGGGTGTCGGTGACGGCGCGCAGCAGGAGGTCGGTGAAGTCGGAGTCGTTCTTGACGGCGAACAGACCGGCCGCCTCGCCCTCGTCGGCGTTCATCTCCCGCTGGTAGCGGAAGAGTTCCGGGTCGAGGCCCAGCTCGCCGAGGTGTTCGTTCCAGCGTTCGTGGATCTCCTCCCAGGCGACGTCGAGATGGGGGTACGCCTTGCCCGCCTCGGTGAGGGCGTCGCGGAAGCCCTTCATCGTGCGGCGGCGGCCCCGCGCGCCGGACACCCCGGCGAGCTCCGCCCGCGAGAACCCCTCGACGAGAGGCCGCACGGCGGTGGACTCGGCGACCGGCAGCGAGTCCAGGCTCAGCCCCGGGCCCGGCCGGAAGGAGTACCACGCCTCGGCGAACTTGCGCGGGTCGTTGGAGACCTGACGGCCGCGCCACTCGCTGACCTTGCCCACCACGACCGTCTCGCCGGTCACGGTGTGCTGCCACTCCAGGGCGACGTGGCCGCAGTCGTCGGCGAGCAGGAACTTGCGGAGCACCCCGGAGCTGGCCCCGCCCAGTGTGTTGCGGTGGCCGGGAAGCATCACGGAGAAGATCAGCTTCAGCAGAACCGATTTGCCGCCGCCGTTCTCCAGGAACAGGACACCGGCGGGCGCCGGGCGGCGTGGCGGCCCGACCGGCTCCTCCTGGAAGAACTCCGCCTGGGCCGGTGCGGGGCTGGGCACAGGCTCGCCGACTCCGCGCAGGTCGAGCACGGTGTCGGCGTAGCGCGCACCGGCTGGCCCGATGGAGTAGAGGCGGACCCGGGACAGCTCGTACATGGCGGCGGACTCTCGTTGTGTGGTGGGCGGTGTGTGTGGGCGCGGGAGCGGGGTGGCCGGGCTGCGGCGGCCGGTCAGCCGCTCAGGAGGGGCCGCCGTGGTCGGAGTAGAACGGCAGCCCGGCGTCGGCGACCAGGTCGAGGTCGTCGGTCTCCAGCGGCGGCAGGAGGCTCGCCGCGCCGTCGCCCACCGGGACGACGCCGAGATCCAGCAGCTCGGCCATGGCGGCGCTGCCCGCCATGTCGCGGACCTGGAGCTGGTAGCGGGCGGTGGTGCGGTACGCGCCGCCGGAGTCGTCTCCGGTGCGCTGGAGGAAGCCCGAGTCGACGAGGAAGGCGACGGCCTTGCCGACGATGCCGGTCGTCGAACCCGCGAGCCTGCGGGCGTCCTTGGTCGCGCCGGTCGCGCTGCGCCGGGCGTAGACCCGCCAGGCGGCTTCGAGTCCCGGGGCGTCGGTGGTGGGGTCGGTGTTCTCCCCGGCTGCGGCGGCGCGCTCCTCCAGGCGGCGGCACGCCTGCCGTACGAAGCTGTCGATGCCGTTGACGGTGACGCGGCCGATGTAGCCGTCGTCGGCGAGGTCTTCCGGGCGGGGGAAGGCCATGGCGGCGACGGCGAGGTGGGCGAGGCCGTGGAGGAAGCGGTCGGCGGAGTCGGGGGCGGCACGCCGGGCGTAGTCGCCCATGCGGACGGCGAAGACGGAGTCCTCGGCGGCGGCCACGGCCATTCCGGCGCGGGCGGACACCTCAAGGACGATGAGGCCGAGACCGGCGGCGACCGCGTCGGCGAGCCGGGCGAAGGCGGGGTCGTCACGGTGGCGGCGCAGCAGCTCGGCGTAGTCGGCGTCCCGGGCCGGCAGCAGCTTCGGCTGGAGCCCGTAGGCCACCAGCCGTGCCGCGTCGGCCGCGTCGGCGGGGGTGACACTCGCACCACCGTGCGGGGTCCCCGGCTGCCCCGCCTGCCGGCCGGCGCCGGGGGCGCTCCGGTCCGGCTCGTCCGTCGTGGACGAGAGGTCCCCTTGCGGCTGCGCGCCCGTGTCGGCGCGGTGGTCGGTCACAGCTGGTGCTCCTCGGAGTGAACGGTCTGAACGTCTGCGCTGCCCGCGGTCGCGCGCCACGGCGACGGCTCACCGGACCGGCGCCCCCGGGCGCCGCCGGACAGGCCGCGGTCGGCGCCGCCCCGGGCCCTGGGGCGCATCACGCCACCTCCGCGCGGTCAGCGGCCATGCCGACGGAGTCGAGGAGAGCGGTGCCGACGATGAGGTCGGCGCCGCCGAACTCCGGGTCGTCCAGCTCCGTGCCGTCGTCCACGGCGAAAAGCAGCCGCTGTTCGCCCTGGCGGTAGGCGGTGCCGACCGGGGGGCTCGCGGCGTGCACGGCGAGCAGGGCGACGAGGTAGGGCAGCGCGGGGTCGCGGCGGCGGGCCTCGGCGAGCAGCCCGGAGAGCCTGCGCGGCGCGTCGGACGGCAGTTCCAGCAGGTCCATCGCGGAGGCCAGCTGCTCCTCGCTGAAGCGGTTGTCGTCGGGGGTGGCGATCAGGTCGGGCTCGGGCATCTCGGCGCCGAGGTGTTCGCGTTCCACCGGTGGCGTCAGCAGCAGGTCCACCAGGTCGCCGACGCGGACGGACGCCGGGGTACGCAGGCCCGTGCCCCGCGCGAAGAAGGCGTCGGTGACCCGGCTCGCCTGCTCCACCGGGAGCGGCAGCACGGGCGCGATCAGCTGCCCGTACAGGTCGATCCCGGCGGTGGCGGCGGTGGGCGCGAACGCCTGCCGGTCCTGCTCGGCGCGGAACATCGGCCCGGCGTCCAGCAGCCTGGACTGGAGCTGGGTGTGGCGGCGGATGCAGTCCTTGACTATGTCGACCAGTTCGGCTGCCCGCCGCTTGTGGTCGGGGCCGCGCTGGTCGACGGCCTCGTCGCGGGCCTTGCGGATGTTCGTCAGGATGGCGTTCTCATGGCGGTACCGGTCGGCGATGTGGTCGAGCGCCTCGGCGATCATGTCCGGCACGGCGCGCAGCCAGTCGACGGCGCGCACGTTGCGCCGGGTCGCCTCCAGCGTCCTGCGCAGCGTCTCCGCGTACTGGACGGTGCGGTAGCGGGCCTGCTCGGCGGCGAGTTGGGCGTCGGCGAGCCTGCCCCGGCTGATCAGCGCCTCCAGCTTGACCTCGGCAGCGATCTGGGCGCTGGTGACGTCCGTGTCGAGGGCGCCGACCAGGACGTTGACCGCCTCGTCGGTGGTGCGCAGATAGACGGTGCCGCCCGGCCCCGGGACCTCTTCGATGAGCTTGAAGTCGTAGTCCCTGCGGACGTACGCGCCATCGGCGCCGAACGTGCCGTAGACGGCGCGGAAGCCGCGGTCGACGCTGCCGACGTTGATCAGGTTCTCCAGGACCCAGCGGGCGACGCGCTCGTGTTCGGCGGCGGTCCGGCCGGGGGCCTGGGCGGCGACGCGGGGCAGCAGCCTGGCGACTATCTGCTCGTGGTCGGCGCCGGTGTCGAAGTCCATGTTGAGCGTGACCAGGTCGATGGCGGCCAGGGCGATCTCCGCCATCGCGTATCCGCTGTACTCACCCGCCAGGTTGGCCTTGCGGACATCGAGGTCGTGCAGCGGCGCCGTGCAGGCGAGCGCGCGCAGCCGCCGGGCCAGGCCCTCGTCGGCGGCCGGGCCCGGGGCCGGCCGCGATGGGCCACTGAGCTGGGACGTAGCGGTCCCCGGGGGTGGAGAAGTCACGTCGCACAGAGTAGGCGGTCCCACCGACAACGGACGAAACGGCGCGGACCGGCCGGTCAGTGTGTGGCGCCGCCCACAGCCCGCAGGTCCGGGCCGCCGGCCGCCGCCGTGGCCGCGATCGCCCGCAGCGCTGCCGCCGTGGTGGCGACAGGGAGCGCGGGCTCAGCGCGGTCGAGTACCTGGTCCGGGGTGTAGGGGAGGTGGACGAAGCCGCCGCGTACGGTGGGCCGTTCGGTGGCGATGAGGTGCATGAGCCCGTAGAAGACGTGGTTGCAGACGAAGGTGCCCGCGGTCTGCGAGACGCTGGCGGGCGCGCCCGCCTCGCGGGCGGCGGCGACACACGCCTTGATGGGGACGGTGGCGAAGTACGCGGCGGGGCCGCCGACGACGATGGTCTCGTCGATCGGCTGGGCTCCCGTGTTGTCGGGAATGCGCGCGTCGTCCACATTGACCGCGGTCCGTTCCACGGTCACGTCGGGACGACCGCCCGCCTGTCCCACGCACAGCACCACATCGGGTTCGGTGGCGGCGATGGCGGCGTTCAGCGCGGCGAGCGCGGCGCCGAAGACGCAGGGGAGTTCGGCGATGGCCACCGCCACGCCGGGCGGCGGCGCGTCGGCCACGGCGCGTACGGCCGTCCAGGAGGGGTTGACGGTCTCGCCGCCGAAGGGTTCGAACCCGGTCAGCAGCACCCGGGGCGCCCGGGGCACCTCGGGCGGGGGTGCGAGCCTGGCGGACTCACCGGAAGCGGACGTGTCGGACATGACGGCTGCCTTACTCGTACGGGACGGGGTGCGGGCTCCGCGCGCCTGCGCGGCCGGGCGTCGACCTGGGCGGGAAGCGGCGCGACCCGTGGTAGCGGGTGCCGGGGAAAACGGGTCGGCCACCTTACCGGGGGCGCGCCGCGCTCAGAAGGCGACCACGGACATGATGACGATGTTGCAGCCGAGCAGGATGACGGCCGTGGGCAGTTGGGCCTTGATCGGTCCGTACTGGTCCTTCAGCTCCAGCAGCGCGGCGGGCACGATGTTGAAGTTGGCGGCCATGGGGGTGGCGAGCGTGCCGCAGAATCCCGCCAGCATGCCGATGGCGAGGACGGCGGCCGGGTCGCCGTCGGCGCCCTGGACGAGGACCGGCCAGCCGACCGCCGCCGTCATCACGGGGAAGGCGGCGAACGCGTTGCCCATGATCACGGTGAACAGGAACATCCCGACGCAGTACACGGCGACGGCGAGGTAGAGCGAGTCCTCGGGAAGCACCTTGGTGGTCAGCTTGCCGACCTCTTCACCGACACCGGATACGGAGAAGATGCTGCCGAGGGTGGCGAGCATCTGCGGCAGCAGCATCGCCCAGCCCATGGCCTCCAGCATGGAGCGCCCCGCGTGCACGGGGGTGGAGAGGCGCTTCTCGCGCAGCATGACCATGCCGACGGCCAGCGCGGCGATGGCGCCGATACCGAGGCCCAGGATGGTCTCGCTGCCCTTCTGCAGGACCGGTTCGCCGCCGATGGACAGCTTCTTGACGCCGACGGCGCAGATCATGGCGACGACCGGGATGGTCAGCGCCGGGACGAACAGCCGGTTGCCGAGCCGGGCCGCGCTCGCGACGCGTTCGGCGCCGCTGGTGGTCCGTACGGTGCCACGCCCGGTGAAGCCGAAGGCCGCGAGGCCGGCCATGGCCAGGACGGCGGCGCCCAGCGGCTCGGCGGGGGCGCGGTGTTCGACCACCCACGTGCTGTAGACGAAGCCGACGCCGATCAGGCCCCAGAACGCGGCGGTGCCCAGCCGCTTGGGGTTGGTGCGGTCGGTGAGCATCTGTGCGGCCATCACGAGGAAGATGGCGCCCACGAGCCAGTAGAACCACTCTGCCTTGATCACTTGACGGCCTCCGTGGCGGGCGAGGTGGCGTTCGCTGTGAGGAGTTCGCGCTCCAGCTGGCGGTCGAGCCGCAGCAGCCGCCAGCCGTGGACGGCGAACGCGCAGACAGCGGTGGGGATCGCCCAGAGCGCCAGGTGCAGGGGTTCGAGGTGCGTGTCGTAGGTGGTGTTGACGAAGCCGGTGATCAGCAGGATGGAGCCGACCGCGAGGAAGACGTCCTCACCGAAGAAGAGCCCGACGTTGTCGGCGCTGGCGGAGAACGACCGCACCTTCTCGCGGGCCTTCTCCGGCAGCGGCCCGTAGACGCGTTCGGCGGCGCCCTCGGCCATCGGCGCGACGAGCGGGCGCACGGTCTGCGCGGGTCCGCAGACGCTGACCAGGCCGAGCGCGGCGGTGACCTGCCGCAGCAGCAGGTAGAGGGCGAGAAAACGGCCCGTGGTGAGCTTGGTGAAGCGGGCGATCAGGTTGCGGGCCTGCTCCTGGAGGCCGTAGCGCTCAAGAAGGCCGATCACCGGCAGGGTGATGGCGAAGATGGTCACCGCACGGCTGGAGGCGAAGCCGTTCCCGAAGGCGGCCAGCACCTCCCGCGGCGACAGGCCGCCGAGCAGCCCGGTGACGATACCGGCCACCCCCACGACCAGCAGGGGGTTACGCCTGGTGGCGAATCCGATCACCACCACGAGGACGCCCAGGAGAACGATCATGCGTCCGCCTTCCGCGTGGGACCCCACGGGGCGTGAGGAGAGTGCCCCGGACGTTAAGGGATCGTTCAACGATCCGACAAGAGGGTGATGCGCGATTGATACGGGCGCGCCGGGCGCACGCTGCCGGGTGGCCTCCCGCGCGGAGCGCTCAGCCCTCGGCCATCTGCTGCGCGTACGCCCCGGACAGCTGACTGCGCGAGTCCTCCAGGTAGTCGGCGAGCAGCCGTTCCGCCTCGGCGGCGTCACCGGCCCGCAGCGCCTCCAGGATGTGCCGGTTGCGCACGAGGTAGGGGGCGTAGAAGCGCCGGGGGTCGGCCATCACATGGAAGACCAGCCGGAGTTCCGCCAGCACGCCGCGCATCAGCTCGTTGGTCCGCGGGCTGCCGGCAAGGGCGACGATGCCCTGGTGGAAGCGGATGTTGGCGGTGGACAGGTCCGCCCAGGCCCGGTTCTTGACCGCCTCCTCCCCCGCGACGACGGCGGCCTCGATCGCCTGGATCGCCTCGGCCGCGGCCTCGTAGGGCGGCTGCCCCAGACTGCGCACGGCCGCGCACTCCACCAGTTCCCGCACCCGGTAGATATCGACGAGGTCCTCGACCGTCACGACGCGTACGAAGACGCCCCGATTGAGCTCATGCACCAGCAGACGCTCGCGGGTCAGCAGGCGGAACGCCTCTCTGAGGGTGTTGCGCGAGATGCCCAGCGCCCCCTTGATGCTGTCCTCGGACAGCCGGGTCCCGGGCGGGAAGAACCCCTCGGCCACCCGGTCGCGCAGCACGTCGGCCACCCGCTCGGCGGTACTCGTACGCCCGAGCAGCAGCCGGTCCGTCTCCAGCCCGGACAGGTCCGCCGCTCCCGCGAGTCGCTCATCGGCCCCGTTCGCCACGCTTGTTCTCCCTTGCCCCGTTGACCTGCGCCCGATCCGGCTTCTGCCGCTGTTCAGCGCCACAGAAGTCAAGCCGAGAAGCGAAGACGAAACAACATCCCCTTGTCGGATCGTTCAACAATCGTCTACGTTGACTGGTGACCGGTCGGCCCGGTTGACGCCTCGGCGGAGAGTTCTACGGATACGGGTCGGCCGGTTCCGGCGCCCGTCGCGCCCCGCACGCCCGACACACCTGAACGGACGGACATGACCGACCCCATGGTGGACGCCCCGATCGATCTCAACGCCGACCTCGGCGAGGGCTTCGGCCGCTGGCAGCTCACCGACGATGACGCCCTGCTGTCCGTCGTCACGAGCGCCAACGTGGCGTGCGGCTTCCACGCCGGGGACCCCTCGACGATGCGGCGGGTGTGCGACCTGGCCGCCGAGCGCGGCGTGGTGATCGGTGCGCAGGTCTCCTACCGGGACCTGGCGGGCTTCGGGCGCCGCGCCATGGATGTGCCGCCACGCGAACTGGCCGACGAGGTCACGTACCAGATCGGCGCGCTGGAGGTCTTCGCCCGCGCCGCCGGTGCCCGGGTCGGCTACGTCAAGCCGCACGGGGCGCTCTACAACCGCAGCGTGCACGACGAGGAGCAGGCCGCGGCCGTGGTCGCCGGCGTGCTCCACGCCAGTGACTCGCCGCTGCCCGTCCTGGGCCTCCCCGGCTCCCGGCTGCACGAGGCGGCGGCGGCGGCCGGGCTGCCCGTCGTCAACGAGGCGTTCGCCGACCGCGCCTACACCGCGTCCGGCACCCTCGTGCCGCGCGGCACGGACGGCGCCGTCATCGCCGACGCCGACGCCGTGGTCAAACGCTCCTTGTCCATCGCCAGGGACCGCGCCGTCACCTCCGTCGACGGCCGGCGGGTCGAGGTCAGCGCGCGCTCGCTGTGCCTGCACGGCGACACGCCCAGCGCGGCCGCGCTCGCCCGCCGGGTGCGGGCCGAACTCGCGGGCGCGGGCATCCGGGTCGAGGCGTTCACGTGAGCGGCGCCGACGACGGCGCCGGGCGGCCCGCCGGTGACGGCCCGGGCGGACCAGGTGGATCGCGGGGAACCGGCCGCCGCCGGGCCACCGGCGGCCCGGCGGCGAACGTGCGCGCCCTGCCGGTCGGCGCGCGCGGGCTGCTGCTCGAAGTCGGCCCCGGTGACTCCGTGGAAGCCCTGCACGCCGAACTCCTGCGCCGCGTCGGCACCCAGGACCTGCCCGCCGTACGCGAGATCGTGCCCGCCGCCAGGACCGTCCTCCTCGACGGCCTGGAGGACCCCGGCCGCCTCGCCGCCCGCCTCGCCACCTGGCACATCCCGCCGCTGCCCCGCAACCGGGGAACGGCCGTCGAGATCCCCGTGCGCTACGACGGTCCTGACCTCCGCGACGTCGCCGACCTGTGGGGCGTCACCCCGGCCGAGGCCGTACGCATCCACTCCGGTACCGAATTCCGCGTCGCCTTCTGCGGGTTCGCGCCCGGCTTCGGCTATCTGACGGGCCTGCCCGACCGCTACGACGTGCCGCGCCGCGCCACCCCGAGGACGAGGGTCCCCGTCGGCTCGCTCGCCCTCGCCGGGCCGTACACCGGGGTGTATCCGCGTTCCTCGCCCGGCGGCTGGCA
This sequence comes from Streptomyces sp. A01, assembly GCF_059026195.1. Classification (NCBI taxonomy): domain Bacteria; kingdom Bacillati; phylum Actinomycetota; class Actinomycetes; order Kitasatosporales; family Streptomycetaceae; genus Streptomyces; species Streptomyces sp. A01. The sequence continues at coordinate 341,802 of NZ_JBWLKN010000004.1, read as the reverse complement.
GCTCATCGGCACAGCCGACGTCGTCTTGTGGGACACGGCGCGCGACCCCGCCGCGCTGTTCGCGCCCGGCACCCGCGTCCGCTTCGTGCCCCAGGACGCGCCGGGCGCGCGCGGTACGGCCGAGGGAGCGCCCCGATGACGGACAGCGCCCTGGCGGTCGTCCGGGCGGGCGCCCTGACCACCGTCCAGGACCTGGGACGGGCGGGCCACGCGCACCTCGGTGTCCCCCGCTCCGGGGCCCTCGACGAGCCCGCCCACCGGCTCGCCAACCGCCTGGTGGGCAACCCCGGCGACGCGGCGACGCTGGAGACGACGCTCACCGGCTGCGCCGTGCGGGTCCGCCGCGCGACGACGGTGGCGGTCACCGGCGCGCCCTGCCCCGTGACCGTCGACGGCCGCCCCGCCGCCTGGGGGACGGCCGTGCGGGTACCGGCGGACGCCGTGATCGAAACCGGCGCTGTGACCGGCGGCGTGCGCGGCTACCTGGCGTTCGGCGGCGGCATCGACGTCGAACCCGTGCTCGGCAGCCGCTCCACCGATGTGCTCTCCGGACTCGGCCCGGCGCCGCTGACCGACGGCGCCGTACTGCGGCTCGGCCCGCCGCCGCGCGCGCCGCACACGGACGGGGCGCCCTGCGCCGGTCCGGTACGCGAACTGGTGCTGCCGCTGCTGCTCGGGCCACGCGACGACTGGTTCACCGAAGGCGCGCTGCGCACGCTCGCGTACGGCGCCTACCGGGTGTCGCCCGCGAGCAACAGGATCGGGCTGCGCACCGAAGGACCGGCTCTCGCGCGCGCGAAGGACGGCGAACTCCCCAGCGAGGGCATGGCGCTCGGCGCTGTGCAGGTACCGCCCGACGGCCGCCCCGTGCTCTTCCTGAACGACCACCCGACGACCGGCGGCTATCCCGTCATCGGTGTCGTGCCGGAGCGGTGGCTGGCCTCGGCGGCGCAGGCGGCGCCCGGCACCCCGGTTCGTTTCCTGCCCCGGCGGGCACGCTGGTAGAGCGGCTGCCTCACCACGCGCCGCACTCCGGGCGGCCCCGTCGCGCCGGGCGTCAGTCCTCGTCCCCGCGCGCGGGGGCCCGCGTGAGCTGGCCCGCGGGCTGCCGGGCCCGGCGTCCGGGGATCGCGTTCGGGGATCGCGTTCGGGGCCGGCGGACACCGGACTTTTCGAGGAACCTCAAAGTATTTGTCGCCGGGACCGTCAGCGGTGATTCTGAAACCTGGATGAGGGGTCAGGGCTACAGCGGCCGCGGCCCCTGGGGGACATCCGACGGGGGGATGGGAAGCCCACCGCGCGGGGCGCCAGTCCGCGCCGGCGGTACCAGCAGAACCGGTGGCGCCTGAGACGGCCTCCGAGCGCTCCCCGGCCCGGCCGCTCCTCTGCGGCAGGCCGGTGCGGCTGACCATCAGTGCCGGACGGGTTCAGCGCTCGCGGTGAGCGCGGAGCCCGTCCGGCGCCAGACTCCGGCGGCCGGGCGGGGCTCAATCTGGCGGCGTTCCGTAACCGCCGCCGCCCGGCGTCCGGACGACCAGCACATCACCCGCCGCCACATGCGCCACGTCGCAGCCGTTCAGCGTGTCCACCGAACCGTCGGCGCGCTCGATGGAGTTCGCGCCCAGCGCGCCGGGTTCGCCGCCCGCCATGCCGTACGGGGGGACCCTGCGGTGCCCGGTGAGCAGCGCGATCGTCATCGGTTCGAGGCAGCGGATGCGCCGGGTGACCCCGCAGCCGCCGTGCCACCGGCCCCGCCCGCCGCTGCCCCGGCGCACCTCGAAGCTCTCCACCCGCACCGGGTAGCGCCATTCGAGCACTTCAGGGTCGGTCAGCCGGGAGTTGGTCATATGGGTCTGCACGGCGTCCGCGCCGTCGAACCCGTCCCCGGCGCCCGAGCCGCTGGCGACCGTCTCGTAGTACTGCACGCGCTCGTTGCCGAAGGTCACGTTGTTCATCGTGCCGGACCCCTCCGCCTGGACACCGAGCGCCGCGTACAGCGCGCCGGTGACCGCCTGCGAGGTCTCGACGTTTCCCGCGACGGTGGCCGCCGGGTAGGTGGGGGCGAGCATGGAGCCCGCGGGGATGCGGACGTCGAGCGGCTTCAGGCAGCCGCTGTTGAGGGGGATGTCCTCGGCGACGAGCGTCCGGAAGACGTACAGCACCGCCGCCATCACCACCGAACTCGGCGCGTTGGCGTTGCCGGGCTGCTGCGGTGAGGTGCCGTGGAAGTCCAGCACGGCACCGCGGGAGGCGTGGTCCACGCGCAGGGCGACCTCGATGACCGCGCCGCTGTCCGTCTCGTAGCGGTACGAACCGTCGGTGAGCCCGGCGATGATGGCGCGCACCGACGCCTCGGCGTTGTCCTGGACGTGGCCCATGTAGGCGTGGACCACGTCGAGCCCGAACTGCTCGATCATCCGGCGCAGCTCGTGGATGCCCTTCTCGTTGGCGGCGATCTGGGCGCGCAGGTCGGCCAGGTTGGCGTCGGGCGCGCGGGAGGGGTAGCGGCCGGCGGCCAGCAGTTCGCGGGTCTCCCGCTCGCGCAGTTCGCCGTCGCGTACGAGAAGCCAGTTGTCGAAGAGGACGCCCTCCTCCTCGATGGTGCGGCTGAAGGCGGGCATGGAGCCGGGGGTGGTGCCGCCGATGTCGGCGTGGTGGCCGCGCGAGGCGACCAGGAACAGCAGCCGCCCCGCGTCCCCGGCGCGGGCGTCCGCCGGGTCAGGACCGAAGACGGGGGTGACGACGGTGATGTCCGGCAGGTGCGTGCCGCCGTGGTACGGGTCGTTGATCGCGTACACGTCGCCGGGCCGCATCCGGTCCGCGTTGCGCCGCAGCACCTCCTTGATGGACTCGCCCATGGAGCCCAGGTGCACGGGGATGTGCGGAGCGTTGGCGATGAGGTTCCCCCCGGCGTCGAAGAGGGCGCAGGAGAAGTCCAGCCGCTCCTTGATGTTCACGGAGTGAGCGGTGTTCTCCAGGCGCACGCCCATCTGCTCGGCGATGGCCATGAAGAGGCTGTTGAACACCTCAAGCAGCACGGGATCGGCCTCCGTGCCCGCGGCGACCGTGCGCGCGCGGGGCCGCACCCGGGTCAGCAGGAGATGCCCGTGCTCGCCCATGACGGCCTGCCAGTCGGGCTCGACGACAGTGGTGGCGTCCTCCTCGACGAGGATCGCGGGCCCGCTGACCGTGTCCTGGGGCCGCAGCCGGGCCCGCTGGAAGAGCCGGGTGTCCTGCCAGCGTCCGTCAGCGAACATCCGCACGGTCGTGGGCGCCGGTCCGTCCTCGGGCCCGCCGGGGCCGGGCGCGAGGACCGGGGGCGCCGCGGCGTCCGCCGCGCCCACCGCCTCCACCGACACCGCCTCCGCCACGAGGGGCTTGTCCATGGTGAAGGCGTAGCGCGTGCGGTGCGTCCGTACGAACTCCTCCGCCATCTCGGTGGCGGTGCCCAGCGGCACGGCGATGGCGGAGTCGGTGCCCGCGTACCGCAGGTGGACGCGCGCCGAGGTGCTGAGGGACGCCTCGGGTACACCGTCGGCGAGGAGTTCGGCGCGGGTCTGCCCGGCCAGTCGCGCGCACTCGGCGCGCACCCGGGGCAGCGCCTCCTCACTCGCCAGCTCCACCTCGACGGCCTGTTCGCGCATCGCGGCCGCGTCGGCGACCCCGATGCCGTACGCGGAGAGCACCCCGGCCAGCGGCGGGACGATCACCGTGCTGACGCCGAGCGCGTCGGCGACCGCGCACGCGTGCTGGCCGCCCGCGCCCCCGAAGCTGGTCAGCGCGTAGCGGGTGATGTCGTAGCCGCGCTGCACGGAGATCTTCTTGACGGCGGTCGCCATGTTGAGCACGGCGATGTCGAGGAAACCGGCCGCGACCTCGTCGGGGCCCCTGCGGTCGCCCGTCGCCGCGGCGATCTCCTCGGCGAGGCGGGTGAAGCGCGTGCGGACGGTCTCCACGTCCAGGGGCTCGTCGGCGTGCGGGCCGAACACCGAGGGGAAGTGCGCGGGCTGGACGCGGCCGAGCATCACGTTGGCGTCGGTGACGGTCAGCGGGCCGCCCCGCCGGTAGCAGGCGGGGCCGGGGACGGCGCCCGCCGAGCCGGGGCCGACGCGGTAACGCCGTCCGTCGAAGCGGAGGATCGAGCCGCCGCCCGCGGCGACGGTGTGGATGTTCATCATCGGCGCCCGCATCCGCACACCGGCGACCTCGGTGCCGAAGACCCGCTCGAACTCGCCCGCGTAGTGCGACACATCGGTCGAGGTGCCACCCATGTCGAAGCCGATGACCCGGTCGTGCCCGGCCTGGGCGGCGGAGCGCACCATGCCGACCACGCCGCCCGCCGGGCCGGAGAGCACGGCGTCCTTGCCCCGGAAGTGCGCCGCCTCCCGCAGCCCGCCGTGGGACTGCATGAACATCAGCCGGATGCCGCGCAGTTCCTTCGCCACGTCCTCGACATAGCGCCGCAGGATCGGCGAGAGGTAGGCGTCCACCACGGTGGTGTCGCCACGCGGCACCAGCTTCATCAGCGGGCTGACCTCGTGCGAGCAGCTGACCTGGGTGAATCCGGCCTCGCGGGCCGCCGCGCCGACGGCACGCTCGTGCGCCGCGTACCGGTAGCCGTGCGTGAGGACGACGGCGGCGCTGCGGAAGCCGTCCCGGTGCGCCGCGCGCAGGGCCCGCGCCGTGGCGTCCAGGTCGAGTTCCCGTACGACGCCACCGTGCGCGTCCACCCGTTCCGGGACCTCGATGACGCGCTCGTACAGGGCTTCCGGCAGCTGGATGCGGCGGTCGAAGAGGCGGGGGCGGTTCTGGTACGCGATGCGCAGCGCGTCCTTGAAGCCCTCGGTGACGACGAGGACGGTCGGCTCACCGGCCCGCTCCAGCAGGGCGTTGGTGGCGACGGTCGTGCCCATCTTGACGACCGCGATCCGGTCGGCGGGGAGGGGGTCACGCGGGCCGAGGCCGAGCGTCTGCCGGATTCCGGCGACCGCCGCGTCCTCGTACCGCTCCGGGTGGTGCGAGAGCAGCTTGCGGGTGACCAGGCGGCCGTCCGGGCGTTTGCCCACGACGTCCGTGAACGTGCCGCCACGGTCGATCCAGAACTCCCAGCGTCCCGTCGTCGTCATCCCGGCATTGTCTCAGCGGACGGTGGCATGGGCGGTGAGGCGGAGCGGGCGCGTACGAGGCGCCGCCGCGGGCGCGACCGGGCTACGGGGGCCGGCAGCGGCGCCGGGCCGGTCAGCGAGCGGTAGGCGGCGGACGGCAGGCAGCGGGCGGCGGGCAGCGGGTGGCGGGTGGCGGTTTCGTGGATGCGGACGTTCCGCTCCCGCCCGAGCGCGGCGCCCCGCGAGGCGGCAGGAGTCCGGCGTCCCGCCCTGTGCGGCGCCGCGCGTTCACCGTACGTCCAACCGCCGTTGCGTGTAGGCCTATTGAGCGGCGAACGGGCGCCGTACAACGATGCCAGGTGTACTCTCGAAGCGCTGCGCTTCGTCCGCCCCGGGGACGGAGCGTGTTCTCGTGGGATGGCCACGACTCCCCCGCCACGCTGGACAGCGCACTCTTCTCTCGCCCAGAGCAGGAGGCATCCCGTGACCACGGGTCCCCCGTCCCCGGAAGAACCCCGGTTGACCATTCAGCGCCCGCCCCGGTCCTCGTTCACCGAGCGCCGCTTCCTCCGCTTTTTCGCTCCCGCGCTCCTGCTGCCCGTCGTCGGCACCCTGGTGCTCGCGTTGTCGGGCAATGTGCTGCTGCCTTTCGAGCGTGTGGTCACGCTGGAGGCCAAGATGGCGTCCAAGTCGGAATTCTTTGAGGATGAGGAAGTCAAAAGGCTGCTCATGAAGCGCAACATCCGGGTGCGCGTCACCAAGATGGGTTCCCGCGAGCTGGCGATCCGGGACCTCGACGCCTACGACTTCGTCTTCCCTTCCGGCACCCCGGCGGCCGAACTGATCACCACTCAGCGGGCGAACGAGAAGAAGCTCGCCGCGGTGCACCGGCCGTTCATCACCCCGATCGTGCTCGCCACCTATCGCGAGTACGCGGAGGCGCTCCGGGACAAGGGCGAGCGAATCGCCACTCCGCAGAAGACGGCGGACGGACCGAGCGAGTTGTACTACGACCTGGACATGGAGAGATTCCTCAGGCTGACGGAGAGAGGAGACCGCTGGAACACCCTCAACGTCTCCAAGTACGGGGCGAGCAACAACAACGTCGTCGTGGCCCACACCCCGGACGTCTGCGAATCCAACTCCGCGGGCACTTATCTGGGCCTGGTCGCCTTCGTGAAGAACGGCGACGACACCCCGAAGACCAGGAAGAAGGCGGACGAGCTCGCCGAGGAGATCAAGCCGCTGCTGGTCGCCCAGGGACAGCCCTCATCGGAGATGTTCCGGACGTACACCGCCCCGGAAGGAAAGGGAATCGCCCCGGTCGTGGTGGTCTACGAGCACCAGTATCTGGCCTATCAGCTGGGCCACCGCGAACGCGAGGGGAAACCCGACCGGCAGCGCGTCCTGCTGTATCCGACGCGGCACTTCGTGACCCAGCCCGAACTCGTCGCGCTCACCCCGGACGGTGACCGGCTGGGCGAGCTGGTCACCACCGACCCCGAACTGAAACGCCGCGCCCTGGAGCTCGGTTTCCGTACGCTCGCCGCCCCCGGCAGCCCGGCGGACGGCGGTCTGCCGCGCCACCTCGCCGACCATGGTGTTCCCGCTCCCGACATGAGCGCCAGCGACACGAAGTCCACCATGCCCGACCTGCCGTTGCTCGAACGCATGATCTCCATCGTCGGGGAGTGCCCGGCCGCCGAGGCCGCCGGAAGCGGGACCTCGTGAGGCCGTCCGCGCGTCGGCTCGGCGTGTTCGCGCTCAGCGCCGTGCTGCTCGCCACCGGTGTCTCCTGCTCCTCCGGCGACGAGGAGCCCACCACACTCCGGGTACTGGCCAGCGCCGAACTCGCCGACCTCGGCCCGCTGCTGGACGAACTGCGCGACGACACCGGTGTCCGGCTCAAGGTGGACTACCGGGGCACCGTGGACGCCAGCAACGCGCTCACCCCGGGCGACTACGACCACGACCTCGCCTGGCTCTCCTCCGACCGCTACTTCCGGCTCAAGCTCAAGGAGTCAGGGAAGAACGCCCCCCGGCCGCTCAGCACGAACACCATGCTCTCCCCCGTGGTCATCGGCATGAAGCCGCGGGCCGCCGACCGCCTGCGCGCGAGCACGGGGCACCGGGAGCTGTCCTGGGCCGACCTCGCCGACGGCGCCGCCACCGGATCGCTGCGCTTCGGCATGGCCGACCCCCGGCGCACCAACAGCGGGCTGTCCGCGCTCGTCGGAGTGGCGACGGCGGCCGCGGGGACCGGCGACGCGCTGCGCGCCAGGGACGTCTCCTGCGACCGGCTCCGCGGCTTCCGCGGCGGCCAGACACTGACGGCCAAGACCAGCACCGCCCTGCTGGACGCGTACGTGGAACAGCAAAGCAGTGCGGACGCGCTGATCGGCTACGAGTCGGAGCTGCTGGGCCTGAACGCCGGCGGGAAGCTGCGGGACCCGCTGGAGATCATCTATCCGAGGGACGGCATGGTGCTGGCCGAGTACCCGCTTCTCCTGCTCAACGCCGAGCGGCGCACCGCGTACGACAAGGTCACCGACTGGCTGGCGCGCCCTTCGACCCAGAAGAAGATCATGCAGCGGACCCTGCGGCGACCGCTCGACCTGCGGGTGACCCGCGATCCCCGGCTACGCGAACCCGTGGGCAACGCCCTGTACTTCCCCAGCGAGCGCGCGGTCGTGGAGCGGCTGCTCGCCGACTACGGCGACCCCGGTGACCGCATCCCCGACCAGGTGATCTTCCTGCTGGACTTCTCCGGCTCGATGCGCGGCGCGCGCATCGCGTCGCTGCGGTCGGCGTTCGCCGGGCTGAGCGGCGCCGACGGCTCACCGCTGGGCGAGTTCGTCCGGTTCCACCAGGGCGAGCGGGTCACCGTGATCCGCTTCGGCGGCCACGTCCTCGACGAGCGGAGCGTCACCGTCGGGGGCGAGAAGGACCTGAGCGCGCTGCGGGACACGGTCGCCACCGACCGGTTCGCCCAGCGGACCGCCATCTGGTCGTCGCTCGACCACGCGTACAAGACAGCGGCCGAGGCCCTCAGCGATCAGCCAGGCCGGCCGGTCTCCATCGTCCTCATGACCGACGGCGAGAACAACGCGGGCAGCAGCCTGGACGACTTCGTCCGGCGGCACCGGGCGCGCTCCCCCGGTCTCCGGGCCGTGCACACCTACCCGGTCCGCCTCGGCGAGGCCGACATGGCGCAGCTCCAGCGCGTGGCGCGCGCCACCGGCGGCCGCGTGGTCGATGCGGGCGCCACCTCGCTGTCCGACGCTTTCAAGGAGATCCGTGGCTGTCGATAGCGGTCTGTGGTGGAGCGTCTGGTGGCCCTGGATGCTGTTGTGGTCGGTGACCTTTCTCAGCGTGCTCGCCCTGCTGGCGCTGCTGGCCGTCCTGTGGGCCCGGCGCGGACGGCACCCGGGGAACCGGAACCACGCCTACAGCATGTGCTTCTACCTGCACGACAAGTCCGTCATGGACCTCTACCAGATGGGCGGCCACAGTGCGGCCTTGGAGAAGGAGGTCGAGCACCGGATCAGCGGCGGCAAGGAAGGCAGCGTACGGGGCAGGCTCTTCGGGCTGAGCGCGGGCGGCGGGAAGTCCGTCAACCGCGAGGAGTTCAGCACGTACATCGAGAAGGCCGAGTCCATCACGGTCATCCGCATCATCATGGATGTCCTGGAGCGCGCCGACGTCATCGTCTCCGTGGACCTGCGGCACCGGTCGGTCATCTCCAACCGCGCGCTGACGCGCGCCCTGGACGCCACCGCCCCCGCCGGCTCCGGTCGGCAGACGCGGGTACGGCTGCGCGACATCGAGGACTTCGTCTCGATCCGGGGCCGCTTCCGCCGGGTCGGCCAGGACACCGCGAGCACCGTGTTCCTGGCCCCGTACGGCGACCCCGACGACCCGGCCCAGGGCCCGCAGGTCCGGGTCACCTGCGCCACCGAGGGCCTGCGCGGCGAGGAGATCCCCGACGGCGCCTTCCAGGCGCGCTGCCTCGGCAAGGTGCAGGACTGGAACCCGGAGCGGAGCGAGCTGCGCGTGCAGGCCATCGCGATCTTCCGCTGACGGGGCGGGCAAGGCCGCGCGGGGGCGCGGGCCGGGCGGTCAAGGTGGTGGTCGTCCTGGGGGCCTCCGGGTGGTCACGGCGGCGGCTGGCCGATGGCTTCGTGGCCGAGCCGGGCGGGGGCAGGACGCGCGCACGGGCGCGCGCTCTGGCGTGCGGACAGCCGCACCGAGGGCGCCGCGTCATGGGCGGCGAGGAAGGCCGCGACAGCCGCGGGCCAGCCGAAGCCCTCGGCTCGCGCGCGGGCGGCCGCGCGGCGGTCCCGCTCCGCGCGAGCCAGGACGCGTTCGACGGCGTCGGCGAACGCGCCGCCGTCGTCAGCGGCGCTCTCACCCGCCGCGCCGACGATGCCCGGCAGCGCGGACGAGGCGCTGACGACGACGGGTGTGCCGCAGGCGAGTGCCTCCAGCGCGGCGAGACCGAAGGTCTCCACCGGGCCGGGCGCGAGCACCACATCGGCGCTCGCCTGGAGTGCTGTGAGTGCCGCCCGGTCGGCGACATGCCCCAGGAACGTCACCGGCAGCCTCCGCGCGCGGGCGGTCTCCGCGAGCCGGAGGTGCAGCGGCCCGTCCCCCGCCACGACGAGCGCGGCGCGCACGCCCCGCCGCCTGAGCTCGGCCAGCGCGTCGAGAGCGCGGCCCGGCCGTTTCTCCGGCGACAACCGGGAACACATCACGAGCAGTGCCGTCGCGCCATCGGCGTGGCCTGCTCGCAAAGCGGCGCTGTACGAGGCGGGGTGGCAGCGTTCGAGATCGACGCCGAGGGGGGCTCGTACGACATTGCGCGCGCCGATCCTGAGGAACTCGCGCGCCGCCCACTCCGTGGTGCACAGCACCCGCGAGTACGCCAGCGCGGTGCGGGAGTTGAGCCGGTCGGCGGCGTGGCGTGCGGCGCTCCGAGGTACGCCCCAGGCGCGCAGCACGCCGTCGGCGCTCTCGTGGGAGACCATCACCGAGGGCACGCGGGCGCGCCTTGCCCACTCCCCCGTCCAGCGCAGGCTGGTGCGGTCGGAGACCTCAAGCCGGTCGGGGGAGAGCTGTTCGAGCAGCCGGGTCAGGGCCCGTCGGCCGGTCAGTACGCGGTAGCCGCCGGTGCCGGGGAGTCCGGGGCCGGGGACGGTGATGACCCGGCCCTGCGCCGTGTGCTCGTCCGAGGCCCGCTCGCCGGGGATGACCAGCACGGGCTCGTGGCCCGCGGCCCGGTATCCGGCGCCCAGTTCGCGCAGCGCGGTGCGCAGCCCGCCGGAGGTGGGGGTGACGAAGTTGGCGAGCCGGACGATGCGCAGCGCGCCGGTACCCGCTCCGGTGCCCGCCGCCGTGCCCGGACCAGCGTCCGCACCGGCGTTCGGCGCGTCGCAGGGCTCGTGTTCCGCCTCCCGCGCGGCTGAGTGGCCCTCGTGCTCCACCGGTTGCCCGCAGCCGACCCGGTGACCGTGGCCGTGGACATGACTGTGGCTGGTGCTCGGGCTGCGGCTGTGGCTTGTCATGCCGCCCTGCCTTCGATGATGCGCCCGGCGCGTTCGGCGAGCACCTCGGCGTAGTGGTCGAGCAGCAGGTCGCCCACGGCCGCCCAGGTGCGGCCCGCCACACTGATCCGCCCGGCCCGGCCGAGCTCGGCACGCAGCCGGGGATTGTCCGCCAGCAGGGTGACGGCGTCCCGTACGGCGGTCGCGTCATCCGGCGGTACGAGGAGGCCGGTGCGGCCGTGCGCGATGAGATCGACCGGCCCGCCGACCGCGGGGGCGATCACCGCTACGCCGCTGGCCTGCGCTTCCTGCACGGTCTGGCAGAACGTCTCCTGGGGTCCGGTGTGCGCGAAGACATCGAGGGAGGCGAACACGCGGGACAGCTCGGTGCCGGTACGGCGGCCGAGGAACCGAGCGCCTGGCAGCGCCGAACGCAGCCCGTGCTCGCTCGGCCCGTCGCCCACGATGACCAGTCGCACCCCGGGCAGCGCGCAGACCTCGGCGAGCAGGTCGACCCGCTTCTCGGGAGCGAGGCGGCCGACGTAGCCGACGAGGAGTTCCCCGCCGGGCGCGAGCGTGCGGCGCAGCTCGGCGTCGCGCCACGCGGGCCGGAAACGCCCGGTATCCACGCCGCGCGGCCACAGCGCTATCCGGGGCACCCCGTGCGCGGCCAGGTCGTCGGCGGCGGCGGTGGACGGGGCGAGGGTGCGGTCGGCCGCGGCGTGCACGGCCCGGATACGGCGCCACGCTGTGGCCTCTCCGGTGCCCAGGTAGGTGCGGGCGTAGCCGCCGATGTCGGTCTGGTAGACGGCGACGGCGGGGACGCGCAGCCGCGCCGCGGCGGCCATGCCCCGCACGCCGAGGATGAACGGGCTGGCGAGGTGGACGAGATCGGCGCGGTGGGCGGCCAGGGTGGCGGCCACCCGGCGGCTCGGCAGGGCCACACGCACCTGGGAGTAGCCGGGCAGTGGCACGGAGGGCACGCGGACGACGGGGTACGGGTGGGTCCCGTCGGCGTCGGCCGGGCAGTCGTGCGCTCCGGCGGGGGCGATGACGAGGGGGTCGTGACCGCGCCGGGCGAGGTGCCGGGCGGTCTGCAGGGCGCAGTGGGACACGCCGTTGATGTCGGGCGGGAAGGACTCGGTGACGATGGCGACACGCATACCGGTGTTGTCGGCGTGCGGAACGTGACCCCGGCCAAGTGGATCTTTCGGCGCGAGGAACGTCCCATGAGCGTTCGCCCCTGGCCAGTGCGGGTTCAGCACTGCCGGGCGGATCTGTCCGGATAACGGCCAGGACTCTCGCGGGAGGCACGGGAGGCGACGGTGTCCCCTCCGCACGGAGCCGCGGCCGGGCGGCGGCTGCCGGTCATCTCGTACGGGGCACGTGAGACACCCGGTGGCGAGGCGGACACGCGAGGGGCCCGCCGCCGGCGTTACGCGGCCGTGTGCGGCCCTGGCACGCCCTGGCCTCCCCCGTGGACCGCCCGGGGCTCGGGCCGGGTGAGGGCCCGGCGCAAAGGCTTCGGGGCGCCCTACAGCGCTGCGGTGTCCGGGTCGATGCGGCTGCGTACGGCGGTTTGCACCTCGGCCTCCTCGGCCGGGTCCGTGGCGAGTTTTCTGAGCTGGTCGACCACGCGCGCGTCGGCGGTGGCGGCGTGGCGGGCGGCGAGCTCCCGAGTGGTCTCCTCGCAGTCCCACAGGCACTCCACCGCGAAACCCGCCGCGAAGGTGGGGTCGGTGGCCGCCAGCGCCCGGGCCGCCCGGCCGCGGAGCTGGGACGAGGAGGTCTCGCGGTAGATGTGGCGCAGCACGGGCGCCGCGCAGCCGATGGTCAGGCGGCCCGCACCGTCCACGAGGTCCCAGAGGACGCCCGCGTCGGGCCCGTCTGTGCGGACGGCCCGCCGCAGTGCGCTCAGGATGAGCGGGGCGTCGTGCTGTCCACCGCGGCAGGCGAGCAAGGCGGCCGCCGCGCCACCGAGGGCGTCGTCCCTGTGGACCCAGCCACGGGCCCTGGCGAGTGCGGCGTCGCTGCGCATGCGTTCGAAGGCGCTGATCGCCGCTTCGGCCACGAGCACCGACGGGGCGGCGGCCCCGGCCTCGATGAGGGCCAGCGCCTCGGGGGCGTGCTGCTCGGCGAGGTAGCGCAGCGCGGTGGCGCGCGCCGCTTCCGGACCTTCCGCGGCGGCCTCGGTGATCGCTGGGCGGTCCTCCGGCCCGGCGACGGCGGTCAGGCAGCGCGTCGCCGCGATGTGCCGGTGCTGGGTGGGGTGCTGGTCGAGGCCCTGCTGGGCCCAGTCGAGGACTTCCCGGACGCTCCAGCCCGGCCGGGGTCCGGTCGGCCGCAGCTGCCGCTGCCAGCGGTCGAAGCAGCCGTCCTCCAGGGCGGTGCGCACCCGGGCGGCGTTGCCGGGCTCGGACTCGTCTTCGGCCCACAGCCGCCAGGGGCGCGGCTCGAAGGCGTCACGCGCGGTGACGGCCAGTGCCGCCTCGCCCGCCGCGGTGCGCGGGAAACGGGCGAGGACGAGCCCGCTGAGGGCGCGCAGCCCGCTGTCGTCGTCGCGCAGGGCCAGCTCGTCCAGGGCCCACTGCCAGTTGCCGCCGGTGGCGGCGTACCGGCGCAGCAGGTGCAGGGCGTCGTCCCGGCCGTACGAGGCGAGGTGGCCGAGGACCGCGAGGGCGAGCCCCGTGCGCTCCTCGGAGGTGTCGAGGAGGTCGTCGGGGTGGAAGAGGTGTTGTTCGATCTCTTCAAGTCCGGCGTCGAGCTCCATGCAGAGCCGGGCGTAGTAGAGGGAGCGGTTCTCCGCCTGCCAGTCACGGCGGGGATCGCGCAGCACGCACTGGTGCAGTGCGGCGAGCGCCTCGGCCCGCGGCGCCGCGAGGGCGTGCAGGGTCCCGTCACCGCGGCCTCGCTGAAGGAGACCGAGGAGGGTGCCACTGGGCGCTATGTCTGGATCGAACATGGGGTCAGCATCCGGTGCGGGGAGTTCGGCTGGCAACGGGATTTCCGTCGACCGGCATTCTTGCCGGTGTCCACGGTCGGTATGCCTGATGAACGGCAGAGATCGCGGTGTTCCGAGCGGCCGCAGCCTACCCGGAAGGATATGTTCCGCCCAGCTGCGCCCGGCATATCCCCATGAGGCCGGTGGCATATGTCAGGTGCACCACCGTATCGGGTATGGCCAATCCCCTTACGGGTCGTCGCAGCCTGTGCAACAGTCGTAACCGGCCCTTCCGTCCAACTGGTCGCGCCGCGCCTGTATCGGAGTACGTCATGCCGTCCCCTCTTTTCGCGGATCATCCCGCCCCCCAGCCACCTGAGCGTGGTGTGCTCGACGCGCTCATTTCGCAGACGCGAAGGCTGCGCGGCGGGGTCGACGCGGTACGACGTGATTCCACCATCGAGGACGAACAGCCGGAAGACCCGCGGACGCGGTGGCAGCGCGCGCTGTGCGATCTCGCCGTGCACCACCTCGACGACCTCGGGGAGCACCTCGGCCAGCTCCGTGAGGGGCTGCCGGCCGACCCCGTGGAGGCGGCGCCGCCGCGCGATCGGCTGCCCGCCGCCCCTCCCGAGCAGGAGCGCGGCTCGCTGCTGAGCCGCGTGGGCAGCGCCGAGTGGGACCTGCTGACGGACGAGGTCACCTGGTCCGCCGAGCTGTACCAGATCTTCGGCCGGAAGCCCGCCGACGGCGGCCTGTCCCTTGACGAGCTGCCGTCCTGGGTCCACAGCGAGGATCAGGCGTCGCTCACCTCGATGGTCACGGACTGCCTGGTGGACGGGCGGCCGATCAACGGGGAGTTCCGCATCACGCGCGCCGACGGCGATGAGCGCACGGTGCACATGATGGGTGAGCCCGTCCTCGACACCGACGGCAGCACCGCCTCCATGTGGGCCGTGCTGCGCGACGTCAGCGAGCTGCGCCGCACCCAGCAGGCCGTGAGCGAGAGCCGGGACTCGTTGCAGCGCCAACGGCACATCGCGCAGACCGAGCACCGGCTGGCGGTCGAGCTACAGGAGGCTGTCCTTCCGCCCTGGCGCGGCTCGCTGCGGCTCCCGCGCTCCGGTGGCGAGACAGCGCTCGACCTCGCCGCTCACTACCTGCCCTCCGCCACCAGCGCGCTGATCGGGGGCGACTGGTACGACGCGCTGCACCTGCCCGACGGGCGCACACTGCTCAGCGTCGGCGACCTCACCGGCCATGGCGTGGCCGCCACCTCCGGCATGGCGACACTGCTGGGCGCGCTGCGCGGCATGGCGGTCGCCGGAGTGGAGCCGGGCGCGCTGATGGGCTTCCTCAACCAGATGCTCGACACCTCGGCGCAGCCCGCCCTGGGCAGCGCCGTCTGCGGGATCTACGACCCGCGCGCCCGCACCCTCACCTGGTCGCAGGCAGGCCACCCCGCCCCGCTGCTGTTCCGCGGCGGGACGGGGCGCGCGCTGCGCCCGCCGGAGGGCGTCCTGCTCGGCGCCACCTCCGGAGCGGCGTACGGGCAGCGCACGGAGCCACTGGAGCCCGGCGACCTGCTCGTCCTCCACACCGACGGGCTCGCACCGCGCAGTGCCCAGGCCGACTCCCTCACGGGCAGCGAGCGGCTGCTGTCGCTGGCCCCCCGGTTCGCGGTGGCCCGCAGCGCACAGGAATGCGTACGGAGCGCGATCGAGGAATTCGGCGATGAGCAGCGCGAGGACGACGCGTGCGTACTCGTCGTCAGAATCGACCCCGGTCTCTGAGGTCTCTGAGAGGTCTCTGACGGACCGTCTGTGGCATTGTGCTGTAACACAGGTGCTGTAAACACAGGTGCTGTGACACGGTGTGCTGTGAGGCAGACGGTGTGCTGTGAGACGGTGACGCCGCGTCCGTGAGACTCCTTCTGTGACGCTCTGTGGCTTCTGTGACGCCCCGTCTGTGACCGCACGCTCGGTGACCGCATGCTCGGTGACGCGCGGCCGCTGACTCCCAGGCCCGTCGGGATCTCGCCGAGGCCCGGGGTCACGCCATGGCGCTTCGCCCCAGGCCGCCGCCCGGGGCCCGCTTCGGCATCGCCTGCTCGATCTCCTGCCGCAGCTCCCTGATGGTGGCGTGCTGGGAGTACTGGCCGGTCAGCCGGTACATCTCACGCAGCCGGTCCCAGGTGCGATGGGAGGACGTCTCGCCGATGGATACCAGTGCGAGCCGGGCGTAGCTGTCCGCCTGCTCCGGCTCGTCATCGATGAAGCAGGCCGAAGCCAGCGAGATGTAGTCGAAGATCTTCGACCGCTGGCGTCCGCCGACCCGTAGCCGCAGGGCCTCCTTGGCGTGCTGCTGGGCCACGACCGCGGCCCCCGGGTCGTGTTCGGCGAGCGTGCGGTACGCCAGGGCCTGCATACCGTGCAGGTCGGCCTCGTCGAACATCTGCATCCAGCTCGGCGGCGGCACATCGCTCTTGTCGGAGACGAACAGCTCCTCCGCCTCGCCCAGGGTGCGGCGCATCGCCTGCCCGCGTCCCATGGACGCCTGGGCCCATGCCTCGATGGTCTGCAACATGGCCCGGGTGCGGGGCAAGGTCTCCTCACCGGACCCGGACTTGGCCAGCTTCATCAGGTCCAGCGCGTCATCGGGCCGCCCCAGGTGCACCATCTGGCGGGCGGCCCTGGACAGCGCCTCACCGGCGCGGGGGCGGTCGCCGCCCTCGCGGGCGGCGTGCGCGGCGATCACGAAATACTTCTGGGCGGTGGGCTCCAGGCCCACGTCGTGCGACATCCACCCGGCGAGCACCGCCAGGTTGGCCGCCACCCCCCACAGCCTGCGCTGCAAATGGTCGGGATGGTGGTAGGCGAGCATGCCGCCGACCTCGTTGAGCTGGCCCACCACCGCCTTGCGCTGGAGCCCGCCGCCACGGGACGCGTCCCATGCGCGGAAGACCTCGACGGAGCGCTCAAGAGCGTCGATCTCGGCCGAGCCCACGGGGGCGGCGTCATAGCGGTCGTAACTGGCGTATTCGGCGGACAGCGGGTTGTCGGTACGGGGCGCGTCGGATGCGAGGGCCGGGTCGGTGTGCAGCCAGTCGTACATGGCGCTGCTGAGTGCGGAGCCCGCGGCGAGCGCGGCTCCTGCTCCCACCAGGCTGCGTCGGTTGAACATGAGGTCCATTCCCGTGAATTCGGTGAGGACCGCAGCCGTCCGTTCAGGCGCCCAGGGCACTCCCTCATGGGACTGCCCTTTCCCCACGCGTCCTTGGCGGCCGAAACCGAGATCCTCGATGGTCACGACACGACCGAGTCGCTCGGTGAACAGGGCGGCCAACACCTTGGGCACGGGATCACGCGGTGTCTCACCGGTGTCGATCCAACGCCGAACCCGCGAGGTGTCCGTCGCCAGCTGGGGGTGGCCCATGGCCGCCGCCTGCCGGTTCACGAGTCTCGCGAGTTCCCCCTTGGACCAGCCGGTGAGGCCGAACAGGTCCGCAAGACGGGTATTGGGTTCCCTCGTCACGTCAAGCCCCCAGGTTCCTCGGCTGTGTTGACAGTAACGGCCGGTGAGGGGCCTTGCGAGCATTCGCCAGGGTTCGCCAGGGTCCGCCAGATGGTGTGCCACCCGCGTACGGGTGTCCTGTAGGAACGCGCCACCCTCCCTCGGTCCACGGGGGGTCTCAGGGCGGTCTGCGGGCCCGGTCCCATCCGGTCGTCCGCCGACCACCCGACCGACCTCCCACCGGCTGAGGGGTCCAGCCCGGCAGGCGGAACGCATTCCCCAGGGTGCGTTCTCCTACCGGGTCTGGGCGGCGCGCATTTGCCGGCACACGAAGGGATCTGTCTCACCCATGTACACAGCATCGTCCTCCGTGTCCGCCCCCGTCAGGCCGTACCGCCAGCAAAGCGGCGGCGCCCCCTACCTCGATCCCAGCCACGGCGGGCGGGCGCGGCGCGCCCAGGGGCTCAGCCCCCAGCCCGTCAGCGGAAGGCTCGACCTGTCAGGCCCACAGGGCGCGCGGCTGCGCGCGGCCATCACCGCGGTGCACCGGGTGTGCCCCGAGTTCAACCCCGTCCAGGTGCTGCGCCGCGGCGGACGCTCTGTCCTGATCATGGGGACGACCGGGCGCAGTACAGCGATCGCCAAGTGCCTGCTGGACCACTCGCCCGCCTGGGCGGAACGGTTCAGGCACGAGATAAGCGCATATCGGGCCTTCGTGCGCCACCGCCCGCCGGTGCGCGTGCCCAGGCTCATCGCTGCCGACCCGGACAACTGCACGCTGGTCATCGAGCGGATGCCGGGCCGGGTCGCGACGCTCCAGCGGCATCCGGTCGACGCGCTGCCGCGTACGGACGTGCGGAGCGCGCTGGCGGCCATCTGCCGGGTCAACGCGTGGCGGCCACCAGCCGGGCTGTTCGACGCGCCGATCGACTACGCCGCGCGGCTCGCCCGCTATCACGAGCTGGGCCTGCTCACCGACCGGGACATGGGCGATCTGCAGAAGTTGCTGCACGGCATCGCGCACGCTCCCGGGCGGCAGAGCCAGACGCAGTTCTGCCACGGTGAGGCGGTGCTGTCGAACATCCTGTTCGCGCCGTCGGGAGCCACGCTGGTGGACTGGGACCACGCGGGCTGGTATCTCGCGGGCTACGACCTGGCGACCCTGTGGGTGGTGCTCGGAGCCGACGCCCAGGCGGCACGGCGTCAGATCAGCCAGCTCGCGCAGGCGGCGGGGCCCGCGGCGCGCGACGCCTTCCTGGTGAACCTCATGCTCGTGCTGACGCGCGAGATCCGGATGTACGAGACGGCCGTGCAACGCACCATGCGCGACCCCGCTCCGGTGGCTCCGGGCGAGGTCGGCGCGGGGGCCGGAGAACAGCAGCGGCTGCTCCTGCGGCGGCTGCACGACGACTGCGCCCTCGCCCGCGGCGCCGTGCGGGCCGCCGTCGGCACCCGCTGATCCGTTACGCCGACGCCTTCGTGCACCGGCGCCTTCGGCGGAGGGATCGCGCCGGGTCCGCGGTGCGCCACCGGTCTGTACCGATGGCGTGCGGCAGATGAGTCAGCCCGTGTCGGGAAACATCCCGGCACGGGCTTTGACAAGCGAACTCCGCTATCCAGGCGACGCGTTGAGACTCGCTTACCGACATGATTGACGGAACGTCCGACAACGGATACCTCTAGGTGGGTTCAGCCCCGCACGCCCGATCGCACACGCCCGCCACACCCGCGCGGCGTGCCACGGTACGGCCCAGCTGGAGGAGGCTGCATTGCGAGGTTCCGCCGAGGAACAAGCGAGAACGCGTGTCCGAAGAAGCAGCCGCCGCAGGCCGTCGCCGCGTGCGATGGGCGCGATCGCGTCCGTGGCCCTGCTGCTCCCGCTGCTGTCGTCGGCTCCGTCCGCGACGGCCGGTCAGCCGGAGAGCACCGCTCTGCAGCGGGCGTTCGCCGACGCGTCGCAGCGCTATCACGTCCCGCAGAGCGTGCTGCTCGGCGTGTCGTATCTGGAGTCCCGCTGGGACGGCCACCGCGGTGCGCCGAGCGTCACCGGCGGCTACGGTCCGATGCACCTGACCGACGCCTCGACGGCGCTGGCCGAGGCGCCCCACCACTCCCACGGCGCCGAGGACGCGCGCGGCGACACCTCACGACCGCGCGAGACCGCCGGGCACCCGGCGCCGGAAGCGCCTGACCCCGAGCGGCTCCCGGCTCGGCTGCGCACCCTGGAGCAGGCGAAACGGCTGACCGGCATCCCCGCAGACGACCTGCGGGACAGCGCCACGGCCAATGTGCGCGGCGGGGCGGCGCTGCTGGCCGCCACGCAGAAACGTCTCGGCTTGCCGCTGAGCGATGATCCGGCCCAGTGGTACGCGGCGGTCGCGGGCTATTCGGGCGCCGAGGACGCGGCGTCCTCCGAGGTCTTCGCCCGTGAGGTGTACGACGTACTGCGCACGGGCCAGCGGCGCACCACCGACGCCGGTCAGCGGGTCACCCTCGAAGGCCGTCCGGACCTGCGGCCCGAGACCGCGCAGCTGCGCCGGCTCGGTCTGCCCAAGGGCTCGTCGGCCGGGGACGTCGAGTGCCCGTCGAGCGTGGCGTGCGAGTCCGTCCCCGCCCCGTACGAGGATCTCGGAAACGGCGACTACGGCAACCACGACAAGGGGGACCGGCCGAAGTCCCAGCAGATCGACTACATCATCATCCACGACACCGAGGGGTCCTGGGAGACCGCGCTCAAGCTGGTGCAGGACCCGACGTATGTGTCCTGGCACTACACCCTGCGCTCCTCGGACGGGCATATCGCGCAGCATGTGCCGACCAAGGACGTCGGCTGGCACGCGGGCAACTGGTATGTGAACGCCAAGTCGGTCGGGCTTGAGCACGAGGGCTTCCTCGCCGCGCCCGACGCCTGGTACACGGAGGCCATGTACCGCACGTCCGCGCGGCTGGTGAAGTACCTGGCGCAGAAGTACGACATCCCGCTGGACCGGCAGCACATCCTCGGCCACGACAACGTTCCCGGCACGGTCACCTCCACCGTCAGGGGCATGCACACCGACCCCGGCCCGTACTGGGACTGGGCGCACTACTTCGAGCTGTTGGGCGCGCCCTTCCACCGCACGGCGGGACCGGGCGGCGGTCTGGTGACCATCCGTCCCGACTACGGCAAGCACCAGCCGGTGTACACGGGCTGCGAGAAGCCGGGGCAGGCGTGCGCGCCGCACGGCTCGGGTGCCGTACGGCTGCACACCGCGCCCAGTGCGGACGCCCCGCTGGTGAAGGACATCGGCCTGCGTCCCGACGGCTCCGACTCGACGACCGGCGTCAACGACACGGGCGCCCGCGCGTCGACCGGGCAGCGGTACGCGGTCGCAGGACGCGACGGCGACTGGACGGCCGTGTGGTATCTCGGGCAGAAGGCGTGGTTCCACAACCCGGCCAAGCAGCCGACAGCGGTGCCCGGCAAGGGCCTGGTGGTGACGCCGAAGGCGGGCGCGAGCGAGATTCCCGTGTACGGCAGGGCCTATCCGGAGAAGGAGGCGTACCCGGAGGGGGTGCCGGTCCAGGCGGTCTCGCCGCTGTCGTACAAGTTCCTGGAGGGGCAGCGCTACGCGGGCGGGCTGCTGACCCGGGGCGAGTATCTGTGGGCGGCGACCTACGACCCGGCCGGTCACAAGGTGGTGCGCGGGAAGGACGCGTACTACCAGATCCAGTTCGGGCACCGGGTGGCGTTCGTGCGGGCAGCCGATGTGGAGGTGCGGCCCTCCCGCAAGTGAGCGAGCCGGTGGACCGCGCTTCCGGGCGCGGCACGGCACGGCGAACGGCTCCCGGCGCGCGCGACGCGCCGGGAGCCGTTCCCGGTCGGTCGGGAGACCAGGGGCAGTCCGTGGACGACGAGGAGGCGCCGGGCCCGGGCTGTCAGAGGGCTTCAGCCCTGCTGGAACAGCTCCGCGGGCAGCGGCTTGAGCAGCCGGTACAGGTCGTCGGTGATGGGCCGGTCCCAGCTGGCGATGGTGACCAGCACCCCGTCGTTGCGGTCGAACTGCACACAGGAGATGCGGCTCTCGGAGAGCTTGACGCGGCGCACGATGAGGAGGTTGTCGTCGTGCATCACAGGGTTGTCCTCGGAGCCCACGACCTCGACCGGCTCGTCGTTGCCGAGCGCGTCGAGCAGCTGCGTCACCTCGAACGGCACGCCCTCCTCGACCTCACGCACGGGTGAACCCTCGGGCAGGTTTCCGATGATCATCGCGGGGCCACGGCCGCCGAACAGGTCGTAGCGCAGGAAGACTCCCTGGCAGCTGCCGTCCGGCGCGGGCAGCAGTCCGGCGCCGAGATCGCCAGGCCAGTCGCCCGGGTCCATGGCGAGGACGTCGAAGTCCGGCCCAATGGGCGTGGCGGCGCTGCGGCGGCGGAGAAACGACATGAGGACATGGTACGTGCCCGGTGCAGCCGGGCGTGGCGCCGGGCGACGCCTGGACACGAGTGCGGAGCCCGGCCACTGCTAGGGGGGCGCACGGCGCGCCGTGCGCGGGCGGCTCCGCTCGCGCGTGCCCCCGAGTCCGGCGACACGCCCCGACCCCGTACCCGTTGCCCGCCGCTGTCTCCCCTGGTCCCCGCTAGTCCCCGCGGCCGGTCCCGGCCCGAGCAGCACTACCTTGCGGCGCAAGGCTGTCGTCGACTACCTTGCACCACATGACAAAGGCGGCTTCCCCGGACTCCTCGGGCGACCAGCGCCGCAGTCAGCTGCTGCGCGGAACCCTCGACCTGTGCCTGCTCTCCCTCATCGCCGAGCGGCCCCGTTACGGCTACGAGTTCGTCGAAGCGCTGGCCGGCAGCGGGCTTGAGCTGGTGAGCGAGGGCAGCATCTACCCGCTCCTCGCCCGCATGGAGCGGGCGGGAACCGTGGACACCTTCCGCGCCCCGTCCGCCACGGGCGGGCCGCCACGCAAGTACTACCGGCTGACCGAAGCCGGACAGGCCGAGCTGACCACCGGCCGCACCGCCTGGCGGGACTTCGCCCACGCCGTCGGCCGGATTCTGAGCACCGGAGAACAAGAACAACCCACGGGGGAATCATGACCACGAAGGAACGCGTCCTGGCCGTCTGCCGGACCAACTGGGAGTTCCGCGGCATCGACGACGCCACAGTGCGGGACATGCTCGATGAGCTGGGGGGACATCTCGACGAGGCCACGGCCGCCGGTCGCACGCCCACGGATGTCGTCGGCGGCGATGTGCCCCGGTTCGCCGCGTCGTGGGCACGGGAGCGGCAGCCGCTGGGCCGCCGCGTGCTGCGCATGGTGTGCCTCATCCCGCTGGCCGCGTCCGGGATACCGCTCCTCCTCCACCTGGTGCGGTGGACCACGGTGGTGGAGTTCACGGGCACGCTGGCCGCGATCCTCGTGGCCAGCGCCGCCGTCGAGGTGATGTGGGAGCTGCGCCGGGGCACGCTCGGCTTGCTCGCCGGCTGGGGGCTGTCGGTGGTGGTGGGCCTTCCGGCGGCGCTCGCGGCGTACCTCCTGTGGGGTGACGGCGTCGTGCTGCGGTGGCCGTTGTGGGCCTCGTTGCTGCTGGCGCTGCCGGGGCTGCCGTTCGCCCTCGCGGACGTCAGGCACGCGCGTAAGGCGCGCGCGTGACCGGGACGCTGAACCTGTGGCGGGCGGGCCTTGGCACCGTTCCCGATGAGGTGTGGTCGCGTACGGAGCTGCGGGTGCTGATCCTGGCGGACAACGGGCTGCGTTCGCTGCCGCCCGCCCTGGGGCGGCTGCGGCAGCTGCACACGCTCGACCTCGGTCACAACGAACTGTCCGCCGTCCCCGACGAACTGGGCGACCTCGACGGTCTGAGCCGGTATCTGTATCTGCATGACAACCGGCTCACGCGGCTGCCGCGCTCCCTGGTCCGGTTGCGCGACCTCGCCTACCTCAACGTCGGGGAGAATCCGCTGGGGCGGCTGCCCGAGGAGCTGGGGAGCATGTCCGGTCTTGTGGAACTGCGGGCCCAGCGAGCCGAGTTGACCGAGCTGCCTGCTTCGGCAGGGCGGCTTGCCGCTCTGCGGGAACTGTGGCTGCGCGGCAACCACCTGACGCGCCTGCCCGCGACCCTGAGCGGTCTGACCCAGCTGCGCACTCTGGAACTGCGGGACAACGCGCTCGGCGCGGTGCCCGAGCCGCTACGGGCGCTGCCGCGCCTGCGCCAACTGGACCTGCGGAGCAACCAGCTGCGGGAGCTGCCCGACTGGCTCGCCGGACTGCCGTCGCTGGAGAAGCTCGACCTGCGCTGGAACGGGTTCGCCGACCTGCGCGACGAGCCGCCCGCCCTGCGGTCGCTGCGCGAGCGGGGATGCGCCGTCCTCACGTAGGAGATGCCCTGTCGCGGGCGGTGCTCGCGGCCCCTGCGGGCGCGCTCCACCCAAGGTGGTCACGACGTCTACGTGGTGACCACGCGGGTCATCCGGCGGCTGACCGTGGCGGACGGCGGCGAGCTGCCCAAGCCGCTGAGACGTCTCGGGCAGCTCGTACCGGCGTCACGCGCGGACGGGCTCACCCAGCGTGCGCGCCAGGCGCCGGCACCCGGCGAGGACGTCGGGTGAGGCCACCGGGCGTGGGCGTCAGGTCAGGTCGAACTCGCCGTCGCGGGCGCCAAGAACGAACGCGCGCCACTCAGCCGGGGTGAACACGAGCGACGGGCCCTCCGGGTTGCGGCCGTCACGCATCGCGATGTAGCCCTCGATGAAGGCGATCTGGACATCACCCGTCCCCTGGCTGCTCGACTGCCAATCGGCGGTACTGAGGTCGAGTTGCGGCTTTTTGCCACCTACCAGCGTCTGTTCAGTGGTGCTGTCGGCCACGTCCGTACTCCTCCCGGTTCGTCATCCGCGCCCAGACTATCCATCGTCTCCGGTGCCGCACAGGCCGCGACCGAAATGCCTGGGCGGAATCGGGGGGTGGCCCGATGAGTCCGCCAACGGAGCGCAGAAAGCGGTCAGAACCAGCCATCGCCTGGCACTGCGGACGTCACTCCTTGGTCACCGGCGCCAGCTCAGCCATCAGGCCGGTCCGCGCCGACCACCCACATGGCGAAGAACTGCGATCCGCCGCCGTAGGCGTGACCCAGCGCGGTGCGGGCGCCCTCGACCTGGTGCTCCTCCGCGCGCCCGCGCACCTGTAGTGCCGCCTCGGCGAAGCGCAGCATCCCGGAGGCGCCGATCGGGTTGCTGGACAGCACCCCGCCGGACGGATTGACCGGCAGCTCACCGTCGATTTCCGTGGCGCCGGACTCGGTCAGCCGCCAGCCCTCGCCCTCGGCGGCGAAGCCCAGGTTCTCCAGCCACATCGGCTCGTACCAGCTGAACGGCACGTACAGCTCCAGCACGTCGATCTCCCGGCGCGGGTCGGTGATCCCCGCCTGCCGGTAGACCTCGGTGGCGCAGTCCCGCCCCGCCCTCGGCGAGACGAAGTCCTTGCCCGCGAACAGCGTCGGCTCGCTGCGCATCGCGCCGCCGAGCACCCACGCGGGCGGCCCGGGGGCGCGGGCGGCACCGGCGCGCCCCGACAGCACCATCGCGCACGCGCCGTCCGACGAGGGGCAGGTCTCGGAGTAGCGCAGCGGGTCCCACAGCATGGGGGAAGCGCGTACCCGCTCCAGGGTGAGGCCGTCTTCCCGTACGTGCGCGTACGGGTTGCGCAGCGCGTTGCGCCGGTCCTTGTACGCCACCCGCGTGCCCACGCCCACGGGTGCGCCGCTGCGCCGCAGATAGGCCCGGATGTGCGGGGCGAAGAAGCCGCCCGCACCGGCGAGCAGCGGCTGCTGGAAGGGAACGGGCAGCGAGAGCCCCCACATCGCGTTGGACTCGGACTGCTTCTCGAACGCGACGGTAAGCACGGTGCCGTGTACCCGGGCGGCGATCAGGCTGGCGGCGACGAGGGCGGTGGAGCCGCCGACGGACCCCGCGGTGTGGACGCGCAGCAGGGGTTTGCCGACCGCGCCGAGCGCGTCGGCGAGATACAGCTCCGGCATCATGACGCCCTCGAAGAAGTCGGGGGCCTTCCCGACGACGACGGCCTCGATGTCCGCCCAGGACAGCTCCGCGTCGGCCAGCGCCCGCACGGCCGCCTCCCTGACGAGGCCGGCCAGTGACACGTCGCGCCGGGCGGCCGCGTGCCGCGTCTGGCCCACGCCGATGACGGCGACGGGCTCCTTGCCGGTGGCGTCCCCGCGCGTGCCGCTCATGACTCGCTCACGCTCATGTGGTGGGGTCCCCTTCCAGGACGGCGACCAGGTTCTGCTGGAGGCAGGGCCCGGAGGTGGCGTGGGCGAGGGCGCGGGCGGAGTCACCGCGCCGGATACGGGCGGCCGCCTCCCCGATCCGCACCAGCCCTGTCGCCATGACCGGGTTGGCGGCGAGCGCGCCTCCGGACGGGTTGACGCGGGTGGCGTCGTCAAGGCGCAGCGCGGAGCGCAGGATGACCTCTTGCGCGTTGAACGGCGCGTGCAGTTCGGCGGTGTCGACAGGCGCGTCGAACGCCCCGGCGTGGTCCGCGGCCTGCCGCGTCGACGGCGAGTCGGTGAGGTCGCGTACACCGAGGCTGTGCGGCTCCACCCGGTGGTCGATGCCGCGTATCCACACGGGCCGGGCACACAGCGCGCGTGCGGTGTCCCCGGCGGCGAGGACGGCGACGGCCACGCCGTCCGAGACGGGCGGGCAGTCGTGGCGGCGCAGCGGAGGCTGCACGTACTCCTCGGTGAGCAGCGCCTCCGGTGCGGGCGAACCCCGCAGCTGGGCGTGCGGGTTGGCCAGCGCGTCGGTGCGGCTGCGGGCGGCGATGGCCGCCAGCGACGGTTCGTCGGTGAGCCCCGCGTCGAGCATGGCACGCGTCTGGAGTGCCGCGAGAGCGAGGCTGTCGGGCCACAACGGGGCGAGGTAGTACGGGTCGAGCTGGCGGCTGAGTACGTCGCGCAGCTCGCCCGCCGAGGACTTGCCGTGCGCGTAGACGAGCGCGGTCCGCGCCTCGCCCGCGCGCAGCCGCACCCACGCCTCGTACAGCGCCCACGCCCCGTCCATTTCGACGTGGGACTCGGCGACCGGCGGCCACGCGCCCACCCCGTCGAGGGTCATCGTGAACGTGAAGGCGCGCCCGGTGAGGTAGTCGCTGGAGCCTGAGCAGGTGAAGTCGGCCTCCCCCGGCGCCAGCCCCACCTGAGCGAGGGTGGCGTGCAGGACGGGCATGAGCATTTCGAGCTCGGAGACCTCGCTGCTGTCGCGCCGGTGGTCACTCTGCCCGAAGGCGACGATCGCCACGTCCCGCATCACAGCAGCTCCTTGTACCGGTCGTAGTGGGCGTCGGGTTCGCCAGTGGGCCGGTAGTGGTCGGGGTAGCGGACGCCGGGGACCCAGACGGGTTCGACGCGCAGGCCCATCCGCACCTCGTCGCAGGGGATGCCGTCCACACGGCCGTGCAGGGCGAGGTCGGCGCCGTCGAGTGCGATGTGCGCGTAGACGTACGGCACGTCGATGGCGGCGCCCTTGGCTTTGATGTTGACGACGCAGAAGGTGGTGACGGTGCCGCGCGGCCCGGCCTCGACCTGTTCGCCGGTCGCGACGCCGCAGGTGGGGCAGACGCCCCGGGGCGGTACGTAGACCTTGCGGCAGGCGGGGCAGCGCTCCCCGATGATCTTCTGCCGGGTGAGGGCGGTGAGGTAGCGGGACTGGGCGCGGCCGGGGGTGTAGCGGTAGTCGAGCCGGGCGGGGACGACCAGGCCGGTGACGGGGCCGGTGAACACCCCGTCGTGCGGCCGGCCGAGCGCTCCGGGGCGGCTCCCCCCGGCGTCCGCCCGCGCGTCCTCCCGCGCTGCCTCGTCCACTGCCCCGTGGGTGTCCTCGTACGGGGCTACGCGTGCGGGCGCGGGCGTGAGCGCGCCATCCGCGACGCCGAGGGTGTCGGTGCCGGGCTCGGGGCAGGGTTCGAAGCAGGCGATGTCGGTGATCGCGCCGGTGCGCTGCCCTGCCCAGCGCACGCGGACCCGCATGCCGGTCCGCAGGGCGTGCGGGCCAGGGGGCCGCCCGTCGGGGCCCGGCGGCGGGTCGAGGACGTGCAGCAGGGCGGTGTCCGCCCCGTCAAGGCGCACCAGCACCCAGGCGAACGGGGTCGGCAGCGGCTGGCCCGGACGCGGCGCGGGGTTCCAGGCCCAGCTGGTGACGGTGCCGCGCTCGCCCACCGTACGCAGGTCGCTCAGCTCGTCGGCGGTGTCGGGGTCGTACTCGACGGGCGGCACCAGCACCCGTCCGCCGGTGGTCCGTACGCCCAGGATGACGCGCTCCCGCAGACCGGTGAGAAAGGCGCTCTGCACCGGCCCGAGGGAGCGGGTGAAGGGGAACTCGACGACGAGCGGCGCGCTCAGCTGCGGCGCCCCGGGCGCGGGGACCTCGGCGGGAGCGGGGGCATCGGAAGCGGTGCCGTCGGGAGCAGGGGCCGGGGTGGCGGAAGGCCGGGGTCCGGTCGCGGGGTGCGGGGTGGTCATGGGCGTATCCGTCTCCTTGTGGCCTCGCGGCCGGTGCGGGGCCGGGTGCCGGGTCGGGCGCGGGGCCGGGTTGCCGGGTCAGGCGCGGCGGTAGACGGGCGGGCGTTTCTCGGTGAAGGCTCGTGCGCCCTCCTTGGCGTCCGCTGTCCCGAAGACGGGCCAGCCGCGCTCCAGTTCCAGCCGCAGCCCCTCGGCCTCGGTCAGCCCGGCCGTGTCGTAGACGCAACGCTTGACCGCCTCCACGGCGAGCGGCCCGTTGGCATTGATCAACTCGGCTGTCTCCAGGGCTCGTTCACGCGCTGTGCCATCCGGAACGACATGGCCGATCAACCCGATCCGCGCCGCCTCGTGAGCCGGGTAGGGCCGCCCGGTCAGCAGCATCTCCAGTGCGTGGGTGTGGGGGATCTGGCGGGCCAGGCGCACCGTGGAGCCGCCGATCGGGAAGAGACCGCGCCGCACCTCGTACAGGCCGAACAGGGCGCTCTCCCCCGCGATACGGATGTCGGTGCCCTGGAGGATCTCCGTGCCGCCCGCCACGCAGGCGCCCTCCACCGCCGCGATGACCGGCTTGCGTGGCCGGTGGTGGCGCAGCATCGCCTTCCAGTGCAGATCGGGGTCGGCGGCGAGCCGGTCGCGGTACCCGTCCCCCGGCAGGCCCGCCCCGGCCAGGGCCTTGAGGTCCATTCCCGAGCAGAAACAGCCGCCCGCGCCGGTCAGCACGATGGAGCGGACCGCGTCGTCGGCGTCGGCCGTCATCCAGGCGTCGTACAGGCCGACGAGCATCGGCAGCGAGAGCGCGTTCTTCGCCTCGGGGCGGTTCAGGGTGAGGACGAGCGTGGCGCCGACGCGCTCCACGGTGAGGTGTTCCGGCGGGCCTGGCTCCGGTCCGCCGCCCGGCCGCGCGTCCTGACGTGCCGCTGGTCCGGCACTCGCGCCATCCGGTGCGCCTCCGGCGCCCGGTGCGGCTCGGGTGTCCGGCGTGGCATGGGTGTCGGGTGTGGTGCGGGTGTCGGGTGTGGCGCGGGCGCCCGCTGCGGGGCGAGCGCCGGCATCGTCTTCGTCGCCCATGACAGTCCTCCCGTCCGGTGACCGTGAACAGGTTGCAGGAGGCGTCGGCCGACTTCAAGAGTTATCTGACTATCAGTCAGATTTCTTCGCCGGGCGGCTTCCCCCCGGCCTCGGCGCGGCGCTCTAATGGCCGACAGCAGCGCCTCCCCCGTCGCGAGGTCAGGAGGAACCGTGGAGTACAACCTTGCCGATCTGTTCGAGTCGGTCGTCGACACCGTCCCGGACCGCGAGGCGATGGTGTACCTCGACCATCCCGGGAGCGGAGCCGTGCGCCGCCTGACGTACGCGGAACTCGACGCGGCCGCCAACCGGCTCGCCCACCACCTCGCGGACCAGGGCGTTCGTCCTGGCGATCACGTCGGGCTGCATCTCTACAACGGTGTCGAATACCTCCAGACCCTCTGGGCAAGCCTGAAGATCCGCGCTGTCCCCGTGAACATCAACTACCGCTACGTCGCCGATGAGCTGCGGTACCTCTACCGGGACGCCGACCTCGCGGCGCTGGTCTTCGACGCCGAGTTCACCGGGCGGGTAGCCGCCGCGCTCCCCGGCACCGGCGGCCCCCGCCACCTCATCACAGTCGGCGGCCCGCCCTCCGATGGCGTGTCCGCCGACGACCAGGACGCGCACCCCGCTCCGCATCCCGCTCCGGTCCCCTTCGCCGACGCCGAGGCATCCGGCTCACCCATACGCGACTTCCCGCCCCGCTCCGCCGACGACCAGCTCATCATCTACACCGGCGGCACCACCGGCCTGCCCAAGGGGGTGATGTGGCGGCAGGAGGACCTGTTCTTCTCCGGCCTCGGCGGCGGCGCGCCGACCGGTGAGCCCGTGACGCGCCCCGAGGAACTGGCCGAGCGCGTGGCGGAAGGGGGCGATGGGCTCGTCTTCTTCCCCACCCCGCCGCTGATGCACGGGACATCCACCCTGACCGCGCTCATCGCGTTCAACTTCGGCCAGAAGGTGGCGCTGCACCGCAAGTTCGTACCGGAGGAGGTCTTACGCACCATCGAGCGGGAGCGGGTCACCAGCGTGTCGCTCGTCGGCGACGCGATGCTGCGGCCTCTGGTCGACGCGCTGTCCGGCCCGCTGCGCGGCACCGACTGCTCATCGCTGTTCAGCGTCAGCAGCTCGGGAGCTGTCCTGTCGGAAACGGTGCGGGCACAGTTCGCGGCGCTCGTCCCGCACGCCATGCTGCTCAACAACTTCGGTTCCTCGGAATCCGGATTCAACGGCACCGCCACCGACGACTCGGGGCCCGTGGCGGGCTTCCGGCTGCGGATGAACGCCCGCACGACGGTTGTGGACCCCGCCACGCGCGAACCGGCCCGGGTCGGTGAGACCGGTCGCGTCGCCCTGCGCGGGCATGTACCGCTCGGCTACTACAACGACCCCGAGAAGTCCGCCGAGACCTTTTTCGAGGCGGACGGTGAGCGCTGGGTCCTGCTCGGCGACCTCGCGACCCTGGACGCCGACGGCGTGGTGACGGTGCTCGGGCGGGGATCGCAGTGCGTCAACACCGGTGGCGAGAAGGTGTTCCCCGAAGAGGTCGAACAGGTCCTCAAGGCGCACCCCGGCATCTACGACGCCCTGGTCACCGGCGTTCCCGACGCACGCTGGGGACACCGCGTCGCGGCCGTCGTCCAACCCCGGGCCGGCACTGCCCCGCCCACCGCCGAGGAGATCCGCGCCCACTGCCGCGAACGGCTCGCGGGCTACAAGGTTCCCCGCGACGTGGTGTTCACCGACCGCGTCGAGCGCTCACCGAGCGGCAAGGCGGACTACCGGTGGGCGCGGGCGGTGGCACTGGCCGCCACGGACTGAGCACGGCTCAGGACGGGCATGGCACGGGCTGGGCACGGCGCAGGCTGGGCACGGCACGGGGTCGGCTGGCCGCTCGCCCGCACGCCGTCGCGACGACAGCGCCTGCCCGCGCACCTTCGCTCCCCAGCTACCCCGCTCCCCCCGCCCCGGAGTGCGGGAGTGCGCCGCGCCGGGGTCTGCGCTCCGGGTGCCGTGTGCCGGAGCCGCCGCGCTTGCGGAGCGACGTCTCCAGCGTTGGCTATCCGGCGCCGCACACCGAGTTCACCGCGCGCGCCAGCGCCACGCTGTGCAGGATGTCGAGCCCCTTCACGTGCCGTACGCGGACGCCTTCGGCGAGCAGGACGCCGTCACACACCGGCGCGGAGCGAGCGGAGTCGGACTCGGCGATGGCGCGCACGAGTTCGCCGTTGATCCGGTTGATCTCCGACCGGACCTTCGCCAGATCCGGGCGCTCGGCGGGTGCCTGCGCCGGGTCCGCCTCCCAGCGGCGGTGCAGGCCACGCTGGACCACCTTGTTCGCCTCGATCTGGTCACGGAAGACGCGCACCGTCACCTCGGGGTCGCCACCCACCTCACGCGCCTGCTGGGCGACGGCGTCCAGGACCTGCCGCTCCCGTGCGGGGTCGTCGATGGGGCTGCCCGTGCCCCACTTCGCCGCCGCCACCAGGTCGGCCGTCAGCAGCCGCCGCGCGGACAGCTCGGCCAGCGGCCGGAGCCCGGCGCGTACGTCTCCGGCGTTCCACGCGGGCGCGGGCGCGACGGCGGTCGTGGCGGCGGGGCGGCTGACCTGCCCTGGCGCCGCGACGGCGCCGCTCGCCGCGGTGGCCAGGGCGACCATGGCCGCAGTGGCGATCAGCAGCTGGCCGGGGAGACTCCTCAAACGCACGGATGTGCCCTTCTCTTGGCGACGTGGCGGATCAGTTCTTTGCGACGTGGCGGGTCGAGCCCGTGACGACGTGTCGGACCGTGACCAGCCCTCGCGAGGAGCCTAAGCGCCACGCGCACGGGCCCCGCGGGCCCCCGCGCCACAGCTCCGCGTCGGGGCGCGCCGCTCCGTGCGGCGGAACTCTGCCCGTGCGCCGCGGACCGCGGGTACGTCGTGGCTCGTCGCGCGGTTCCTCGCGCCCCTGACAGGGCACAGCCCAACGCCGGTGAGCCTGGCTGCCAGGAGAGGACGCCTATCCCCCTCCGGCGGAACACGCGTGGAAGCGAGCCCCTGCCCGTGCGCCGCGGACCGCGGGTACGTCGTGGCTCGTCGCGCGGTTCCTCGCGCCCCTGACAGGGCACGCCCGATGCCGGGCACGTGTGATCCGCCGGGCACTCCGGATGCCCAGGTCACACCGCCCGGTCGGCGGCGCCGCCCCCGTACCGCTCGCGCAGTATTCGCTTGTAGAGCTTGCCGTTGGGGTCGCGGGGCATGTCGGTGATGAAATCCAGCGAGGCCGGCCGCTTGTAGCTCGCCAACCGTTGGCCGCAGTGCGCCAGGATCGCGTCGGCGAGGCCGGGGCCGACCTGGTAACCGGCGGCTGGTTCGACGACGGCTTTGACCTGCTCGCCCCAGTCGTCGTGCGGCGTTCCGAAGACGGCGGCGTCGGCGACGGCCGGGTGGGTCAGCAGGGCGGACTCGACCTCCGCAGGGTAGATGTTGACGCCGCCCGAGATGATCATGTCGATCTTGCGGTCCCGCAGGTAGAGATAGCCGTCCTCGTCCAGGAAGCCCAGGTCGCCGACGGTGAAGAAGTCGCCGACGCGGCTTTGCCGGGTCTTGCTCTGGTCCCGGTGGTACGTGAAGCCGCCCGTGTTCATCTTCAGGTAGACGGTGCCGAGTTCACCGGCGGGCAGTCGCTCGCCTTCGTCGTCGAGGATGGCGATCTCGCTGATCGGCCAGGGCTTGCCGACGGTGCCCGGTTTGCGCAGCCAGTCAGCGGCCGTGGCGAATGTCCCGCCGCCCTCGCTGGCCGCGTAGTACTCCTCGACGCACTCCCCCCACCAGTCGATCATGCCCCGTTTGACGTGCTCGGGGCAGGGCGCGGCGCCATGGATGGCGTGCCGCATCGAGGACACGTCGTACGCCTTCCGCACGGCGGGTGGCAGCGCCAGCAGCCGGTGGAACTGGGTCGGGACCATGTGGGTGTGCGTGCAGCGGTACGTGTCGATCAGGCGCAGCATCTCCTCCGGCGTCCACCGGTCCATCAGCACCAGGGGGTGTCCGATGTGCAGGGCGGCCGCGGCGAACTGGAGGACCGCCGTGTGGTAGAGCGGCGAGCCCACCAGGTGGATGTGGCCGTCGAACGGCGCGATGCCGAAGAAGCCGAGGAATCCCCCGAGATGGCCGTTCTCCGGTGGGGTGCCCGGCAGGGGGCGGCGGATGCCGCGCGGGCGGCCCGTGGTCCCCGAGGTGTAGTTCATGACGGCGCCGCCGGTGCGGTCGGCGGGCGGCTCGGGCGGCTGTCCCGCGAGGAGCTGACCGTACGGCCTGAAGCCGCCGGCCCGCCCCACCGCGTACCGGTGCTCACCGGGCACCGCCGCCTCGTCCGCGGCGACCCGCGTGGCGACGGCGAACCGCTCATGGGTGATCAGGGCGCGGGCGCCGGAGTCGGCGAGTATCCAGGCGATCTCCGGGGCGACCAGATGGTGGTTGACGGGGACGAGGTAGAACCCGGCCTGCGCGGCGGCCAGGTAGGCGGTCAGCAGCTCGGGGCCGTTGGGGAGGACCACGGCGAAGGCGTCGCCCGGTCGCATCCCGGCGTCTCGCAGGCCACCGACGAGCTGATTGCACTGGGCGTGCAGCCGGGCCGCGGTCCACTCCTCGCCACCGGGGGCGACCAGGGCCCTGGCATCGGGGTTGGCCGTGGCCTGTGCCCAGAACCCGTTCGGGGGGTGTGTCATGCGGTGCGGCTCCTTCCGGGAGGTCGGGCACTGGCGTACGAGCGGCCCCGTACGTGTAAGCGTGCGCGCGTGCCGGTGCCGACGCGGGCGGCCCGGCGTGCTCGTCGCCACCGACTGGGCCCCGCCCCGCGCACGGCCGTCGGCTCAGTCGCGGCCGGCGACGCGGTTGAGCCGGTCGAGGGCACGCTCGAAGCCGGTGGTCAGTTCGTCGAAGACGGCCTGTACGCCGCGTACCCGGTCCATGCGGCCGACGATCTGGCCGACCGGCGTGCCCAGCAGCGGGGCCACCTCGTACTTCTGGATGCGGGAGACGGCATCGGCGACCAGCAGCCCCTGGAGCGGCATGGGCAGCGGCTCGGGCCCTTCCGGGCCGTCCCACGCCTCGGTCCACTCGGTGCGCAGCTGCCGCGCGGGCTTCCCCGTCAGCGCCCTGGAGCGGACGGTGTCGCCGGACCCGGCGGCCAGGAGTTTGCGGGTCAGCGCCGCGGAGTGCAGGTCCGCCTCCTCTGTGGTCAGCCAGAGGGAGCCGAGCCAGACGCCCTGCGCGCCGAGCGCGAGCCCCGCCGCGATCTGGTCGCCGCTGCCGATGCCTCCCGCGGCGAGGACGGGCAGCGGGTCCACCGCGGCCACGACCTCGGGCGTGAGGACCATGGAGGCGATCTCCCCGGTGTGGCCCCCGGCCTCGTATCCCTGGGCGACGACGATGTCGACGCCCGCGTCGCGGTGCGATCTGGCGTGCCGGGCGCTTCCGGCGAGCGCGGCGACGAGAACACCCCGCGCGTGCGCGCGCTCGATGATGTCGGCCGGTGGTGGGCCGAGCGCGCTGGCCAGCAGCTTGACCGGGTATTCCAGCGCGATATCGGTCTGTGAGCGCGCCACCTGCTCCAGCCAGCCAGTGATGCGCCAGCCCGTGCTCTCACCGGGGGCGAGGCCGGGGACGTCGTGCCGGGCGAGAGTGTCGCGGACGAACGCCCGGTGCGCCTCGGGGATCATCGCTTCGATGTCGGCCTCGGTGACCCCGCGCACCGTCTTCGCGGGCATGACGACGTCCACGCCGTACGGTTTGCCGTCGGTGTGCTCCTGTATCCAGTCCAGGTCGCGCGCCAGTTCCCCGGCGGCTGAATACCGTACGGCGCCGAGTACGCCGACGCCACCGGCCCGGGTGATCGCGGCGGCCACGGCGGGGAAGGGCGTGAAGCCGAAGATGGCGTGTTCGGCTCCGAGCGTTCTGCTCAGGTCCGTCTCCATGGGCGGCAGGATGCCGCAGCCCGACAGAGGAGGGAAGAGATTTTCTGATGCTGTGTCAGTTCTTCGGTCAGATTCTCGCGCCAGGTACTCGTGTCGGGTACTCGTGTCGGGTACTCGTGTCAGTTCTCGCCGCGTGACCCGGTGACCCGCGCGAGCCGCACGGCGAGCCACCCTCCCGCGCCGCGCGGCGGCCGCCCCCTCGGCGACACGGAGACGCCCAGAGGACATCGATTAAAAACGAGAAAAGCGAGAAAAAATAGACCAAAGGCCACAACGGCGCCGAGGCGGACCGGCCACCGGGGCGCGGCCGGCAGAGGCCACCGGGCGGACGGCGCGAGCCCGGACCTCCGGCGCCGGGCGGCCTCCCGACCGTGTCCCCGCCCGCCCCATCCCGTAGCGCCTCCCGCCCTCCTGTCCACCAGTTGGACAACGATGACGCGTTTCCGCCACGGGTGGGCAGGGCCCTGTCGAGGGGAGGTCGGTCACGGGATATCTTGATGTCGAGCAATGTTGCAGACGTGGAGCGGAGCACCGGTGACTGACTCGACCATCATCTATACGCACACTGACGAGGCCCCGGCCCTGGCGACGTATTCGTTCTTGCCTGTGGTCGAGGCGTACGCCTCGACGGCCGGGGTCCGTGTGGAGAGCCGCGACATCTCTCTGGCGGGGCGGATCATCGCCAGCTTCCCCGAGCGTCTTCAGGAGAGCCAGCGTATCGATGACGCACTCGCTGAGCTCGGTCAGCTGGCGAAGACGCCCCAGGCGAACATCATCAAGCTGCCGAACATCTCGGCTTCGATCCCGCAGCTGAAGGCGGCCATCGCCGAGCTGCAGGAGCAGGGATACGCGCTGCCGGACTACCCGGACGACCCGAAGACCGACGAGGACAAGGACGTCCGCGCGCGCTACGACAAGGTCAAGGGCAGCGCCGTGAACCCGGTGCTGCGCGAGGGCAACTCCGACCGCCGCGCGCCCGCGTCCGTCAAGAACTACGCCAAGGCGCACCCGCACCGGATGGGCGCGTGGACGGCGGACTCGAAGACCAACGTCGCGCACATGGACGCGGACGACTTCCGTTCGACCGAGAAGTCCGTGGTCATCGCCGAGGCCGGCGCGCTGCGCATCGAGCTCGTGGGGGACGACGGCACCACCACTGTCCTGCGTGAGTCGGTTCCCGTGCTCGCGGGCGAGGTCGTCGACGCGTCCGTCATGCGCGTGGCGGT
Organism: Streptomyces sp. A01; assembly: GCF_059026195.1. NCBI lineage: Bacteria > Bacillati > Actinomycetota > Actinomycetes > Kitasatosporales > Streptomycetaceae > Streptomyces > Streptomyces sp. A01. The sequence continues at coordinate 305,921 of NZ_JBWLKN010000004.1, read as the reverse complement.
ACTGCGCGAGTTCTTCGCCGCGCAGGTCGCCCGCGCCAAGGCCGAGGGCGTGCTGTTCTCGGTGCACCTGAAGGCCACGATGATGAAGGTCTCCGACCCGATCATCTTCGGCCACGTGGTGCGGGCCTTCTTCCCGAAGACGTTCGCCGCGTACGGCGAGACGCTCGCCGCCGCCGGTCTCACCCCGAACGACGGTCTCGGCGGAATCCTCGACGGCCTGGAGTCGCTGCCCGAGGGCGCGAAGATCAAGGCGTCGTTCGAGGCCGAGCTCGCCGAGGGCCCCGAGCTCGCGATGGTCGACTCCGACCGGGGCATCACCAACCTGCACGTACCGAGCGACGTCATCGTCGACGCCTCCATGCCGGCCATGATCCGCACCTCCGGTCACATGTGGGGTCCGGACGGCCAGGAGGCCGACACCCTCGCGGTCATCCCCGACAGCAGCTACGCGGGCATCTACCAGGTCGTCATCGACGACTGCCGCGCGAACGGCGCGTACGACCCCTCGACGATGGGCTCGGTTTCCAACGTCGGTCTCATGGCACAGGCGGCCGAGGAGTACGGCAGCCACGACAAGACCTTCGAGGTCCCCACCACCGGCACGGTGCGGGTCGTCGACGAGGGCGGCAACGCCGTGCTGGAGCAGACGGTGAGCGCCGGTGACATCTTCCGGATGTGCCAGACCAAGGATCTGCCGATCCAGGACTGGGTCAAGCTCGCCGTCACCCGCGCCCGCGCGACCGGCAACCCGGCCGTGTTCTGGCTGGACGAGGGCCGCGCGCACGACGCGAACCTCATCGGGAAGGTCAGGACGTACCTCGCCGAGCACGACACCGACGGGCTGCGGATCGAGATCATGACGCCGGTCGACGCGATCGCGTTCTCCCTGGAGCGCATCCGCCGGGGCGAGGACACCATCTCGGTGACCGGCAACGTGCTGCGCGACTACCTGACCGACCTGTTCCCGATCCTTGAGCTGGGCACGAGCGCGAAGATGCTCTCCGTCGTCCCGCTCATCAACGGTGGCGGACTGTTCGAGACCGGTGCCGGTGGCTCCGCTCCCAAGCACGTCCAGCAGCTCGTCAAGGAGAACTACCTGCGCTGGGACAGCCTGGGTGAGTTCCTCGCGCTGGCGGTCAGCTTCGAGCACCTCGCGCAGACCACGGACAACGCGCGCGCCCAGGTGCTCGCCGACACCCTCGACCGCGCGACCGGCACGTTCCTCAACGAGGACAAGTCGCCGAGCCGCAAGCTGGGTGGCATCGACAACCGCGGCAGCCACTTCTACCTGGCGCTCTACTGGGCGCAGGAGCTGGCGAAGCAGACCGCTGACACGCAGCTCGCCGAGGCGTTCGCGCCCCTGGCCAAGACGCTGGCCGAGAAGGAGCGGACCATCGTCGACGAGCTGATCGCGGTGCAGGGCTCCCCGGCCGACATCGGCGGCTACTACCAGCCCGACCCGGCCAAGGCTGCGGCCGTCATGCGTCCGTCGGCGACCCTCAAGCAGGCCCTGGCGATGCTCGCCTGACGCGGAGCCGCGGAGAGGCGCGGGTGAGGAGGGCGGCCGCCCAGGTCGCGCTGATCGCCCCTGCGGCGATCGACCGGCGCGGGCCCCTCGGGGTCTTCCGCCGCCCGGGCGGCCGCCCTCCCCTCGCACCTGTTCCGCCCCGGCCGGGCCACGCCCAGCCGGGGCGGTCCCGTGTTCGCGGGCAGCGCCGGGCCGGTGGCCGGCGCCCCCGCGCGGTCAGCGGTCCGCTTCCAGGACGGCCATCGCCGCGTTGTGGCCGGGCACCCCGCTCACCCCGCCGCCCCTGACCGCTCCGGCGCCGCACACCAGCACATTGGCGTGCGCGGTCTCCACGCCCCACCGCCCTGTGCCGTCTCCCGCGTACGGAAAGGCCAGGTCGCGGTGGAAGATGTTGCCGCCGGGCAGCCTCAACTCCCGTTCGAGGTCCAGCGGGGTCTTCGCCTCGATACACGGTGCGCCCAGCGCGTCGAGCGCGACGCAGTCGGCGATCGGCTCGGCGAGGTGCGCGTCGAGCTGGGCGAGGGTGGACTTCAGGAGTTCGTCGCGTACGGCGTCATGGTCCGTGGCGAACAGGGCCGCGGGCGTGTGCAGCCCGAAGAGGGTCAGCGTCTGGTGGCCCGTACGCGTCAGTCCGGGGCCGAGAATCGACGGGTCGGTCAGCGAGTGGCAGTAGATCTCCGAGGGCGGCGCGTGCGGCAGCTCGCCTGCTGCGGCCTGCCGGTAGGCGGTGGCCAGCTGCTCGTACCCCTCGGCGACGTGGAAGGTGCCCGAGAACGCCGCACGGGGGTCCACGGACCGGTCGCGCAGCGAGGGGAGCCGTGTGAGCAGCATGTTCACCTTGAACTGCGCACCCTGCGGGGAGGGCAGCGCGGCGGAGGGCGGTTCGCCGAGCAGCTTCGCGAGTTCATGCGGGGCGGCCCCGGCGAGCACCCGCCGCGCCGCCACGGTGCCCTCCGCCGCCTCCCCTGCCCCGGCGCCCGCCTGCTCGTCGTACCGGTAGCCGACCTCCGCCCGTGTGCCGTCGGTGGCGATCGCGGTCGCCTCGCACCCCGTGACGATCTCCGCTCCCGCCTGGCGCGCGGCGTCCGCCAGCGCGTCGGTGAACGCTCCCATGCCGCCCACCGGCACATTCCAGTCGCCGGTGCCGCCGCCGATGACGTGGTACAGGAAGCACCGGTTCTGGCGCAGAGCGGGGTCGTGGGCGTCGGCGAAGGTCCCGATCAGCGCGTCCGTGAGCACCACGCCGCGCACCAGGTCGTCGGCGAAGTACGCCTCGATCGCCTCCCCGAGCGGCCGCTCGAACAGTGCCTGCCAGGCGTCGTCGTCGCCGATCGCGGCGCGCAGCGCGGCCCTGCTCGGCAGCGGCTCGGTGAGGGTCGGGAAGACGCGTTCGGCGACGCGCCGGGTCATCGCGGAGAACCGCTGCCATGACGCGTACTCCCGGTCCGAGCCCGTCAGCCGGGCGAACGCCTCCCGGGTCCTGTCCGGGTCGCCGCCGATCAGCAGCCCGGTGTCGCGTCCGTCGCGCACGGCGGGGGTGTACGAGGAGACGGAGCGCTCGCGTACGGCGAAGCGCAGCCCCAGGTCGCGCACGATCTTCGGCGGCAGCAGGCTGACCAGGTAGGAGTAGCGGGAGAGCCGGGCGTCCACCCCGGCGAACGGCCGCGCTGACACCGCCGCGCCGCCGGTGTGGTCCAGGCGCTCAAGCACCAGGACGCTCCGCCCGGCCTGGGCGAGGTAGGCGGCGGCGACGAGCCCGTTGTGCCCGCCTCCGACGATGACGACGTCGTACGCATCGCTTCGCGGCATGGCCTACGACTAACACGTCGGCCGCGGCCGGACCAGGCCGCCTGGGCGGTCGGGGCGGGTGGCCGGGGCTGGGAGGCCGCGGCTGGGGCGCCACGGCCGCTGCGGGTCAGGTGGTGTGCGGGCCGCCGCGGTCGCGCAGGGCCGCGGCCTGGCGGTAGGCGGCGACCGCCTCGTCGTCGCGGCCGAGCCGCTCCAGGCACTGGGCCTCGTCGTTGCGGCTGGCGAGCGTGTCGGGGTGATCGTCGCCAAGGACGCGGGAGCGCGCCTCCGCGACCTGCCGGTAGACAGCGAGGGCGTCCGGCCAGCGGTCGAGCCAGCCCAGCCCCACCGCCACCTCCCGCCTGCTGACCAGGGTGTCCGGGTGGTCGGGGCCGAGAACCCGCTCGCGGATGGCGCATACGTCGCGTGCCTCGGCCAGTGCCTCCTCCCAGCGCCCGAGGCGGCCGAGGTTGACGCCCAGGCCGTGCCGGGCGCGGAGCGTCTCCGCGTCGGCGGCGCCGTGCACGCGCGTACGGTCCTCGGCGAGGGCGCGGTAGAGGTCGAGCGCTTCCGCGCTGCGGCCCAGGCGGCCCAGGCTGATGCCCACCTCGTACCGCGCGGCGAGGGTGTCGGGGTGGTCGGCGCCCAGGGCCCTCTCGCGGGCGGCGGCGACCTGCCGGTAGGTCAGCAGGGCCTCCTCCCAGCGGCCGAGCTGCCCGAGCGCGTACGCCACCTCGTAGTGCGTGACCAGGGTGTCCGGATGCTGTGCGCCCAGGACGCGGGTGCGCGCGGCGGCGACCTCATGCGCCATCCGGTACGACTCCTCCAGGCGGCCGAGGCGGCTCAGGTTGAAGGCGAGGTTGTGGCGGCAGCGCAGCGTGTCCGGATGATCGGGGCCGAGGACGCGTTCCCGGTCGGCGAGCACGGCGGTGTAGACCTGATGGGCCTCCAGATGGCGGCCGAGCTGGCCGAGTACGTACGCGGTCTCCTGGCGGGCGGCGAGCGTGTCGGGGTGGTCGGCGCCGAGCACCCGTTCGCGGCCCGCGGCCACCTGCCCGTACTCCGCGAGCGCGTCGGCGGGGCGGCCGAGCCGTCCGAGGGTGAACGCGATCTCGTAACGGCTGGCGAGGGTGTCCGGGTGGTCGGGGCCGAGGGCGCGCTCCCGGTCGGCGGCGACCGCCCGGTGCACCTCTCCCGCCTCCTCCCAGCGGCCGAGTCTGGCGAAGCTGAGCCCGGCGTGGTGCTGGACGGCCAGCCGGTCGAGGAGGCCGGGCGGCGGGGTGGGGCGCTCCGGTCCGGCTGTTGGCGGCACGGACTGCGTGGCCAGCGGACCGGTCCACGAACCGGTGAGGCCCGCGGCCTGGTCCAGCGGGGCGGCGCGCACCGATCCGGTGCCCATGGCCTTGGAGCCGGTCGTCATGTGCCGGGCCCAGCCGGGGAGCTGGCCCGGCCCGGCCGGGGCGGGGGCCAGGGCCGCGCCGGTCCGCTCGGCCATACTCGCGGTGGGAAAGCCCGGCGCCTGGGCGAGAACGGCCGGCACTCCCTGGTCGCCGCCCTGCCCGGTCCCGGCGGTGGGCGCCGTGTGTGGTGGGGCGTGTGAGCGGGTGGGCGGCCAGTGAGGCGAACGGTGTGCGGGACCCAGCGGGCGGGACGCCGCGATGCGCTCGCCCAGCGCCGCCGCGTCCAGGGGGCGCCGCGCGGGGTCCTTGGCGAGCAGGTCGAGGACGACGAGCTCGAAGGGCTCGGGAAGCTCGGGGCGGTGGCGGCGGGGCGGCTCGGGTGGCGTGTCACGGTGGCCGACGAGGACGGCCCAGGCGTCCTCATGGTCGAAGGGCGGGGCGCCGGTGGCCAGCTCGTACAGCACACAGCCCAGTGAGTACAGGTCGCTGCGGTGGTCCACGACGCCTCCCGAGATCTGCTCGGGCGACATGTAGTGCGGGGTGCCCATGGCGATGCCGGTGCCGGTGAGCCGGGAGGTGAAGCCGATGTCGTGGCCGAGCCGGGCGATGCCGAAGTCGCAGATCTTCACCGTGCCGTCGGCGACCCGCATGATGTTCGCCGGCTTCAGGTCGCGGTGCACGATGCCCTGCCGGTGGGTGTACGCGAGGGCGGCGCTGACCTGCTCGGCGATGTCCACGGCCGCGGCGACGGGCAGCGGGTGCGGCTGGTGGTCGTCGAGCAGCTGGCTGAGGTTGCGGCCGTCGAGCAGTTCCATCACGAGGTAGAGGACGCCCTCGTACTCGCCGAAGTCGTGCACGACGGTCACGCCCCGGTGCTGGAGCGAGGCGGCGACCTGCGCCTCGCGCCGGAAACGTTCGCGCAGCACCCGCAGATAGGACTGGTCGTGCTGCGGGCCCATGGGTTTCAGGCACTTGACGGCGACCAGTCGGCCGAGCGATTCATCACGAGCCCGCCACACCTCACCCATGCCGCCGCGCCCGATGAGCTCAAGCAGCTGGTACCGGCCCTGAATCAGCCTGGTGTCCGCCATGAAACGCCGCCGCCCCCGTCTGTGTCGCTGTGCCCTCCCCAGCCTGTCCAGTATGGCCGCCGGGCCGCGCGGCATGAAGGCGAGGACGGGCGAGTAAGGGGCGGCACACCTTCCGGAACGGGCCGCGTCCCCATGCGTCCCCGTACGTCAGGGGCTGACCGCGTCGCGTCAGCGGCGGACGCGGGGCATACCGAGACCAATCCAGGAGATGATCTCTCGCTGGATTTCGTTGTTCCCACCACCGAACGTGAACACGACGGCACTGCGGTAGCCGCGCTCCAGCTCGCCGTGCAGCACCGCGCCCGCCGATCCCTCCTGGAGCGGCCCCGCCGCGCCGACGACCTCCATCAGCCAGGCGTACGCGTCGCGCCGGGCCTCCGAGCCGTACACCTTGACGGCCGAGGCGTCCTGCGGCGTGAGGATGTCGCGCTGGAGCGCGTCCACCATCTGCCAGTTGAGCAGCTTCATCGCGTCGAGCCTGGTGTGGGTACGGGCGAGGCGTCCGCGTACCCAGCCCAGGTCGATGACCCGGCGGCCGTCGGCGAGCTTGGTCGCCGCGGCCCAGTTCCGCACGTCGCGCAGTGCGCGGATGGCCGTCGTCCCGTGGGCGGCGAGGGTGACGCGCTCGTGGTTGAGCTGGTGGGTGATCAACCGCCAGCCCTCGTTCTCCGCGCCGACCCGGCGGCTCTCGGGGACGCGGACGCCGTCGTAGTAGCTGGCGGTGGTGTGGTGCGAGGCCAGCGTGTGGATGACGGTGCAGGAGTATCCGGGGTCGGTGGTCGGTACGAGGAGGATGCTGATGCCCCGGTGCGGCTTCGCCTCGGGGTCGGTGCGCACGGCGAGCCAGACCCAGTCCGCGCTGTCGCCGTTCGTCGTCCAGATCTTCTGCCCGGTGACGGTGTAGTGGCCTTCCCCGCCGTCGGTGTCCGGGGCCTCCCACACGGCCCGGGTGCGCAGTGCGGCGAGGTCGGTGCCGGCGCTGGGCTCGCTGTAGCCGATGGCGAAGTCGATCTCTCCGGAGAGGATGCGGGGCAGGAAGTACGCCTTCTGCTCCGCCGTGCCGTGCCGCATGATCGTCGGCCCGACGGTGTTGAGCGCCATCAGCGGAAGCGGCACCCCGGCCTGGGCGGCCTCGTCGAAGAAGAGGAACTGCTCCATCGGGGTCAGGCCCCGGCCGCCGTACTCCCTGGGCCAGCCGACGCCGAGCCACCCGTCGTCTCCCAGACGGCGGATGGTGTCGCGGTAGTAGCGCTTCTGCTCTGCGGGCCCCGCGTGGCCGGTGCGGGCGTCGTCCGGGGCCAGTCCGGCGAAGTACGCGCGCAACTCGGCGCGTAACCGCTCCTGCTGGGGCGTGTAGGCGAGGTGCACGGTCCGCTCCTTCGGTCGCCTGGGTCTCCCGTGACGGCCGCCGAGGTCTCGAACTCGCCCGCGGCGACCGGGAACCGGTGGGCAGAGTAGAACGTGTTGCAGCAATACGGAAGCGATGGCCGCGTGCCGGTGCGGGGCGGCGCGGCCGGTGCGGTCGGGCCGCGCCCGTGCCGGAGTGAGCCCGCTCATTCCCCCTGGACGCGGATCACGGGCAGGTGGGTGATGGGGAAGTTCACCGAGCGCGCGATGAAGCAGAGTGCGGGCACGTCGCCGTGGAGCGCACGCGCCTTCTGCGCCATCGACGCGTCGGCGACGGTCACTTCGGGCCGCAGGACGACTTCGGTGATCCGGCCCCCGCCCCCGCTCTCGTCCATCGTCATCACCCCGTGCGCGCGGTCCTCGTAGTCGATGACGGTGACCCCGCCGGCGGCGCAGAGATGGAGATACCAGAGCATGTGGCACTGGGCGACGGATGCGGTGAGCAGTTCCTCGGGGTTCCAGCGCGTCGGGTCGCCGCGGAAGGCCGGGTCGGAGGAGGCCGCGATCCCGGTCTTGCCGTCCGCCAGTACCTCGTGGGCACGGCTGAACGACCGGTAGTCGACCGTTCCCGATCCGAGGTCGCCCGTCCACTCGACCGTGACATCGTAGGTATGCGTTGGCGTCATGGCGGAGAGCTTAAGCCGTGCGGAGTCCGGCCCCTCGGGCGCCGGCGCGCCGCTGTCCGGACGTCGCGCCCGTGGCCGCCGTCGCCCCATGGCGGGGCGGGACATCCCCTGAGCACGCGGGGACAAGGGGCTCACCAGCGCCCAGCGGCAGGCGCCGCACACCGCGGTTTCCCAGGCACGCATCACCGGACTGCCCTACTCCGTAAGAAAGTTGACACGAATGGTGCACGAACAGGCGTCGGTGAGCGCTAGAGGTGCGAGGGCGCAACAAGGCGCCTGTGCGGGGTGGGTGACGGGGCAGCCGCGCGATACGACCAGAGGACCAACGTTCGTGAATCTTCAACTCGTAGCTGACCTCGTGACCGCGGTGATCGGGGTGCGCGTGTTCGGCAGCGACCTGATGGCCCTGCTGCGCCGCGCGGCCGCAGCGGGTGTACGCGTCGGCGCGGCCGAACTGCACCGCAGTAACGGGGAGGGGGCATGACGAGAGAATTCCCGCCCTCACGCCGGACGACGACTCCCTTGACCCCCGACGACCTGCCTCTGGACTTCCGGGCGTTCCACGAGATCCATCGCCCCGCCTACATCCGGCGCGCCACGGTCCTCCTGGGCAACCACACGGACGCCGAGGAGGCCGTCGACGAGGCCTTCGAGCAGCTGGCCCGCTGCTGGTCGCACGTGCTGACGATGGAGAAACCGGCCGCGTACGCGTGGCAGGTGATGAAGAACCGCGCCATAGACCTGGCGCGAGCACGTCGGCGCCGCCCGTCCCTGCTGGACAACGCGGCCTTCGACGCGCTCGCGCTGCGGGAGGCCCCCGACGGGATCGCGCAGCTCGAAGAGAGCCTGACGCTGTCCGAGGCCGTCAACCAGCGGCTCTCTCCACGTCAGAAGGACGTCGTCATCCTCCACTGGTACCTCGCCTACAGCTACGCCGAGGTCGCCACCCATCTCGGCATCAGCGAAGCCGGTGCCCGCTCCCTCGCGCGCAACGCCCGCCGCGCCCTGGCCCCACTCTGGGAAAGCGACAAAGGAAATACTCATGACCTCACTGATTGACCAGGTCCTCGCCCGGGCTCTGGTGGCTCCCCAGCCACCCACCGACGTCCGGGCGGCCGAAGCGCGCATCGCCGCCCGCCTCTCCGGCTCCCACACCGCGCCGGGCGCCCAGTGCGAGACGGCGGCATCGTCTCCGGGGGCGGGCGAGCGGATGTCCCGGGACCTGTGGACCTTATGTGAGGCGATCTTCGCTCGCGAGGGTGCGCTGGTCCACCTCCGGGAATTCCTCACCCGCCGGATACTCGAACCCCAGGGCGCCCGGGTCCTCGGGTGCGTGCTGCACTTGGCCGCCCACGAGGACAGCGCCCAGTTCTGGTGGCAGTTCGCCGCCGGTGCGGGCGATCCCGCCGCCGCCTACTGCCTCTACCTGCACCACCAGGCCGCCGGGGAGGAGGCGCAGGCCCACTGGTGGCTCAACTGGTGGCACGACCAGGCGAGCGCCGCCGTACCGCCCGTCGTCGACCACGAGCGCCCCGACGCCGCCACCGACCACGAGATGGCCATCGCCCTGCGGGTGCTGCGCGCGCTCAGTACGGGCCGTGCGCGCTCGGATATCACCAGGGCGGTCCTCGCCTACGTTCCGCGCGCGGTGGACTTCACCGACGACCCCGACGTCGATCTGCCCCTTCCCGAACCCGACTTCGCCACGCGCATCGCCGTGCTCACCACGACGCCCTCCGCCCCCGCCCAGCCCGGCCCCAGCAGATCGGACCGGACCGAGCTCACCCGCCGGCGCCGTCGGCCGGGCGGCACCCCGCCCGCGCTCGCGGCGGGCCTCGCGACCCGGTCCTGAGCCGTCGGCGGCGCCTCCCCTGGGGGCCGGGCCCACTTGGTCCGGCTCCCAGGGGACGCCCACGCCCGCCGTGTGCTCCCGTGCCGCCCTCCGCCGGGCGGCACGGGAGCACACGGCGGGTCACCTGCCCATGCGCAGCCCGTCCTTGTCCGCGCCACGGCTGAGGACCGCCTCGCGGATCTCCTCACGCGCGTCGTCGCGGCCGGCGGCCGGTCCTTTGGTGAGGTCGACGAGCCTGAGGCGCGGTGTGTTCTCCATCGCGTACGGGATGTACTCGGCCTTCTTCACCTTCCACGCGGCCCCGCGCTCGCCCGGCGGGACGAACGTGAAGCGGGCGGCGGTACCCAGCTGTCCGCGGGAGTCGGTCATCCGGCCCGCGATCTGGTCGCCGAGACCGTAGACCACCCAGGTGCCGTTGACCTTCTCGTACGCCTGCGGCACGTGGTTGTGGGTGCCGATGACCAGGTCGATGTCGCGGCGGCCGCCGGTCTTGGCCGCGGTCAGCCGCCGGGCCTGGAGGAGCTGGTCGCGGTCGGGGGCCTGCCGCCACTCGGTGCCCCAGTGGACGCTGACCACCACCACGTCGGCCCCGGCGCGCCGCGCGGCGCGGGCGTCGGCGATGACGCGGTCCGGGTCGAGCAGATTCACGAGCCAGGGCTTGCCCTCGGGCACGGGGATGTCGTTGGTGGCATAGGTGTAGGCGAGCTGGGCGACCGTGGCACCACCCGCCCGCAGCAGGGTGGGACGCGCGCGCTCACGCGCGGAGCGGGCGGAGCCCGCGTGCTGGAGCCCGGCGGCGTCCATGGCGTCGAGGGTGCGGGTCACCCCTCGCGAACCGGCGTCCAGGGTGTGGTTGGAGGCCGTGGAGCACGCGTCGTAGCCGATGTCGCGCACCGCCTCGGCGATCTGCTGCGGGGTCCTGAAGAGCGGGTACCCGGTGTACGGGCCGCCCTTGGGCCCGTACACCGTCTCCATGTGACAGAGCGCCAGGTCGGCCTGGGAGACCATCGGCTTGGCGGCGGCGAGCATCGGGCGGAAGTCGTAGCCGGAGCCGTCGGCGTCGGCGCGCGCCTGGCGGATGACCGACTTGTGGACGAGAAGGTCCCCCGTGGCGACCAGGCTGAAGCCGCCCCGCTTGGGAGCCGCTCTCGGGGAGGCGTCCTTCGAGCCGGGGTCCGCTTTCCCCTCACCGATCGTGTCTGTCCGGTCCGTGCACGCCGCTGTCGCGGCCAGTACGCCGGCGGCTATCAGCACCGCCCCACGGCGTATCCATTTCGTCACCGACTCGCCCCTCACTGAATCACCTGGGTTGAAGCCCTGTCAGGTAAGAGGATTTGCCGGATATGGGCGCCACGCCACGGGAGACGCCCGAACGAGGGAGCCCGTACCGCCATCCGGCCCCCACGGAGGCAACGGCCGCTGAACCTCACCGAGCGCCACGGCGGTCCCGGCGCCCGGGGGCGAGATCCGGGGCCGGGACCCCCGCGGTGGCGCCGGGCACGGCGGCGCCCCGCACGGAGCGAGGACGCGCGCGGGCGGGCGGGCGACGCGCGCGCAGGGCAGCAGCCGGCACCGGCGACCGGCCGCCCCGCGACGGCCTCAGCAGCGAGCGAAGGCAGGCAGGCAGGCGGGAAGGCAGGGCCGGAGAAGGCGGGAGGGCGGCCGGGGGCCAGGGGCCGGGTTGCTCAGTAGACGGTGTCCTGCTGGTCCGGGATCACCGAGCCGTCAGCCCGCCGCACCGGCGCTGCCGAGCCGTCCGGGCGGGTGTAGCCGGTGCTCGCGCACGGGTACGGGTCCCGCTGCCGCTTCCCGGGCTCGATGAACATCGGGTTGACCACCCAGCGGCCGTCCGCGTTGTCGTACGCGCGGCACATCAGCTCGGGCTTGTTCCGGTTGACGGCCAGGTGCCCGGCGGTGGCGTCGTCCACGAACGTCACGTCGGTCTCCGCGTCGCCCGCGCCGAAGGCGATGCGGTGCGCGGCGTCCTGCCGCTGCCACGCCTTGGCGCCCTTGACACCGAAGATCTCCTGGTTGATCCAGCAGCGCTTGCCGTCGAGGTAGGTCAGCACCTCACCACCGCCGTCCTTGACATCACCGCAGCCCTGAACGCCTGTGGTGAGACGGCCGTGCCGGACGACGTTGCGGATGCCGACGGTGTGGTCGCGCGCCACGGCCACCCCGGGCGCCCAGGCGTTGACGATGGGTTCGGCGGACGCGGAGACGACCCACACGTCGAAACCGGCCCGGCGCAGCGTGCGGATCAGGTCACGCTGCTGGTCGTAGTAGCGCACGTAGCCGGCCATGGTGTGCGTACCGACCTTCTGCCGAGTGCCGATCGGCGCGGCGAGGTTCTCGGCGCGCGCCTGCCTGGCGTACGCGGTCAGGGTGGCGGGGGTGTGCCCGGCGAACAGCTGGGTGATCCACACGTACTCGGGGACGGTGCGCCGGTGGTTCCACTCACCGGCGAACGCCGCCTTGCCCCCGGATGTCCTCGCGTCCTGGTAGATGTCGAGGATCTCATCGGTACAGCCGGTGTCGGCCGAGGTCGGCAGCGGCCGCCCCGCCGGAACGGAGGTGCCGCAGGCCCGGGTGAGGGCGCGGTGGGCGGCGGGCGTCATCCACTTGTTGGTGGACTTCCAGCTCTTCGGCTGGAGGATCTTGTCGTGCTTGAGCATCCACGCCAGCGTCGCGTCCGAGACGTCGTTCTTGACGACGGTGTTGTCCCAGTCGAACGCCGCCACGGGACGCTTTCCGTGGTCCGTCCCGGAACACGTGCCGCGCTGGTCTATCACCCGCTGGAGCATCGCTCGGTTCTGGCCATACCAGCTGATGCTTCTGTCCAGCTGCGGACAGGCGTCGGCGTGCGTCGTACGGGTCGGCGCGGCGGCACCCGCGGGCACCGGCGCGGCGACCGCCGCAGCCGCGATGAGGCCCGTCAGCAGGGCATGGGTCGTGCGCATACGTCCTCCTTGAGTGAACACGCGCTCGGCGTGGATGCCTGCCAAGCATCCCTGCCGGCGATCCCACCACTGAATGGGGGTGCCCTGCCGGTGGCGCGATTTCGCCACTGACGGATGCGTTAGCCCGGCCGAGACGGCAGCCGAAGGGCCAGCCGGTGCACGGGGGGTGGTGACCTGTGGGTGGTGACCTGTGGGCGCTGTCCGATGGGCGCTGTCCGTGCGGTGCCGGCCACGCGTCCCGCGTCGTGCGGCCCCGCCGCTCCCGCGGCCGAAGAGCGGTTGCGGCTTCGCCGCCCCCACCCGACGCCGCGTCACACGACTGCGCGCGGCGGGCCGGAACCCCCCGGAAGGAATCCCTCCAAACGACCCACCGACTCAATCAAGCCTCTTTGTTTCAGGGGGACTTCACCTTTTCGCCACTTCCTTGGGATGGCTGCCCCACCCGCCACATACTGCCGGTGCATACACGGTATGCGAGGGGCCCTGGTGGCCTCTTCTCGCGAGCTGTCCTCACTGGGGGGAACGTTGCGCACAAGAAGACAAGCGTTGTGGGTTACCGGCGTGGCCGCTGCCGCGGCCACCGCACTCGCGGCGGGAATGACCACCCCGGCCGCGTCGGCCGACGAGCGTCCCGCCGCGTCGGCGGACAAGCAGCGGAAGGCCGGTGCCGCCCGGACCTGGGTCACCTTGATCACCGGTGACCAGATCGGAATCGACGCCAAGGGCCGCCCGGCCGGAATCCGGCAGGCCGAGGGCCGCGAGCACATACCCGTACAGACGGAGCGCCGCGCCGGGCATGTGTACGCGATTCCGCTCGACGCCCGCCGCCTGATCGCCCAGGGCACGGTGGATGAGCGGCTGTTCGACATCACCACACTGAGCGCGCCCGAATACGTCGCGAGCCAGCACGACGGCCTGCGGCTCATCGTGGCCTACAAGGGCGAGCGCCCCGCCGCCAGACCCGCACTCCGCGCCGCCGACGGCACGAAGCTGCGGCGCACCCTCCCGGTCCTGAACGCCGACGCGGTGACGACCACGCCGCGGCACGCCAAGGCCGCCTGGGAGGCGCTCACCGACGCGCCCCGCGGCGCCCTCCACCGTACGGCCGCCTCCGGGGTGGCCACGGTGTGGCTGGACGGGGTACGCAAGGCCACCCTCGACAAGAGCGTGCCGCAGGTCGGCGCGCCCGCGGCGTGGAAGGCGGGCTACGACGGCAAGGGAACCACGATCGCCGTCCTGGACAGCGGTGTCGACCAGACCCATCCCGACCTGGCCGGTCAGCAGATCGCCGAGAAGAACTTCTCCGACGCCGCCGACATCAAGGACCGCGTGGGCCACGGCACGCATGTGGCGTCCATCGCGGCCGGTACCGGCGCCAAGTCGAGCGGGAAGTACAAGGGCGTCGCACCCGGCGCGAAGGTCCTTGACGGCAAGGTCCTGAACGACGAGGGCTTCGGCGGCGACTCCGACATCATCGCGGGCGCTGAGTGGGCGGTCGCCCAGAAGGCCGACGTCGTCAACCTCAGCCTCGGCGGGCCCGACAGCCCCGGCGATGATCCGCTGGAGGCCGCGGTCAACAAGCTGTCGGCCGCCACCGGCGCCCTCTTCGTCATCTCAGCCGGCAACTCCGGCGAGCTGGGCTCCGGCACCATCGGCTCCCCCGGCAGCGCGGACGCCGCCCTCACCGTGGGCGCCGTCGACAAGAAGGACAAGCTCGCCGCCTTCTCCAGCAGGGGCCCCCGGCTGGGGGACAGCGCCATCAAGCCCGACGTGACGGCTCCCGGCGTGGACATCGGCGCCGCCGCCGCACCCGGCAGCATGATCGCCGAGGAGGGCACCCCGGTCGCCGACGGCTACGTGGCGATCTCCGGCACCTCCATGGCCGCCCCGCACACGGCGGGCGCCACCGCGATCCTCGCCCAGCAGCATCCGGACTGGACCGGTGAGCGGATCAAGGCCGCGCTGACCGGCTCCGCCGCTCCCGGCAAGTACACCGCCTTCCAGCAGGGCTCCGGCCGCATCGACCTGCGCAAGGCCATCAAGCAGTCGGTCATCACCGAGCAGAGCTCACTCTCCTTCGGCAAGCAGGAGTGGCCGCACACCGACGACAAACCGCAGACCAAGGAGCTGACCTACCGCAACCTGGGCAGCGAGCCGGTCACCGTGGACGTGTCCGTCAGCGGCACCGGCCCGGACGGCAAGCCCGCCCCGGCCGGTTTCTTCACCCTCAAGGACAAGCGGCTCACCGTCCCGGCGAACGGCACGGCGACCACATCCGTCTCCACCGACACCCGGCTCGGCGGCACGGCCGACGGCACCTACAGCGCCGCTGTCACCGCGACGGGTGGCGGGCAGAGCGTCCGCACCGCCGCGGCGGTGGAGCGCGAGGTCGAGTCGTACGACGTGACCGTCAAGCACATCGGCCGCGACGGCAAGCCCGCCCAGTCCTTCGACAGCTCCCTGATCGGGCTCCGCGGCCTCGCCGCAGGCCATGAGCAGTCCGTCAACGAGACCACGCGCGACGGCAAGGTCCGGCTCCCCAAGGGCCGTTACTGGGTCAGCGGCTCCGTCCTGGTGCCCAGCGACAACGGTTTCAAGGGCCTCGACTGGATCAACCAGCCCAAGCTGGACGTCAACAAGCCCACCACGGTGACCATCGACGCGCGCACCGCCAAGCCGGTCGACCTCACGGTGCCGGACCAGGGCGCCACCTCACGGCTCGCCTACCTCGACCTCTCCGTCGCCAGGGGTGACGGCTCCATCGGCATCGGCTGGCTCCTGGACTCGTACGAGAACGTCCGCACCGCCCACCTCGGGCCCGCCGTCCCGGCCAGTGAGATGACCCAGCAGATCACCAGCACCTTCCAGCGGGGCGCCAACGGCCCCGAGTACCACCTGGCGTACGGCGGTCACGTGACGAAGGCGTCGACCGGATTCGTACGCCACGCCAAGATGGCCGACCTTGCCAAGATCACCGCCACGCTGGGCGCCTCGGCCCCGAAGAAGACCGGCCTGCTGTTCACGCTTCCCGTCATCGAGGACGCGGGCGGCACCTGGACGGTCAGTTCCCAGCACAAGCTGCCGCGCACCAGCACGCTCTACGTCATCGGCAAGGGCCTGAAGTGGCAGCTGGCGTTCGAGCAGCTCAACGACCAGGATGCGACCGAGGCCGCTTACGGCACTGACGACCTCGCTTACCAGGCCGGAAAGTCCTACTCCAAGCAGGTGAACGTCGGCGTCTTCGGGCCAGGCCTGGGCGCGGACGACGGAATCTTCCGCTCGGGCGACGAGATCGGTGGCGCGCTGCCGCTGTTCGCTGACGGCAAGGGCAACTCCGGCGCTTCCGCTTACGACAAGGTGCGGACCACCCTCTACCGCAACGGCGCGAAGGTCGGCACCAACACCGACCCGCTGTCCGGCGCGGAGGTCTTCAAGGTGCCCGCCGCCAAGGCGGATTACAAGCTCAGCACCTCGGTCACCCGCAGCAGCAAGCTCGCCGCCGTCTCCACCAAGATCACCAGTAGCTGGACCTTCTCCTCGAAGAAGACCACCGGTGAGGTGAAGCTGCCGGCCTCGGTGGTGCGCTTCACCCCGGCCCTGTCGGCCGCCAGTACCGCCAAAGCCGGTGCGACGCTCAAGGTCCCGGTCTCGGTGCGGGGCTCGGCCGCGGGCCGGAACCTCAAGTCGCTCGCGGTGTACGTCAGCGTCGACAACGGCGCGCACTGGAAGAAGCTCGCTGTCACCGGCGGCAAGGTGTCGGTGAAGAACCCCGGCGCGGGCAAGGGCGTCTCGTTCAAGGCGAACGCCAGCGACAAGAAGGGCAACACGGTGAGTCAGGTCATCCTCAACGCCTACCGCACCAAGTAACCCGCCCTCACACCCCGAACTGGCCCGCCGGAGCGCGCTGTCGCTCCGGCGGGCCTTCGCGTCAGCCCTCGTGTCCGCCTTCGTGTCCGCCTTGGTGTCCGCCCCCTCACCGGGCAGCGGCCCCCGGCTCGTCCCCACTGGAGCGCGGCCCCTGGGCGATGGACCGCGCGGGCGCCCTGCCCTGGCGGACCGCCCGTGTCCGCACCGGTGACCGATTCGGCACCCTCGCGTTAGACCTCTCATGACGATGACGACGGTGCACACCGGTGCCCCGCGCGCGCCTGGGCGAACCGATTCTCCGATGGTCGGCGCGCACCCCGCTCCCCGGTCAGGGCCACGACGGAACGTGGCGGCGGGCGCCGGCCGGTGAGGGCCGTAGCGGTGGGAAGACGGTGGTGCGGTGCGGCGGTCGCGATGCTGGTCCTCGTCACGGTGACCGGGTGCGGCACGCTCGCCGAGCGGCGGCAGGACGTCACCTCGGCGGCCGTACGGTTCGAGGACGCACGGGAGGCGAAGGAGAGCGCGGCGCTGTGCGCCGCCCTCGCCTCAGGCACCAGGGACGAGCTGGAGCAGTCCGCGAAAGGCCCCTGCGCCCAGGCGGTGGTCCAGGAGGAGCTGCCCCCGGCCGGGACGGTGCGACGCGTCGATGTCCACGGCGACCAGGCCCGTGTCGTCTTCGCACACGACACCGTGTTCCTGGCCCGCTTCCCCGCCGGGTGGAAAGTGACAGCGGCGGGTTGCCGGCCACGCCCGCGGCAGCCGTACCAATGCGAGATCAAGGGCGGGTGAGACAACGGTGCGGACCATGTTCACCTCATGCCTGCTGGTGGTCGTCGGCGGTCTGGCGTTCTTCACGGCGCTGGGGCTGATGCAGCGATGAACCACCCGCCGGCGCCGGATGCGGACAGCGCACGGGCCAGCGACCGGGGCCGGGCGTGGCACTTCCTGCGCGACAACGGTCTGAGCCTGGCGTTCGGAACGGCCTTCCTGCTCGCGCTGGGCGGGCAGGCGGTGGCAGGGCACGCCGAGTTCAACAACCAGCTGGTCGCCGACGGCCTGACCCGGGTCGGCTTCGCCGCCTACCTCACCACCTCGGACTTCGCCGTCGACGTCACCGAGAACTGGCAGTCGGAGTACCTCCAGTTCTACCTCTACATCCACGCCACCGTATGGCTGTTGCAGCGCGGCTCCCCCGAGTCCAAGGAGATGGGCAGAGCCGGCACCGAGTCCGACCAGGAGCAGATGACCGGCGCGTACGCCCGCCCCGACTCCCCCCGCTGGGCCGCCGCCCGGGGCTGGCGCCAGTGCCTGTTCTCCCGTTCGCTCGGGCTGGTCATGGGCGCTCTGTTCCTGCTGTCCTGGCTGGCCCAGTCGGTCACCGGCGTGGCCGCCTGCAACGAACAGCGACTGCGCGGCCTCCAGTCCCCCATCACCTGGTCCCAGTACCTTGGTTCCGCCGAGTTCTGGAGCCGTACGCTGCAGAACTGGCAGTCGGAACTGCTGGCCGTGGCATCCATGGCCGTCTTGTCCATCTACCTGCGCCAGCGCGGCTCACCGGAGTCCAAACCCGTCGGAGCCCGGCACACCGCCACGGGCGTCGAAGGCTGACCGAGCGGGCGTGTCGCGGTGGCGCGGCCAGCCCCACACCTACCAGCCCCCGTACACCGACGGGATTCCCATGAGCGGCCACTCGCGGCCGCTTACGGGCGCCGCCCGGCGGGCCTCGCGTGCGACCCGCGGCTGCCGGGGCCGGGCCCGTGTCTCTGACGGCCGCGGTCCCATCCGGCCGCGCCGTGTCGGTGATCCGCTCATCTGCGGGCCTGTGGGGTGCCGTCCAGGATGCGGGCATGAGACGGCAGGCGCGGCGCGCGACCCGGCCCGGTGGGGTGCGGGCGTACGTGCTGCTGGTGCTGGCTGTGCTGGTGGGTGTCGTGGCCATGCATGGCTTGGGACCTGCCGTCCCTTCAGCGTCGTCCTCCGCTGTGGCGGATGACCACCACGCGGTCACGGCGGCGGCCGCGTCACACGTCGGCGCGGCCGGAGGTGAGGACTGCGCCCACGTCGGTCATGACGACGGAGGTGGCGGTGGTCATGCCGAGCACGCCGATGCCACGTGTGCTGCCGGCGGCACGAGCGGAGGGCCCGCGCTGCCGGCGCCGGCCCTGGCGAGCGTGGTGACGTGCCCGACCGCGGACGAACCCGCGGGTGTCCCCGCCGCGGCCTTGAGCGGGCGGTCCCCGCCGTCGTTGAGCGACCTGCGACTCCTGCGTATATAGGCGGCCCCGCGTGCCCGAGCCCCTCGGCCGGGCCCGCCCGTGGAAAGCCATGCTGATCGAGCCCGTACACAGGAGTCGCACCACCATGACCGCACACCGTTCCCTGACCCGCCGTGCCGCCGCTGCGGTGGCCGCGACCGCCGCAGCCGTCGTACTGGCCGCCTGCGGCGGCGGAGATGACAGCTCCGACGGCCACGACGGCCACGACGGCCACGACAAGACCTCCTCGCCCACCGCGTCGGCCTCCGCCGAGCAGGGGGCGCGGAACGCCGCCGACGTCGCCTTCGCGAAGGAGATGATCCCGCACCACCGCCAGGCGGTGGAGATGGCCGATCTGGCGGCGACCCGGGCCCAGTCCGCCGAGGTCAAGAAGCTGGCCGGAGAGATCAAGAAGGCACAGGGCCCGGAGATCAAGACCCTGTCCCGGTGGCTGACAGCCTGGGGCGAGGAGGTCCCCAAGGAGGGCGAGGGCGGCGAGCACGCCGGGCACGCCATGTCCGGGATGATGACGCCCGAACAGATGGACAAGCTGGGGAAGTCCTCCGGCAAGGCGTTCGACACCGCGTTCCTCAAGATGATGATCAAGCATCATGAAGGCGCGGTCGAGATGGCGAAGACCGAGCAGTCCGACGGGGCGAACCGGTCCGCCAAGGACATGGCCAAGGCCATCGTCTCCTCCCAGAACGCCGAGATCACGCGCATGAAGAAGCTGCTCGGCACGAGCTGACCGCACGCGTCGCCACGCGGGGGCGGCCCGCCGGCCGTCCCCGCGTCCGGCCTGGCGGCGCGGTGCCGCCTTCCGCGTCCGCGACTTCGGCGGCCCGCCCGGCCTTCTCCGTGAACGCGTGCCGTACCGTGCCGGACGGTCTCGCCGGGCGCACCCTGGAAAGGGCGGGAGGCCGGAAAGGCAGGAGGGAGGACGGCATGGACCGCACGGAGGACCACACCGCCCCGCACGGCAGCGCGTCCGGCTCCCGGCACGGGGACGAGAGGCGTGCCGGGCTTGATCACGACAGCCATGAGCACAGCGGTCACTCGACCGGCGGCGCCTCATGGGGGACCGCCGCTCAGGCGACAGCCCACTGCCTGACCGGGTGCGCACTCGGCGAGATCCTGGGCATGGTCGTCGGGACCGCCCTGCGCTGGGGTAACGCCCCCACGATGGTGCTGGCGATCGCGCTGGCGTTTGTCTTCGGCTACTCCTTCACGATGTACGCGATACGCAAGGCCGGCCTCGGCCTGAAGGCCGCCATCCGTACGGCTCTGGCCGCTGACACCGCTTCCATCGCCGTGATGGAGTCGGTGGACAACGTGATCATCGCTTTCACCCCTGGCGCGATGGACGCCCACCTGTCCGACGGGCTGTTCTGGGGCGCGCTCCTCGGCGGCTTCGCCGTCGCGTTCCTGATCACCACGCCGCTGAACAAGTGGATGATCGGCCGCGGCAAGGGGCACGCGGTGGTTCACGCCTCTCACTGACCCCCGCGAGCTGGTCGGCGCCCTCGCCGACGGCTGGCGGCTCAGGGAGGTCCGCGCAGGCGAGGAGGGTGATCTGCCCCATCGCCCGTGGCGGGTCCCCCAGGCCCCGCCCCGATGCCCGCGCCACCACCGCCGCCACCGCCACGTCGCTCATCGCCCGCGGCTCTCGCCGACGCTGCGCGCACTCCCCTACGCCGGGCACTCGTCGGCCCGGCCCGGGATGCGGCGCCAAGGCGGCCTGGAAGGCCCTACGCGCAAGGGCGGCCCGGGTACTCGTCGCTCTCCGGTGCTCCCGCCTCGCGCATTCTGCGCAGGACCTCGTCCAGGTCCTCGCCGTCGATGTCGACAGGGCAGTTGATCTCCTTGTCGAAGACCATGGTCTCCGCGGCGGTGTTCCAGATGACCCACTGCCGCGGGTACGAGGATGCCTGCCACAGATGCGCGTACCGCTCGATACTGCCCGCGTTCGTGCTCATAGTGCCGCCTTCTCGGTCTTGCGGCCGTCGACGAACGTCGCGACCACGTCGATGTCGCCGATGCGCGAGGTGCTGACGCGCCGTGGGTCGTCACCCAGCACGACCAGGTCGGCGCGCTTTCCCGGGGTCAGGCTGCCCGCGATGTCGTCCCAGTGGCAGGCGAAGGCTCCGCCGACGGTGTAGGAGTGCAGGGCCTCGTCGACCGTGATGCCCTCGCCCGGGCCGATCACCTGGCCCGACTCGGAGGCGCGCTCGACCATGAACTGGATGGCCCGCAGCGGTGATCCGTCCGTGACGGGGCGGTCGGAGCTGCCCACCAGGGTGATGCCGTGGTCGAGGAAGGCCCTGCCCCGGTACAACCAGGGAGTCCTGTCCTCACCCATGATCGACGCGTAGTCGTCACCGAAGTAGCGCAGGAAGTTCGGCTGGACCACGGCGATGGCGCCGAGTTCCGCGAAGCGGGCGAGCTGGTCGGGCCTGATCAGGCCGGCGTGTTCGACGCGGTGCCGGGCGCCGGGGCGTGGCCGGGCGCGCTGCGCCCGCTCCAGGGCGTCCAGTGCGAGGTCGGCGGCGCGGTCGCCGATGGCGTGGACGGCGAGCTGCCATCCCGCCAGATGGCCGTCGACGATGGTCTGCGCGAGGAGCTCCGGGTCGTCCTGCAACTGGCCCGCGTGTTCCAGGCCGTGGTACGGGCTGCTCAGCGCGGCCGTACGGGCCATCATGCCGCCGTCGGTCCAGATCTTGAGCGCGCCTACGGACAGCCAGTCGTCGCCGAATCCGGTGCGCAGGCCGAGGTCAAGGGCGCGGGGGATGCCGTCGTCCGCGTGCGCGCCGACCGGGTGCAGCGTGTCCGCGGCCACCATGAGCCGCACCCGCAGCGGGAGCCGGCCCTGTTCCCGCGCCAGCTGGTAGGCGGCCAGCTCGACCGGGCTGTGGCCGAACAGGGCGCCGCCGATGCCCGCTTCGGCGCAGGCCGTCACTCCCTCCGACAGGCAGGTCCTGGCGGCTCGCGCGATCGCGTCCACCAACTCCTCCTGCGAGTGGGGCAGTCGGAGCTTGCGGGCGGCGGCCATGGCGCTCTCGGCGAGGTAGCCGTTCTCGTGCGGGACGTCAGCCGGAAGCAGGTCAAGGACGGCGGTGTTGACCACGCAGGCATGTCCCGAGTCGTGCGTCATGAACACCTTGCGGCCGTCGCTGACCCTGTCCAGTTCGGCCGCGGTCACATGGCGCCCGAGTCCCCGCTGGTCGTAGCCGGAGACCGGCACCCAGGAGCCGTGGGGCTGCCGGGCGGCGGCCTCCGCCACGACACCGAGGACGTCATCGACCCGGTCGCACGGGGCCACGCTCGGGGTTGCCGCCCTCAAACCGGTCCAGGCCAGGTGTACATGGCTGTCGATGAAGCCGGGGAGCACGGTCGCGCCCTGGAGGTCGATCACCTCTCGGGCGGGCAGTGAGGTCACCGCGTCGTCCAGGCCCACGACGCGCCCGTGCCAGATTCCCAGGTCGTGGGCGACGGGGTGGTCCGGGTCCATGGTGATGATGTGGGCGTTCGTCAGCCTCGTACACAGCATGAGCAGTCCCGTCCCTGGTGTCCTGGCAGGACCGGTACGACCCGGCCCAGGGCTCGCGTACGCGAAGCGAGTCGACCGACCCGTGCCCCGCCCGCGTCGTGGGTCTTCGGGGCGGCGCCGACGCCGGGACGCGGCGCCTCGTACCGGCCGTCCAGCCGGTGGGTGCGGAAGCGGCACCGCACTTAGGAGGTCTCCGCGACGGCGGCGTCACCGGCCATGGCGTGGCGCTTGCGGGCGATGGGCACCATCAGCGGAGTGCCGGTCTCCGGGTCGTCGATGATCCGGCAGGGCAGGCCGAACACGTCCTCGATCAGCTCGGCGGTCATGACCGTCGCCGGGTGCCCCTCGGCGGCGATCGTGCCGCCGGGCCTCATCACCACCAGGTGGGTGGCGTAGCGGCAGGCCTGGTTGAGGTCGTGCAGGACCGCGACGATGGTGTGGCCCTTGTGCTCGTGCAGATCGGCGCACAGGTTCAGCACCTCGACCTGGTGCGCGATGTCCAGGAAGGTCGTCGGTTCGTCCAGCAGGAGGATGGACGTCTGCTGCGCCAGGACCATGGACAGCCACACGCGTTGCCGCTGGCCGCCGGAGAGGTCGTCGACGGGCCGGTCGGCGAGCTCCAGTACGCCGGTCTGCCGCATCGCCTCGGCCACGGCGGCCTCGTCCTCCGCGGACCACTGCTTCAGCATGCGCTGGTGCGGATAGCGACCGCGGGCCACGAGGTCCCCCACCGTGATGCCACCCGGGGCGCTCGACGTCTGCGGGAGGAGCCCGAGCCTGCGCGCGACTTCGCGGGAACGGTAGGAGGAGATGGCCGCCCCGTCGAGATAGACCTCTCCCGCCTTCGGCCGGAGCATGCGGGCCAACGCCTTGAGCAGGGTGGACTTTCCGCAGGCGTTCGGGCCGACGATCACCGTGAACGAGTAGTCGGGTATGACGACGCCGAGGGAGGTCGCCACGGTGCGCTGGTCGTAGGAGAGCGTCAGGTCCTCGGCTCGCAGCCGGGCTGTCGGGGGGATCGTTCCTGTCATGCGCGGCTCTTTCGTGACTCCGTGACCAGCAGCCAGATGAGATACAGCCCACCGATGGTGCCGGTCGCCGTGCCCACCGGGAGGAGAGTGGGGGAGAAGGTCCGTTGCACCGCGAGGTCGCTTCCGGCCAGGAGTACGGCGCCCATGAGGGCGGAGGAGAGCAGTGCGGGGCCGGACGAGCGGGTCAGCCTCCGCGCGAGCTGCGGGGCCGCCAGGGCGATGAACAGGATCGGCCCGGTCACCGCGGTGGCGAACGCGGCCAGCGCGACGCTGATTCCCAGCAGGGCCAGCCGCGTGCGCGCCACATCGACGCCGAGTGCCATCGCCGTGTCGTCGCCCATCTCCACCATCGACAGTCTGCGGGCGAGGCAGAAGGCGAGGGGGAGCAGGATGGCGACCGCGACGCCGATCGCGTTGGCGTGGTCCCAACCCCGGTTGCCCAGGCTGCCGATCAGCCAGGCCTGGGCCTCCAGGGCCTCCTGCCAGGTCGCCCGGGTGATCAGGTACGAGTTGACGGCGAGCAGCAGGGCGCTGACACCGATCCCGATGACGACGAGCCGGAACCCCTGGAGGCCGCCGCTGAACACCAGCAGGTAGATCGCGACGGCCGTGGCCAGTCCACCGGCCAGTGCCCCGAACGCGATCTCGGTCATGCTTCCGTGGAGTACGACGATGACCACCAGGGCTCCGGTCGCCGACCCGCTCGTGAAGCCGATGATGTCCGGGCTGCCCAGCGAGTTGCCGGTGAGGCTCTGCAGGATCGCCCCGCTGACCGCCAGTGCCGCTCCGGCGCACAACGCGGTCACCAGGCGTGGCATGCGCAGGGTGTTGACGATGAAGTCGGCGGCGGGCGAACCGTTGCCGACCAGGGCGTGGA
Source organism: Streptomyces sp. A01 (assembly GCF_059026195.1). NCBI lineage: Bacteria > Bacillati > Actinomycetota > Actinomycetes > Kitasatosporales > Streptomycetaceae > Streptomyces > Streptomyces sp. A01. The sequence goes on along the minus strand of NZ_JBWLKN010000004.1, from coordinate 281,692 downwards.
GCACCTCGGTGACCGACAGCTGGAAGTCCCCGGTGGTGAGGGTGATCCCCATGACCGCCGTGAGTACGACCAGCAGCGCCGTCGTCACCACCACGGCACGGCCGTGAACCCGCAGGGAGAGCGCCCCCTTGCGGGTACGGACAACGCGGCCGCTGACGATGCGGGGTTTCAGGGCGACGTCCACGCGATCGGCCGCGAGCGCCGTATCGGTCGCGGAGGTTCCGGCCTCCCGCACAGGGCTCACAGCATGACCAGCTTTCGACGGCGGCACAGCGCGATGAACAGGGGCGCTCCGAGGAACGCGGTGACGATGCCGACCTCGATCTCACCGGGGGAACCGAGCACCCGGCCCAGGACGTCAGCGCCGATCAGCAGAATCGGCGCGAGGAGCATGGAGTACGCCAGGACCCACCGCTGGTCCGGGCCCACCAGGAGTCGGGCCACGTGCGGCACGGCGAGGCCGACGAACCCGATCGGGCCCGCCGCGGCGGTGGCGGCGCCGCACAGCAGCATCACCGCGACGATGCCGAGCACCCGGGTCCGGCCGACGTTGACGCCCAGGGCGCGGCCCATCTGTTCGCCCATGGCCAGCGCGTTCAGTGAGGGTGCCAGCGCCAGGGCGATCACCAGGCCGACGACGACGAAGGGCAGGATGACATACACGATGTCGAGGTTCCGGCCGGCGAGCGCGCCCACCGTCCAGAACCGGAACTTGTCGAACGCCCGCGGATCGAGCAGCAGCACGGCCGAATTGAAGGCGAACAGCACCGCCGTGACCGCCGCCCCCGCGACGACCAGCCGGTCGGGGGTCGCGAGTGACCGGCCTGACGAGCCGAGCAGATAGACCACCACGGAGGCGATCGCCGCACCGAGGAAGGCGAACCACACATAGCCGAGGGCCGATCCCACGCCGAGGAACGCGATGGCCACGACCACACCGGTCGAGGCCCCCAGGCTGACACCGAGCAGACCGGGGTCGGCGAGCGGATTGCGGGTCAACGCCTGCATCAGGGCTCCCGAGAGCCCCAGCGCCATGCCCACCAGGAGGCCGAGCAGGGTCCGGGGTATCCGGTAGTCGTGGACGATGACCGCGGCGTCCGACCCGTCGTTGTGCCACAGCACGTGCCACGTCGAGGTGAACGGGATGTCCCTGGTGCCCAGCCACACACCGAGCAGGGCGACCAGGAGGAGCACGCCGAGCGCCACCAGGAGTCCCAGGCCGCGCAGCGCCGCCGCCGTGGTCCGGCGCGCCGAGGGCATGGGTGGGGCGTCAGCTTCGCTCCCTGATGCCGCCTGGGCCTCGACCGACAACAAGGAACCCCCCGGGCGGCTGCGCATCACACGAGAGGTGTGACGTACGGCAGGAAAGACTGACTTAGGTGAGGCTAACCGAACCGGTCTGCACGGTCAACGAGCGCGCATGAGCGGCCAGTACGCAGCAGGCACACCGGCGGCGCGAGACCTTGGCCCGACCACTCATTAGAGTAGCCTTACCTAACTAGCTGCCCATCTTCGCGGAGGTACCGCATGCGCGATGGAGGACCGACGGGGGGCCGTGTCCTCCAGAGGGCGATCAGAGGCCAGCGTCGCCATGTCGCCGGGGCATCGCTCCTCGGCATCGCCCACCAGGGCTGCGAAGCCATGGTTCCCGTCGTCATCGGCCTGATCATCGACGAGGCGGTCGCGACCGGTGACTCAGGCGCCCTGCTGCGCTGGCTGCTCGCCCTCGCCGCGCTCTTCTTCGTCCTGTCCACCTGCTACCGGACCTCCGCCAGGATCACCGACGGGGCCGGTGAACGGGCCGCGCACCAGCTGCGGCTCCGTCTCGGCGCCAGGGTGCTCGACCCGGGCGGCGGAGCGGACACGGGCCGGCTCCCCGGCGAGCTCACCGCCATCGCCACCGGCGACGCCAAGCGCGTGGGCGCGGTCGCGGCGGCACTGCCGTACGGGATATCGGCCGTCGCCGGACTGGCCATCAGCGCGGTCGTACTCCTGCGGATCTCCGTACCCCTCGGGCTGCTCGTCCTGCTCGGCATCCCTCCCTTGCTGTGGCTCGGTCACCGGATCAGCCTGCCGCTGGAGCGGCGCAGCGGCGTCGAGCAGGAGCGCGCCGCGCACGCCTCCGGCGTCGCCGCCGATCTGGTGGCGGGGCTCCGGGTGCTCAAGGGAATCGGAGCGGAACCGGCCGCGGTGTCCCGGTACCGGCAGACCAGTCAGAACTCGCTGGCGGCGGCGCTGCGTGCGGCCCGCAGCCGGGCCTGGCATGACGGTGCGATCCTCAGCCTGACCGGGATCTTCATCGCCGTCATCGGACTGGTCGGGGCGCAGCTGGCGATGCGCGGCACGATCAGCATCGGTGAACTGGTCGCGGCTGTCGGACTCGCGCAGTTCCTCCTCGGTCCTTTCCAGCTCCTCACCTACGTCAACGGCGAATTCGCCCAGGGCCGGGCGTCGGCCGACCGCATCGCGGAGGTACTGGCGTCCTCCCCCGCTGTGACGGCGGGACCGGCGGCGCCGCCCCACCCGGTCGCCGGACACGTCCGGCTGCGCGGCGTCACGCACGGCGCCCTGCGCGGGCTCGACCTCGATATCCGCCCCGGATCTCTGGTCGGCGTCGTCGCCAAGGACCCCGCCGCCGCGGCCGATCTGCTGCTGTGCCTGGGCCGGGAACTCGACCCCGCCGAAGGGGTGATCGAGCTCGACGGCGTGTCCCTGGCCGGCCTCGACCCCGACGGCGTGCGGCGCGCGATCCTCGTCGCCCACCACGCGGCCGACCTGTTCGAGAGCAGCCTGCTCGACAACGTACTGGCCGGGACGGACCTCGGCAGGGCGGATGTGGAACCGGCGCTCGCCGCCTCGGCGGCGGACGACGTCGCGCAGGCGCTCCCCCAGGGCGTGGACACCATGCTCGCCGAACGCGGGCGGTCGCTGTCCGGCGGGCAGCGGCAACGGGTCGCGCTGGCCCGGGCGCTCGCCGCGGATCACCCGGTCCTGGTGGTCCACGACCCGACCACCGCCGTCGACACCGTCACCGAGTCACGGATCGCCGCCCGGCTGCGGGAACTCCGCCGCGACCGCACCACCATCCTGGTCACCACGAGCCCCGCCCTCCTCGCCGTGACCGATCGCGTGGTCGTGCTGAGCGACGGCGCCGTGGCCGCTGACGGCCGCCATCCGGACCTTGTCGCCACAGACGAGGCGTACCGCTCGGTGGTACTGACATGACGGCGGTGACCGACGCCGAGATGAACGACGGTGAGAAGAACGACGGTGAGATGAGCGGCGGTGAGATGAGCGGCGGGGACATGAGCGGCGGGGGAATGGACGACGGGGGACGGACGATGAGCGGGACGAGCGCGCCGGAACGCGAACTCCTGCCGATCGCCACGGCTGCTCAGACCCTCGCCGTCGTCGGCGTGTTGCTGCGCCGTCACCGGTTGCTGGCCGTGGCCGCGGTGACCGTGCTGGTCATCGGAACCGGTATCGGTCTGCTGACCGCCCCGCTCCTCGGTCACATCGTCGACCTCGTCGCCGAGCAGCGGGGCACCGGCTCGCTGACGCTGCCGATGGTCCTCCTCTTCGCCGTGGCCGTCGGACGGGGCGTCGCGACCGCGGCCGGCAGTTCCCTCGTCGCCCGGCTCGGCGAGAACATCCTCGCGAGCCTGCGCGAGCGGTTCATCGAGCGGGCGCTGGGCCTGCCGCTCGAACGCGTCGAGAAGGCCGGTTCGGGCGATCTGACGTCCCGGGTGACCGGTGATGTGACCCTCATAGCGAAGGCGGTACGCGAGGCGCTGCCCGAATTCAGCAGTGCGCTCCTGACCATCGCGCTGACGCTGGTCGGGCTCTCCGTGCTCGACTGGCGCTTCCTTCTCGCCGCGCTGCTGGCCATGCCGATCCATGTCCTCACCGTGCGGTGGTACATGCCGCGCGCCAGCCCCGTCTACGCCAAGCACCGGGTGGCGACCGGCGCCCTGCAGCACCAGCTTCTCGACAGCTTCGGCGGCGTCAGGACCGTACGCGCGTTCCGGCTGAACGGCAGGCACGCGGATCTGCTGGAGCAGCGGTCGCAGGACAGCGTCGACATCGCGCTGCGCGGCATCCGGCTCGTTTCCGGATTCTTCTCGCGGCTCAACCTGGCCGAGTTCGTCGGTCTGGCATCGGTCCTCGTCACCGGCTTCGTGCTGGTGGACAACGGTTCCGTGAGTATCGGCACGGCGACCGCGGCGGCACTCTACTTCCACAGCCTGTTCAACCCCGTCAACGCCGCCCTCTTCCTCATCGACGAGGCCCAGTCCGCCGGTGCGAGCCTGGCCCGCCTGGTCGGCGTGTCGAACCTGCCTGGCGAGCGGGGACCGGACCGGCCCTCCGTGCCACTGGACGGGTCCGTCAAGGTCGTCTCGCTCAGCCACGCGTACGTATCCGGGCACCCCGTACTGCGCGAGGTCGACCTGGAGGTGCGCAGCGGGGAGCGGGTGGCCCTGGTCGGTGCGAGCGGGGCGGGCAAGACCACCCTGGCGAAGCTGATCGCGGGCGTCCACCAGCCGTCCGGCGGGTCGGTCACCCTCGGCGGCGTCGACGCCCAGGAGCTCGGGCCGGCGGGCGTCCGGCGGGCGGTGACGCTGATCAGCCAGGAGGTCCATGTGTTCGCCGGGCCGCTGGCCGAGGACCTGCGGCTGGCCCGGCCGGAGGCCACCGACGCGGAGCTACGGGCCGCACTGGCCCGGGTCGGTGCCCTGGACTGGGTGGAGGCGCTGCCCGACGGACTCGGCACGGTGGTGGGCGAGGGCGGGCACCGGCTCACGGTGACCCAGGCCCAGCATCTGGCCCTGGCCCGCCTGGTCCTCGCCGATCCGCCGGTCGCGATCCTGGACGAGGCCACCGCGGACGCGGGCAGTGCGGGCGCCCGCACCCTGGAGACGGCCGCCCTGCGGGCGCTGGAAGGGCGCACGGGACTGATCGTGGCGCACCGGCTGCCCCAGGCGGCGGCCGCTGACCGGGTCGTCGTCCTCGACCACGGCCGGGTCGTGGAGACCGGTACGCACGAGGAGTTGGTGGCCTCGGGTGGGCGCTACGCCGCGCTGTGGGCCGCGTGGTCCGCTACGCGGCGGGCCCCCGGGCCCGGGGGCGGGGCGTCGGCCGTGGAGGTCTGAGCGCAAGGGTGTGCGTGGGGTGGCCCTCTCCCGGCACTGGGGCTCCGCCCCAGACCCCGCTCCTCAAACGCCGGAGGGGCTGGATTTTCCAGCAAACGCCGGAGGGGCTGATTTCTTCAGCAAACGCCGGAGGGGCTGGAGTGTCAGCCCGTCCGGCGTTTGAGGACACGCGCGCCTAAGGGGTCAGACTTGCCGCGTAATCAGGCTCGCGGGCCGCAGGTCGGTCCAGTTGGCTTCCACGTACGCGAGGCAGACGTCCCTGGTGTCCTCACCGAAGACGGTCCGCCATCCCGCCGGCACCTCGGCGAAGGACGGCCACAGCGAGTGCTGGTTCTCGTCGTTGGCCAGCACGAAGAAGCGGCCCTGCGGGTCCTCGAACGGGTTGGTCGTCATGCGTCGTCACTCCTCATGGACTGTACGGTGAACAGCTCGGAAAGCGGCTGTCCGGGGTCGGCTGCCACGTTGCGCAGCAGCACCTGGAGTTCGTCGGCGAGCCGCCGCGCCTTGGACCGGCCGAACAGCTCGGTCGCGTAGATCAGCTCGCAGTGCACCGGCCCGTCGCCGCGCGGCTCGTAGAAGCTGAGCGTCAGCTCCGCCCTCGCCGCCCCGGTGGGCACGGCGAGGAACGCGCCCATGCCGCCCTCAAGCCGGCCGAAGTCCGCCTGCTCATGGTGGATCACCATGACCCGCGGTCCCTCCGGGGGCAGTCCGGTCCGCCGTACGACCTCGTCGAACGGGACGTCCTGCCGGTCGAGGGCGCCGAGCGTCGTCTCCCGTACCCGGGTCAGCAGTTCCGAGAAGGACGGGTCCCCCGCGGTGTCGGTGCGCAGCACCACGGTGTTGAAGAAGCAGCCGACCAGATCGGCCAGCTGGTCGTCGGTGCGTCCGGCGACCATGGTGCCGATCGGCAGGTCGGTGCCCGCGCCGTGGGCGGTGAGCAGTGCCGAGAGCGCCGCGTGCAGGACCATGAACATGCTGGTGCCGGTCGTCCGGGCGAGCGTGTCCACGTCGGCGTGCAGCCGCTCGTCCAGGACGAATCCGACGTGGTCGCCGCCGTGGCCCGGCAGGCTGGGCGCGACGGGACGCGGCCGGTCCGTCGGCAGCGCCAGTTCACGCGGCAGGTCCTTGAGCGTCTGCTGCCAGTAGGCGAGCTGCCGCCCGCCCAGGCTGCCGGGGTCGGTGAGGTCGCCCAGTACCTGGCGCGCCCAGTGGGTGTAGTCGGCGTACGTCACCGGCAGTGGCTCCCACCCGGGCTCCCGGCCGTGCGTGCGGGCCTCGTACGCCGTCGTGAGATCGCGGAACAGGGGTACGACCGACCATTCGTCCACCGCGAGGTAGTGCGTGGTCAGCAGCACTGCCTGGGCGCCGTCCGCACCGGTGAGCAGCCGGGCCCGGAGGGGCGGCTCGCGTGTCAGGTCCGGGGTCCGCGCGGCGAGTTCGCCGAGCCGGGCGTCCAGGTCGGGGCACTGCTCCCGCTCCAGGGCCGGGGGCTCGGCGGCCCGCTGGTGAACGGTGCCGTCCTGCTCGGTGAAGGCGGTGCGCAGCGGCTCGTGCCGTGCCACGACATCGCCCAGGGCGGCTGACAGCGCGTCGGCGTCAAAACCTCCTGGGGAGCGCAGCGCGAGTGCGTGGTCGAAGCCGGTCCGCCGTCGGTGCGAGGACCACTGCCACCGCTGTACGGGGGCGATCGGCAGCGGTGCGCCGTCCACGTGCTCGACGGCGCGCAGCGGCGGCCGGGCGGCCGACGCCCCCTCCAGCTTGGCGGCGATACCGGCGACGGTCAGCGCGTCGAAGACGTCCCGGATGCTCAGCTCGGCCCCGAACTCGGTGCGAATGCGGCCGAGCAGCCGCATCGAGGCCATCGAATGGCCGCCCAGTGCGAAGAAGTTGTCGTGGATACCGACGTCGTCCAGCTTCAGGATCTCGCCGAACAGCTCGGCCAGGCGGGCCTGTGTCCCGGTGGCCGGGCGGGCGTCGCCGGTCATGCCCGACCAGTCGGGCGCGGGCAGCGCCTTCCGGTCCAGCTTGCCGTTGGGGGTGAGCGGCAGGGGACCGTCCAGCGCCACCACGAGGGCGGGCACCATGTACTCCGGCAGCAGTCCGGCGACATGCGTACGCAGCGCCTGCGGGTCGAGCCCCGGGCCGCCCGTGCTGCCCGGGCCGTCCTCTGGACCGCTCTCCAGACCGCTCTCCGGGACGGCGTAGCCCACGAGCCGCACGATGTCGCCCTCGCGGTCGGGCACCACGGCGGCCTGGCTGACCGACGGGTGCCCGGCGAGGGCCGCCTCGATCTCGCCCAGCTCGACGCGGAACCCGCGGATCTTGACCTGTGTGTCGACGCGGCCGAGGAAGTCGAGATGGCCGTCGGTGCGCCAGCGTGCGCGGTCACCGGTGCGGTACATCCGGCTGCCGGGCGGGCCGAACGGGTCGGCGACGAACCGTTCGGAGGTCAGCGCGGACTTGCCGAGGTAGCCGCGGGCGAGTCCGCGTCCGGCGACGTACAGCTCACCCACCACGCCCGGCGGCACCGGGCCCAGCTGGGCGTCCAGCACATAGCAGAGCGTGTTGGGGTCCGGCCGGCCGATCGGCACCCTCCCGGTGGGCCGTCCTCCCTCCTGCCGGGCGGGCCACAGGGTGGAGTTCACGGTGGCTTCCGTCAGCCCGTACGCGGCGATCAGGTTGGCCGTGGCGCCGAAGCGGTCGAACAGGTCCGGCGGCACCGTCTCGGTGCCGACCAGGATCGTCGACCCTTCGGGCAGCTCGCAGCCCGAAGGCAGCGCCGCCACCAGGGAGGGCGGCAGGATCATATGGGTGATCCGCTGGTCCGCCAGGAAGTCGGTGAGCGCCGGGCCCGCGACCCGCGCCTCGTCGGGTATGAGCACGAGCCGGCCGCCGTGGCACAGCGCCATCGCGAGTTCGAACACCGCGACGTCGAAGCCGATCGACGCGAACTGCAGCACCCTGCTGTCGCGTTCCAGACCCATCCGGTCGACCGCGGTGGCGACAAGGCTGGAGATGCCCTCGTGCGGGACGACGACGCCCTTCGGCCGACCGGTCGAACCCGACGTGTAGATCACGTAGGCGGCCTGGTCCAGGCTCACCGGCGGCCCGGCAATCCCGTCCGCCCCGGACTCCGCCGACCGGTCGAGTTCCGCCGTGGCCTCCGGCGCGTCGAGCAGTACGACGGGGACGCCCGCCACGTCGGGGATCTTCCCGGCCACCGGCTCGGTGCCGACGACGAGGACGGCCCCGGAGTCCTCGATCATGTAGGCGAGCCGGTCGGCGGGGTGGACCAGGTCGAGCGGGAGGAACGCGGCGCCGAGCTTGAGGATGGCGAGCACCGTCGCGACCATGTCGACCGAGCGGGGCACGGCCACGCCGACCACGCTCTCGGCGCCCACGCCGCGCGCGGCCAGCAGCCGTGCGATCCGCTGGGACCGGGCGTCGAGCCGGGCGTAGCTCACCGACCTGGACCGCTCTACGACGGCCACCGCGTCGGGCCGCTCAGCGAGCCGCTGGGCGAACAGCGCGGGGAGCGAGGACTCGTCGACCACCCGCTCGGTGGCGTTGAAGCCTTCGAGGACCAACCGCCGTTCTTCGGGGGCGAGCACGTCGACCCGGGAGACCGGGGCCTGCGGCTCGGCGACCACCGCGGCGACCAGCCTCCGCAGGCGGTCGCCCAGCCGCTCGGCGGTCTCCTGGTCGAACAGCTCGGTGGCGAACTCAAGGCGGCAGCTGAGCGCGCCGTCGTCCTCGCCGCTCGCCACCCGCTCGGTGAAGCTGAAGACCAGGTCGAACTTGGCCGACCTGATCCGGAAGGGAACGTCGCTCACGCCGAGCCCGGGCAGCTCCAGCTCGTCGCCTGTGCGGTTGTGGTAGCCGACCATCACCTGGAACAGCGGGTTGCGGGCGAGGGAGCGCGTCGGGTTCAGCTTCTCCACGACGGACTCGAACGGCACGTCCGCGTGGGAGAACGCGGCCAGGTCGGTGTCGCGGACCCGTGCCAGCAGCTCGGTGAAACCCGGGTCGCCGCTGAGGTCGGTGCGCAGGACGAGCGTGTTGACGAAGAAGCCGACCAGTTCGTCAAGCGCCTCGTCGCTCCGCCCGGCGATGGGCGAGCCGAGGGGGATGTCCGGCCCGGCGCCCATGCGGTGGAGCAGCGCGGCGACCGCCGCGTGCACCACCATGAACATGCTGGTGCCGGTCTCCCGGGACAGCCGCTTCAGCCCCTGGTAGGCGGTGGCCTCGAAGGGGATGTCGAGCTCGGCTCCGGTGAAGGCGGGCCGGGCGGGCCGGGGCCGGTCGGCGGGCAGCTCGATCTCCTCCGGGGCGCCTTCCAGCGTCGTACGCCAGTACTCCAGCTGCCGGGCGGCCAGGCTGCGCTGGTCGGCGGGGTCACCGAGAAGCCGCTGCTGCCACAGCGCGTAGTCGGCGTACTGGACGGGCAGCGGCTCCCACTCGGGCGCCGAGCCGGAGCGGCGGGCGGCGTACGCGGTGGCCAGGTCGCGCAGGAAGGGCCGGTCCGACCACTCGTCGGTGGTGATGTGGTGCAGCAGCAGGACGACGACGTGGTCGTCCGGCGCCACCTCGATGAGGGTGGCCCGCAAAGGCAGCTCGGCGGCGAGGTCGAACGGCCGGTTGATGGCGGCGTCGACGATGCCGGCCACCTCGTCCTCACCGGCGCTGACGCACTCCACCACGGGGCGCGCCCGCTCGATGGGCAGGACGCGCTGGAAAGCCTGGCCGTCGCGTTCGGCGAAGACCGTCCGCAGGGCTTCGTGGCGCCCCGTCACATCGGCGAGCGCCGTCCGCCACGCGTCGGTGTCGAGGGGGCCGCGCAGCCGCATCACCAGCGGGAAGTTGTACGCGGCGGAGGTGCACTCGATCTGCTGGATGACCCACAGCCGCTGCTGGGCGTGGGACAGCGGCAGTTCGGCGGGCCGCTCCCCGGCCGTCAGCGCCGGGCGGTCCGCGGCGTGCGAGCCGCGGCCGCGCTCCACCAGTTCGGCGACGGTCGGCGCCTCGAAGAGGTCCCGGATCGCCAGCTCCGCCGAGAGCGCGGTGCGCGCACGGCTGATCAGCCTGGTGGCCAGCAGCGAGTGGCCCCCCAGCTCGAAGAAGTCGCTGTCGATTCCCACACTGCCCGCGGCGAGTCCGAGCACCTCGGCGAAGAGGGCGCAGAGCGTCTCCTCCTGCGGTGACCGGGGCGGGCGGCTGGCGCTGGGCCCGGCGAAGTCAGGGGCGGGGAGTGCCTTGACGTCGAGCTTGCCGTTGACGGTCAGCGGCAGCGTCTCCACCGCCACCAGCGCCGCCGGGACCATGTAGTCGGGCAGACCGGCCTTCAGGTGCTCGCGCAGCCGCCGGAGCAGCCCCTCACCCTGTTCCGCGCCCTCCTCGGGTACGGCGTAACCGACCAGGCGCCTCATCCCGGGTGTCTCCGCCACGACGACCGCGGCGTGCGCGACGTCGGGGTGCGCGGCCAGGGCCGTGGAGATCTCGCCGAGTTCGATCCGGTAGCCGCGGATCTTGACCTGGTCGTCGGTACGGCCGAGGAAGTCGATGAGTCCGTCAGGGCGCTGCCGTACGAGGTCGCCGGTGCGGTACATCCTCTCGCCGGGGGCGCCGAACGGGTCGGCGACGAACCGCTCCGCCGTCAGGCCGGGCCTGTCGTGGTAGCCGCGGGCGAGGCCCGTCCCGGCGATGTACAGCTCGCCGGGACAGCCCGGCGGGACCGGGCGCAGCGTCGCGTCGAGCACGTGGGCCCGGGTGTTGCGGATCGGCCTGCCGACCGTGGGCGTCGGGCTGTCCGTGGTGGAGCCGCCGAGCGTGTTGATCGTGTACTCGGTCGGCCCGTACAGGTTGTAGCCGTAGCAGTCCTCGGTGCGGCGCAGGCGCGTCCACACCGCGTCGGACACGGCCTCACCGCCGAGCAGGACCAGGGCGGGCCGGTGCTTGCCGGCGTTCTCGTCCTGGTCGAGCAGACCCTCCTCGATCAGCAGCTGGGCGTAGGTGGGTGTCACATTGACCACGTCGACACGGTGCCGGTCGCAGTAGGCCACCAGGGCCTCGGCGTCACGGCGCAGTTCCTCGTCGCAGACGTGCACCTCGTGTCCCTCGACGAGCCAGAGCAGCTCCTCCCAGGACATGTCGAAGGCGAAGGAGACGGTGTGCGCGATGCGCAGCCGCCGCCCGCCCGCCGAGGCGATCGCCGGGTCGAAGATCTCCCTCTGGTGGTTGAGCTGCATGTTCGTCAGTCCCCGGTACGGGGTGACGACGCCCTTGGGCTTGCCGGTGGAGCCGGAGGTGTAGATGACGTACGCGGGGTACTCCAGGCGGTCCGCCACGCCATGCGCGAACGCGGGCCGTTCGGCGTCGGCGAGCTCCGCGCCCGGGAGGTCCGCGAGTTCCGCGGTGACGGCCGGGTCGTCCAGCGGGAGTTCCGGGGCGAGGGCTCCTGCCTCGCCCCGCAGCGTCGGGGCGACCGCCGTCGTGGACAGCAGGCACAGCGGCCCCGTGTCCTCGATCATCAGCCGCAGCCGGTCGGCGGGGTGGTCGAGGTCGAGCGGCAGGTAGGCGGCGCCGGTGCGCAGCACGGCGAACAGCGCCACGACCATCTCGATGGAACGCGGCAGCGCCAGCGCCACCACCCGCTCGGGTCCCGCTCCGCGGGAGAGCAGCAGCCGGGCGAGCCGGTTGATCCGCGCGTCCAGTTCCGCGTACGTGAGGGCCCGCTCGCCGAACACGAGCGCCACCGCGTCCGGGGTGCGGGCGACCTGGGAACCGAGCATGTCGGCGACGGTCTCGTCCGGCACCGGATCGGCGCTGGACTCCCACCCGGACAGCAGCTCGGCGCGTTCGCCGGGCAGCAGCAGGTCCAGGGAGCCGACGCGCGCCGACAAATCCCCGGTCAGCCGCTCCACCAGCGCGCCGAAGCGCTCCAGCGTGGTCGCGGCCTGCTCGTCGCCGATCAGTTCCGAGCGGTACTCCAGCTTCGCCTGGATGACCTCGGCCGGGTTGACGATCAGCGCCATGGGGTAGTGGGTGGCGTCCACGCTGCCCACGCCGGTGATGCCGTGGCGCTCGGTCAGCCGCCGGAACGCGCCTTCGTCGGCGAAGTTCTGAAGGACGTAGAGGGTGTCGAAGAGGGTGGTGTGGCCGCCGGCCCGCTGGAGTTCGGCCAGGCCGAGATATTCGTGGTCCATCAGCGCGACCCGCTCGGACCGCAGGCGGCGCAGCAGGTCCACGACCGGCTCGTCGGGGTCGAGCGTGACCCGCAGGGGCACCGTGTTGAGGAACATGCCGATCGCCGTGTCCGCACCGGCCACGTCCGCGGGCCGTCCGGCGACCGTGGCCCCGAACACCACGTCCTGGCGGCCCACGGTCGCGGACAGGACGAGCGCCCACGCGGCGGACAGCACCGCGTTGATCGTCAGTCCGTGCTCACGGGCGGCTGCCCGCAGGCGGCCACTGAGCTCCGGGGACAGTTCGAGGGTGCGGCGCCGGGGGATCGTCGGCTCGGCCCCTCGGTTCCGCGCCACGAGCGTCGGCTCGTCGAGTCCGGCGAGCGCCTGCCGCCACGTCTGCCGCGCCGCGTCGAAGTCCTGCTCGGCGAGCCAGCTCAGGTAGCCGCGGTAACTGCCGGGGGTGGGCAGCGCGGTGTCGTCGCCCGCCGCGGCGTACAGCTCAAGCAGCTCGTCGAGGAAGACCGACTGCGACCAGCCGTCCCAGGCCACCAGATGGTGGCTGAGCATCAGACGGTCGGTGTTCTCGGTGAGCCGGATCAGCGTGAGCCGGAACAGCGGGGGCGCGGCCAGGTCGAACCGCTCCCTTCGGCCGGCGTCGGCGATCTCCGCGAGGCGCTCCCGCCGCCGCTGCTCGCTCAGACCGCTCACGTCCACCTCGGTCAGGGGCACCGGCAGCTCGGCCGCGGAACAGACGAACTGCACCGGCGCGGGCAGGCCGTCGCTGGTGATACCCGCGCACAGGCTGGGGTGCCTGCGCAGCAGCGTCGCGCAGGCCGCGCGCAGCCGCTCCGCGTCAAGGCGGTGGTCGAAGTCGAAGGTGTCCTGCGCGGTGTAGACGTCCAGCGCGGACGTGTCGTAGCTGGCGTGGAAGTGGATGCCTTCCTGGAGCGGCGACAGCGGCCAGATGTCGGCGACGGGCACCGGGCTGACCCCCTCGACCAGGGCGATGCCGTCCTGGGAGAGGCGGACCAGCGGCACATCCGACGGCGTGAGGGACCGTACCGCCGGGCCGGGCCGCGATGCCCGCGCGATGAGTTCGCACAGGGCCACCGCCCACTCGCGGCCGAGCGCCTGTACGTCCTCCTCGGCCAGTGCGCCGCCCTCCGGCCAGGTCCAGGTGGCGCGCAGCTCGGGGCCGCCTGGGGTGTCGGCGCACACCGCGTTGACCTGGAGCGGATACGGCATGGCCAGGTCGGCGTCGGGTTCCACGGACAGCGCGTCGGCCTCGGCGGCGGGCGCCCAGTCACCGGTCTGCTCCGCGGGGAGCCTGCCGAAGTAGTTGAACAGCACCTGGGCGCTGGACAGCCGCGCGAAGACCGGGGCGAGCTGCGGGTTGAGGTAGCGCAGCATGCCGTACCCCGCGCCGGAGTCCGGTGCCGACCGCACGGACTCCTTGACGAGCTTGAGCGCGTCGAGCGCGCCGTCGGCGGCGGGGAGCCGTACGGGATGCAGGCTGGTGAACCAGCCGACGGTGCGCGACAGGTCCCTGTCGGTGCCGTCACGTCCGTGCCGTTCGAGGTCCACCAGCAGGTCGCCGTCGCCCGCACCGCGCCAGCGCGACACGGCGATCCGCAGCGCGGTGAGCAGGACCTCGGTGACGTCGGCTCCGGCCGTGGCGGGCACCTTCGTCAGCAGCGCCCGGGTGTCGTCGGCGGACAGGGACACCAGGTGTTCCCGCGCCGAACCGGCGGTTCCGGTACGGCCGGCACCGGGGACCAGCTCAGCGCCGTGCGCCAGCGTCGCGGCCCAGTGGGGCAGTTCGGCCTGCCGCTGTGGCGAGGTCGCCTGCTCGGCGACGTCGCGTGCGAACCGCCGCAGTGACGTCGGCACCGGGTCGAGTACGGGCCGCTCCCCCCGTGCGACGGCGTCCCACGCGGCTGCCAGGTCACCGAGCAGCACCCGCCAGGACACGCCGTCCACCGCCAGGTGGTGGACGACGAGCAGCAGCCTGCCCGGCCGCTCGCCACCCGCGTCGAACCACACGGCCCGCACCATGGCGCCGCTGTCCGGATCGAGCCGGGAGGCCGCGGCGTCGGACTCCTCGGCGATGACCGTACGGAGTCCGGCGTCATCGAGGTCGCGTGTGTCGACGCGACGCAGCAGCGCGGCCGCGTCGACCGCGTCCGCGGGGAGGGTCCGGGCCGACCACAGTGCGGGGATCGCCGGGCCGAGGTCCGTGCGGGTGAGCGTGAGCCGCAGACCGTCGTGGTGCCCCAGGACCGCTTGCAGGACCCGGGCCAGCGCGGCGGCGTCCGCTGTGGCGGGCGCCCGCAGCAGCATGGAGAGGTTGAAGCGGCTGACCGTTCCGCCGTCCTCGCGGAGCTGGTGGACGATGGGCAGCAGCGGTACGTCGCCCACACCGTCGGAGTCCGCGGCGTCCTCCCGCGCGGCGTCCTCTCGCGCGGCGTCCTCCGCCCCGGCGAGGGTGGCGGCCAGCGCCGCCGGTGTGCGGTGTTCGAACACGTCCCGGGGGCTGACCGGCACACCGGACTTGCGCGCCCGCCCCGCGACCGCCATGGACAGGATGCTGTCGCCGCCGAGCATGAAGAAGTCCTCGTCGGCGTCGACCTCGTCGATCCCGAGCACGGCGGCGAAGATCTCACAGAGCTGCCGCTCGCGCCCCTCACGCGCCGTCCGGCCCCGCCGCCCGCCCCTGACCTCGGGGGCGGGAAGGGCCTGGTGGTCGGTCTTCCCGCCCGGGGTCAGCGGCAGCGCGTCGAGCTCCACGAAGTGGCTGGGCACCATGGGCGCGGGAAGCGAACCGCTCAACGCGCTTCGTACGGCCGCGACATCCAGGTCCGCTCCGGCGGCGGGGACCAGGTAGGCCACCAGCTGCTTGGCTCCGCGGTCGTCGTCGCGGGCCACGACCACCGCGTCGCCGACGGCCGGCTCGTCGCGCAACCGTGCCTCGATCTCGCCGAGTTCCACCCGGTTTCCCCTGATCTTGACCTGATGGTCGGTGCGCCCGAGGTAGGTGAGCACACCGTCTTCGCTGAACTGGGCGATGTCTCCGGTGCGGTACATCCGCCCTCCCGGCCCGCCGAACGGATCGGCGACGAAGCGCTCCGCGCTCAGCGCGGCGCGTCCGTGGTAGCCGCGGGCCAGCTGCGCACCGGCGACGTAGAGCTCTCCGGGCTCCCCGTCGGCAACGGGACGCAGGTACCGGTCGAGTACGTACAGCCGGACGTTGGACACCGGCCGCCCGATGGGCACGGTGCCCTCTTCACCCGGTGCCGGGCCCGCTTCCCAGCTGGTGACCTGGATGACGGCCTCGGTCGGCCCGTAGACGTTGAAGAGCGGCACCCCGGTGCGCTCCCGCCAGCGCCGCGCGAGCGGGACCGGCAGTGCCTCTCCCCCGCTGAACGCCCTGCGCAGGCTCGCCCACCACGTACCGGTCTCCTCCTCGGCCAGCAGCGCCGCGTACAGCGAGGGCACGAGGTCGACGTTGGTGACCCGCTCGTCGCGGATCAGCCGGGCGAGATACGCCGGATCGCGGTGGCCGTCCGGCCTGGCGATCACGACGGTCCCACCCGTCAGCAGCGGGGCGAAGATCTCCTGCACCGACGGGTCGAAGCTGGTCGAGTACTGGTGCAGCACCCGCTCGCCGGGCCCGAGCCCGAACCGCTCGGCCGTCCACGCGAGTTGGCCGACGACCGGTCGGTGCGGCACCACGACGCCCTTGGGCCGACCGGTCGAACCCGAGGTGTACATCAGGTAGGCGGCGCTGTCCGGGTGGACGGACACGGTCGCCCTCGCGGCGGGAGCCGGCCCCGCCGCGCCGCCGTGGCCCTCGCCGATGAGGACCCGCGTCACGCCGTCGAGAGCGGGCAGACGCGCCCAGGACTCCTCGGTGGCGACGACCGTGCGGGCCCCGGAGTCGGCGAGCAGGTAGCGCACCCGGTCGGCCGGGTGGTCGACGTCGACCGGCAGATAAGCCGCACCCGCCTTGAGCACGCCGAGGAGGGCGACCGGCGTCGCGGCCGAGCGGGGAACGGCGACGGCCACGATGGACTCCGGGCCGACGCCCTGGGCCAGCAGCCGGTGGGCCAGTGCCTCGGCGCGTTGCTCCAGTTCGGCATACGTCGTCCGCTCACCGCCGTGGAGGAGAGCGGTCGCGTCGGGGGTACGGCGGACCTGCTCGGCGAAGGCTCCGTGCACCGTTGCCGGGGGCAGAGCCCGCTCCGCCCCGATGAGGCGGTCGAGTGTGCTCCGCGGCTCGTCGGCCGGGCGCGCCGCCAGCCGTGCCACCGGGAGCCACGGGTCGGTGGTCACCTGGTCGAGCAGCGCCCGCAGCCGGGCGCCGAACCGCCGCGCGGCCGTGGCGTCCAGCCGGGTGGGGTTGTGTTCGAGCCGCAGCTGAAGCCGCTCACCCACCAGCACCGTGAGCGCCAGCGGGTAGTGCACGGAGTCGCGGATGTGCGATCCGGCGACGCGGACCTGCCCCGCCGGGTCGACCGGCTCGCCCGCGTCGGGCAGGTTCTCCACCACGACCAGCGAGTCGAACAGCTCGCCACGGCCGATGACGCGCTGGATGTCGGCGAGTCCGGCGTGCTGATGGTCCAGCAGGTCGGCCTGCCCCTCCTGGAAGCCCGCGAGGACGTCGGCGAGCGGCTGCTCCGGACGCCACCGCAGGCGAGCGGGCACGGTGTTGATCAGCAGGCCGACCAGCGTTTCGATGCCCTCGACGGGGGCCTGCCTGCCGGAGACCGTGGTCCCGAAGACCAGGTCGTGGGAGCCGGTCACGTCGCCGAGCACCAGAGCGAACCCGCCCTGCACGACGGTGCTGAGCGTCAGCCCGAGCTGCCGGGCCCGCGCCACCAGCGCCGTCGTGTCCCGCGCCGACAGTTCCAGGGTGACCCTGCCCGTTTCGGCGGGGCCCGTGTCACCGGCGCGGACGGGCAGTCTGGCCGGAGCGTCGAGACCCGCCATCGCGTCGCGCCACGCGCTGAGCGCCGGGCCCTGGTCCCGTCCTGCGAGCCAGCCCGCGTACGCCCGGTAGGCGGTGACCGGCCCGACCGGCGCGGACGGCCGCGCCGAGGCGCCGGGGCGGTAGCCGTCCAGCAGTTCGCGCGTGATGAGCGAGACCGACCAGCCGTCGACGACGATGTGGTGCATGGTCAGGACCAGCAGCGACCGCCGCTCGCCGAGCCGGATCAGCGCCGCCCGCACCAGCGGTGGGACCCCGAGGTCGAATCCCCCGGCCCGCTCGGCCGCCGCGACCTCGTCGGCACCGGCGGACTGGTCCGCCGCGTCGCGTCCCGACAGGTCCGCGAAGCGCCATGGGAGCTCGACACGCTCGCCGATGAGCTGCACCAGCCGGCCGTCCGAGCGCTGGCGGAAGGCGGCGCGCAGCAGCGGGTGACGGTCGAGCAGCCGCTGCGCGGCGGCCCGCAGGGCCTCCGCGTCCACGTCACCGGTGAGTTCCAGGGTGTCCTGCACGGCGTAGCCGTCCGACCCGCCCTCGTCGATGGCGGCGTGGAAGAAGAAGCCTTCTTGCAGGGGGATGGCCGGTACGGCGTCGAGGAGACCGGGGATGGCGGAAGCGAACTCGGCGCGCTCGCCGTCGGTCAGCGGGACCAGGGAGAACGGCGCGGGAACCGCGTCCGGCGCACGCGGCGGCCCGTCCGCGCCGTCGGTGACGCGCGCGAGGGCCGCCACCGTTCGGCGGCGGAACACGTCGCGCGGGCTGATCGCCAGCCCCCCGGCACGCGCCCGGGTGACGAGTTGGATGGCGACAATGCTGTCTCCGCCGAGTTCGAAGAAGCTGTCGTGGACGCCCACCGACGGCAGGCCGAGGACCTCGGCGAACAGCGCGGCGAGAGCCGCCTCGGCGGGCGTCGTCGGCTCGGCGTCACCGGTCATCGCCGTCCACCGCGGCTCGGGCAGAGCCCGGGTGTCGAGCTTTCCGTTGGGTGTCAGCGGCAGGGGCCCGGCCAGGACGACGAGGGCCGACGGCACCATGTAGTCCGGCAGCGCCTCGGCCACCCGTATCCGCGCCGCCGCCACGGCCGCGGCGGCTTCCCTGTCGTCTCCGCCGTCTGTGCCGCCTCCGCCGCCGGCACCGACCAGATAGGCGACGAGGCGCTTCACACCCCGGTGGTCCTCCCGTACGAGAACGGCGGCCTGGGCGATGCCCGGGCAAGCCATGAACGCGCTCTCGATCTCGCCCGGTTCGATGCGGTGCCCGCGGATCTTGAGCTGTCCGTCCACGCGGCCGAGGAACTCCAGGTCCCCTTCCGCGCTCCAGCGCACCCGGTCGCCCGTGCGGTACATCCGCGCCCCCGCAGGCCCGAACGGGTCGGCGACGAACCGCTCCGAGGTCAGGCCCGGCCGACCCAGGTAGCCGCGGGCCAGACCGCGCCCGCCGACGTACAACTCGCCCTCGACGCCCACGGGAACCGGTCGCAACGCCGCATCGAGGACGTAGGCACGGGTGTTGGGGTCGGGGCGGCCGATCGGTGCGGGTCCCTGCCAGCCGGGCTGGGCGAGCCACAGCGTCGAGTTGACCGTCGCCTCGGTCAGGCCGTAGGCGACCACGACGCGCAGCCGCTCGGCCCAGCGGGCGATCAGCTCGCTCGGCACCGCCTCGGTCCCGACCACGAGCACCGCGCCCGCGGGCAGCTCACAGTCCCGCGGAAGCGCCGAGACGAGCGAAGGGGGCAGGATCATGTGGGTGGCGCGGTGCTCCTCGATGTACTCCGTGAGGGCGGGCCCGGCGACCCGGCGCCCGGTGGGGACGATGATGATCCGGCCGCCGACGCACAGCGACATGATCAGGTCCCAGACCGTCACATCGAAGCCGACCGAGGCGAACTGCACGACGCGGCTGTCCGCGTCGACGCCGATCCGCTGCGTCGCGGTGGCGATCAGGCTGCCGACCCCGTCGTGGGAGACGACGACGCCCTTGGGGCGGCCGGTGGAACCGGAGGTGTAGATGACGTACGCGGCCTGGTGCAGGGCGATCGGCAGTCCGGGGCCCGAGGCGTCCAGCGCGGCCAGCTCGGCGGCCATGGACGGGGCGTCGAGCAGTACGTGCCCGACTTCTGGCACCGCCGGCAGCTCGCCCGCCAGCTCGCGCGTGGTGAGGACGGTGCGCGCTCCGGCGTCGGACAGCATGTAGGCGATGCGGTCCTGGGGGTGGTCGGCGTCCAGCGGCAGATAGGCCGCGCCCGCCTTCATCACCGCCAGCAGGGAGACCACCAGGCCGGGCGAGCGCGGCACGGCCACGGCGACGACGTCCTCCGCGCGCACGCCCCGCGCGATCAGCAGCCGGGCCAGCCGGTTGGCGGCGGCGTCGAGCTCGGCGTAGGAAAGCTCCTGGTCCTCGCAGACGAGGGCCACGGCGTCCGGCCTGCGGCGCGCCTGCCGCTCGAACGCGGCGGGCCAGGACAGTTCGGGCGCGGCGCATGGCGCGGCTCCGAACACGTCGAGCAACCGGGCCCGCTCCGTACCGGAGGTCATCTCGATGTGCCCGATGGGGCGGTCCATGCCCGCGACGAGGGCGTCGAGCAGCAGGAGGAACCGGCGCTCGTGGGCGCGCAGCGTCCGCTCGTCGCACACGTCCGCGTCCGCGTCGAAGTGGATACGGACACACGTGCCCGACCGGGATTCGCCGACGGTGACCGCCAGATCGCTGACCGGGCCGAGCCAACCGGCCTTGAGGTCGGTCTCGTGGTCGCCGAAGCGCAGCGCTTCGCCGCTGGGCAGGATGTTGACCGTGGGTCCGACGAGCTCCGGTACGCCGTCGACCAGGCCCAGCTCCCTCGCCAGGTCCTCGGCCCGGTAGCGGCCGTGCTCGCTCGTCTCCCCGATCGCGGACCGCACCGCCCGCACGAGCTCGGACCCGGTCATGCCCCCGCGTACGGTGACGCGCAGCGGGAGGAGGTTGGACACCATGCCGGGGACGTCCCTGGACTCGGCGTCCCGCCGGGCCGTGACCGGCAGGCCGAGGACGAGGTCCTGCTCGCCGGTGGCACGGTGCAGGTAGGCCGCCACGGCCGCCACCAGCAGACGGGAGAGGCGGACGCCCGCGCCCGCCGCGGCGGCACGCAGCCGGGCGGTGTCTTCCGGCGACAGCTCCGCCGTGCGCCGGACCCGCCGTGTCATGGGCGCCGAGGCGCGCTGGACGAGGCGTACGGGCTCCGGCCGGTCAGCCAGCCGGCTCAGCCAGTACGCGCGGTCCGCCTGGTACTGCTCGGACGCGCCGTAGGCCCGGTCGGAGTCCACCAGCCGGGACAGCGCCCAGTCGGTGCCCGCGGCCGGCTCACCGGCGGTGTAGAGCTCACCGGCCCGGTGGGTGATCAGCGCGATGCCCGCGCCGTCGATGGCGATGTGGTGGTAACGCTGGTACCAGACGACGCGGTCGTCGGCGAGCCGGAGCAGGGCCTGGGCGAACAGCGGACCGCGCGCGAGGTCGGCGGGCCGGTCGCGGTCGGCTTCCGTCCACCGCCTGGCGGCGTCCGCGGGATCGGGAACGCCGCGCAGGTCGACGGTGGGAACGTCGACGGGGAACCGCGTGGGTATCTGGCGCGGCTCTCCGTCCCCGGGGCTGATCCGCACGTGCAGGCACTCCGCCTCCTCGACCGCTCGCCGTACGGAGGCGGCCAGTCGGCCGAGGTCGATGCCGCCGCGCAGATCCAGTGCGTACGAGATGTTGTAGGCCGAGCTGTCCGGCTCGATCTGCTGGGCAAGCCAGATGCCGGATTGCCCACCGGTGACGGGTATTCCGGCACCGGTTGTCCGGTCCGGCTCGGCGTCAGACATCGTCGAAGGGCCTTCCCTGGTGGTACGTCAGTCAGTGATGAGTCGCCAGAACTGAGCCGTGTCGCCAGAACACCGCGCCGACGCCCGGGTCCTGGCACGTCGGCGGGTCCTGGTACGCCGGTCCTGGTACACGGGTCCCTGGCACGCGGGTCCCTGGCACGGCACGAAGCGGTCGCGCCTCTTCGGGGAGACCGGGAGACCGTGGACCGCACCCGCGACGACGTTCCGGCCGGGCGGGGCGCGCCGCCCCTGCCCGGCGGGGACGGCACCGGGCAGGCGCGACCGCCGGAGGTCGCCGTCTCCGAGGAGACGCGCTCTCCGCTCTTTCTCGATTCCTACTTGATGGCCTCAAGCTTCGGGACGATCTGGTCGATGGCGTACGGGATGCTCAGCACGGTGTTGAAGGACAGTGCGGCGCCGATGTCCGGGTTGTCGTACGGGAGGAACAGGTCCCGCTTCTCCCGGTGGACCTTGGTCTTCTTGTACAGCGGGTCGGCCTTCATGGCCTTCTCCGTGTCGGGAGTGCCCAGCCACACCGTCCGGTCGGCCTCCATGACGTCGACGCGCTCCGAGCTGAGGTCGGCGACGTCCTCCTTGCCCAGTGCCTTGCGGTACTTCTCGGAGGTCGTGAAGCCCATCTCCTCCAGGAAGATGACCTTCGGGTCCTTGGGCGAGAACGCGGAGAACTTGCCCGGCGCGTAGGGCTCGCCGACGGTGACCGTCTTGCCCTTCCACTCCGGGTGCTTGTCACGGACGGCCTTGAACCGCGCGTCGATGCCGGAGATCAGCTTCTGGGTCTCGCTGTCCTTGCCCAGCGCCTTGCCGATCTGCTTGGTCATGACGTCCCACGGTGCCTGGTAGTCCGCGTGCCCCTTGGGCTGCGCGACCACGTCGGCGATCTTGGACAGCGTCGCGTACTGCTCCTTCTTCATGCCCGAGTACTGAGCGATGATCAGGTCCGGCTGGAGAGCCGCGATCTTCTCCATGTTGAACTCGTCACGTTCGCCGACGATCTGCGGCTTCGTGGAACCCCACAGTTTCTTGGCCCACGGCCACTTGCCGTACGGGTCCTCCTTGAACCAGTCCACCGAACCGACCGGCTTGATACCGAGCGCCAGCACCGCGTCCTGGTCCGACAGACCGAGGGTGACGACCTTCTTCGGCTCCTCCTCGACCTTCGTGCTGCCGTACTTGTGCTCGACCGTGACCGGGAAGCCGGCGGACTTGGCGTCCGTCTTCCCGGACGACTTCGCGTCGTCTTCCTCGTTGTCGCTGCCGCAGGCGGTCAGCGCCAGCGCGGCTACGACGGCGACGGCCACGCGGGGGATGTTTCTGACGGTCCTCGTCAGCGCGGGGCGTGTACCAGTGGACACGGGCATTTCCTTTCACGGGGTTCACAGTGCGTCCCGCGCCCGTCCGGCGGGGACGGCTACCGGGCGGGCGCGATGATGTGGGGGGAAGTCTGGTTCGCTACAGGGACGAGCTGACCTCGTCGGCGGCGCTCAGGGGGCGGCCGGTCGTGGGCTCCTGGCCCCGGCCGACGATCGACTGAAGGATCTCGCCGACCCTGATCGCGGTGTTCGACAGCAGGGAGGACGTGATGCCGTGCGTGTGCTCGGTGCCTCCCTGCAGGTAGATCCCGCAGCGCAGTTCGGGGTCGGTCGCCACGCGGTAGTCGCGCTCGACGCGGACCCGCCCCTGATCGTCACGGTGGCAGTGTGCCCCCACATCGCCGAGGAGCCCGAGAGCGTCGGCGGGCCGGTAGCCGGTGGCGTAGACGACCACATCGGCGTCCAGCGGGGTCTTCTCCCCGGTGACCAGCGACTCGACCGTGGTACGGACCTTGTCCGGGGTCTCGACGACGTCGGTGAGCCGGGACACGTTGAGGAATCGCAGGCGCTCGGTGCCCAGGACCTTCTCCTGGTACGCCTGGCGGTACAGGCCGTCGATCAGGTCGATGTCCACCACGGCGTAGTTGGTGTTGCCGTGGTAGTCCATCAGCTTGCGCTTGATCTCGTCGGGGGCCGTGAAGTACTCGTCGACCGCTTGCGGGTCGAAGATCCGGTTGGCGAAGCTGCTGTCGTCGGCGGGGCTGTAGCCGTAACGGGAGAAGACGGCGCAGACCTCGGCCTCGGGGAAGCGGCGGTGCAGGAAGGCCACGTTCTCGGCGGCGCTCTGGCCGGCCCCGACCACGATGAACCGGGACGGCGGGACATCGGCGAGGTCGTCCACCCGCGCCAGCAGGTCCGAGTTGTGCCAGATCCGGTCCGTCCGGTCGATGCCTTCCGGCATCTGCGGCCGCAGCCCCGTGCCGACCACGAGGTTGCGCGCCCGGTGGACCACGACCTCCGACCCGGAACGGGCCGTCACGTCCAGGTACTCGACCACTCCGTCGCGTACGAACGGCCGCACGGCGACGACCTCGTGCCCGTAGGACACCATGTCGTCCACCTGGGCCGCGGCCCACTCGAAGTACTCGTGGAACTCCACCCGCAGCGGAAAAAGGCTCTTGCCGTTGACGAAGTCGACCAGCCGCCCCTTGCTCTGGAGGTAGCACAGGAAGCTGTACTCACTCGCCGGGTTGCGCAGCGTGACGAGATCCTTGAGGAAGGACACCTGCATGGTCGCGTCGTCGATCAGCATGCCGCGGTGCCAGCCGAAGCGCGGCTGGCGCTCGAAGAAGTGCGCGGTGACCGCCTCCTGCCTGTCGACGCGTGCGTTGTGCTCGCTGAGCGCTATCGCCATGGCCACATTGGACGGCCCGAAGCCTATGCCTATGAGGTCGTGGATCGGTGGTGCGTCGTCAGGAAGAGCCTGGGACATGTCACTCCCATCGTGCGGAACAGCCGCTTGTCAGGCGTACGGAAAACGAGAACAGAGCTCGCCGACGTCTGGCGGCCGAGCAGGACTTAGGTAAAGCTAACCTCACCTTACGAACCTGTCGATAGGGCAAAACGGGCAAGCGGCGGGCCATCGACGCAAACGCGGTCCGAAATGGCGCCCCGTTGCGCACTTAGGTAAGGCTTGCTTCACTTAGCGCCGGTCCATCACTGCTTCGAGGAGGAACCCCATGCGGGTCGTCATGTTCGGTTATCAGACCTGGGGCCACCGCACCCTGCAAGCTCTCCTTGACTCCGAGCACGACGTGGTGATGGTCGTGACCCATCCCAAGAGCGAGCACGCGTACGAGAAGATCTGGAGCGACTCGGTCGCCGACCTCGCCGAACAGCACGGCGTTCCCGTGCTGATCCGCAACCGCCCCGACGACGAGGAGCTGTTCGCCCGGCTCAAGGAAGCCGACCCGGACATCATCGTGGCCAACAACTGGCGGACGTGGATACCCCCGCGCATCTTCACCCTGCCCCGCCACGGCACGCTGAACGTGCACGACTCGCTGCTGCCGAAGTACGCGGGCTTCTCCCCGCTGATCTGGGCGCTGATCAACGGCGAGCGCGAAGTGGGCGTCACCGCGCACATGATGGACGACGAGCTCGACGCCGGTGACATCGTGGTGCAGCGCGCGGTGCCGGTCGGACCGACGGACACCACCACGGACCTGTTCCACAAGACGGTCGGCCTCATCGCCCCGGTCACCACCGAGGCGCTCGCCCTCATCGCGTCCGGGCACACCGACTTCACCAAGCAGGACCGGTCCCAGGCCAGCTTCTTCCACAAGCGGTCCGCCGAGGACATCCGCATCGACTGGAACTGGCCCGCCGAAGACCTCGGACGTCTCGTACGCGCCCAGTCCGCCCCGTATCCGAGCGCGTTCACCTACCACAAGGGCAAGCGTCTCGAAATCCTGTCCGCGGTGGTGTCGGAAGGCCGCTACGGCGGCACCCCCGGCCGCATCTTCTACCGCGAGGGCGACGGCGTGGTGATCGTCGCGGGAGCCGACGCCCGCACCGGCCGCAACCACGGCCTGGCCATCACGCGCGTACGCACCGAGAACGGCGAGGAGATGCCGGCGACCGACTACTTCGCCACGATGGGCGGCTACCTCACCAGCCGCCCCTGACGACCTCCTTGGCGATCTCCTGACAACCTCCTGACGATCTTCTTGACGACCTCCCTGACGATGAAGGAACGACCGGCCTCGCCGGAGCCCGGCGCGGCCGGGCCGGCCATCCCGTAGGCCCCCTGGGCGGGGCCCTTGCCCGTGCGTCGCGTACCGCGGGCGCGTCGTGGCTGGTCGCGCGGTTCCCCGCGCCCCTGACGGGGCACATCCCTGCCCTGCGCCATGGCATCGGGGATCGGCTGGTCATCGCCGCCGCGTGGATCATTCGGTCCGCGTGGTGGTGGTGCCGCGCGCTCTCCGGCTCCCTCGGCGGCTGCCGGAGCCTGTTCGTGCTCCTCGCTGCCTTTTCCTGTGCCCGCGGGGCTGGCCCGCGACCGCCGGAGACCGCCAGGATCGAGCGTCAGCCGCGTCGCACCCTTACCGCTCTGGCTTTCGAAGAGACTGGTCAGGGGGCTCGTTCGCCAACGTCACCAGGAGGTACCCGTGAAGATGCTGATCAACGTGCCGGACACCGTCGTCGATGACGCTCTGCGGGGAATGGCCGCCGCGCATCCCGAGCTGACCGTCGATGTCGAGAGCCGGGTGATCGTGCGGCGCGACGCGCCCGTCGGCGGGAAGGTCGCACTGATCTCGGGCGGGGGCTCGGGGCATGAGCCGATGCACGGGGGGTTCGTCGGGCCGGGGATGCTGGACGCGGCCTGCCCCGGCGAGGTGTTCACCTCTCCCGTGCCCGACCAGATGGTGAAGGCCGCTGCCGCCGTGGACAGCGGCAAGGGCGTGCTGTTCGTGGTGAAGAACTACACGGGCGACGTGCTGAACTTCGACATGGCCGCCGAACTCGCCGAAGACGAGGGCATCCAGGTCGCCAAGGTGCTCGTCAATGACGATGTGGCGGTCACCGACAGCCTCTACACGGCGGGGCGGCGCGGCACCGGGGCCACGCTGTTCGTGGAGAAGATCGCGGGCGCCGCCGCCGAGGAGGGCGCGCCACTGGAGCGCGTGGAGGCCATCGCCCGCCGGGTCAACGAGCGCACGCGGAGCTTCGGCGTCGCGCTCAGCGCCTGCTCCACGCCGTCCAAGGGCGGTCCCACCTTCGACCTGCCGCCCGGTGAGCTGGAGCTGGGGGTCGGCATCCACGGCGAGCCGGGCCGGGAGCGGCGCGCCATGATGACCTCCCGTGAGATCGCGGACTACGCCGTGCAGACGGTCCTGGACGACCTGCGGCCCGACAGCCCGGTGATCGCGCTCGTCAACGGGATGGGCGGGACACCGCTGCTTGAACTGTACGGCTTCAACGCCGAGGTGCAGCGGGTGCTGATCGAGCGCGATGTGCCGGTGGTGCGTACCCTCGTCGGCAACTACGTCACCTCCCTCGACATGGCGGGGTGCTCGGTGACGCTGTGCGAGGCCGATGAGGAGCTGCTGCGGCTGTGGGACGCGCCGGTGCGGACGGCGGCGCTCCGCTGGGGGTTGTGACGGCTCGTCGACCGGGCGCGGCGGCGGCCGGGTGCCGCCGCGCACGCTGCGTACGCTGACGGCAGCCGGGCTGACGTCAGACCGGTGAGAGTGATGAGATGGACGAGACCGATCGAAGGGACCCCACCGTGCCCGGCAGTGCATCCGCGTCCAGCAGCGACCCCTCCGCCACGACCGGAGCAGGCTCCGATGCCGTGCTCGACGCCGCGTTCTTCCACCGCTGGCTGACGGCGGCGGCCGCCGCCGTGGACCGCGAGGCGTCCCATCTCACCGACCTGGACTCGGCGATCGGCGACGCCGACCACGGCAGCAACCTCCAGCGCGGCTTCACCGCCGTCGCCGCCGCCCTCGACGCGGAGCCGCCCGCCACGCCGGGCGCGGTGCTCACCCTCGCCGGACGGCAGTTGATCTCCACGGTGGGTGGCGCCTCCGGCCCGCTCTACGGCACGCTGCTGCGCCGCACCGGCAAGGCCCTCGGTGACGTCGAGCGGGTCAGCGCGAGCGAACTGCGCGACGCGCTGCGCGCCGGAGTGGACGCCGTGGCGCAGCTCGGCGGTTCCGCTCAGGGCGACAAGACGATGCTGGACGCGCTGGTGCCCGCGGCCGACGCGGTGGGCGAGTCCTTCACGGCGGCGCGGACCGCCGCCGAGGACGGAGCGCGGGCGACCATTCCACTGCGCGCCCGCAAGGGCCGGGCTAGTTATCTCGGCGATCGCAGCATCGGGCACCAGGACCCGGGCGCCACCTCCTCCGCGCTGCTCTTCGCCGCGCTCGCGGAGGTGGCCAAGTGAGCAGAGACCAGCCGGCGAACACCGGCGGCACGGGCGGCGGCAACAGTGACGGCAGCGGGGAGACCGAGGCGGGCAGCAGCGCCCAGCGGGGGCTCGTCGGCGTCGTGCTCGTCTCGCACAGCGGCCCGGTCGCCACGCACGTGGCCGAGTTGGCGCGGGGACTGGCCGGTGTGAAGTCGGCGCCGGTCGCCCCGGCGGGCGGCGCCCCGGACGGCGGTCTCGGTACCAGTTCCGAGCTGATCACCAAGGCCGCGCACGCCGTCGACGGCGGCGCGGGCGTCGCCATTCTGGTCGACCTGGGCAGCGCCGTCCTCACGGTCAAGGCGCTCCTCGCCGAGGGGGACGAACTGCCCCAGGGCACCCGGCTGGTGGACGCACCCTTCATCGAGGGAGCGGTGGCCGCCGTCGTCACCTCCATGGCGGGCGCGGGCCTGGAAGCGGTGGTGGCCGCGGCGGCCGAGGCGTACGACTACCGCAAGGTCTGAGCCGCGGCCCGCCACGTCGTTGCCGCCGTGGTGGGGCTGTCCCCACCACGAGGCAGGGGGGTGGCGGGATCGCCGGTGCCGGGCGGGCTGGTGAGACTGGAGGGTGGATCGGTCCCCCTGGTCGTCCACCACAGGAAGAGACCCGTATGTCCTCCCTCCCACGGCGCTCGTTGCTCGCCGCCGCGCCCGCCGTCGCCCTGGCCGCCATCGGGCGACCGGCCCAGGCCGGTACTCCCCCACGTCCCCCCGGCGGCGAAGGCGCCGTCATCGCGGCGCTCGCCCGTGCCTCGCACCCGCTGCGTTCGACCGAGCCGTCCGGCGGCTTCGGCGACCTGCGGCCGCTCGGCGCGGCGATCGGTGACGTCCCCGTGGTCGCGCTGGGCGAGGCGGTCCACGGCGCGCACGAGCTGTTCACGCTCAAGCACCGGGTCTTCCGGTACCTGGTCGAGGAGAAGGGCTTCACCACCTTCGCTCTGGAGGCGGGCTGGGGCGCCGGGCTGCGCGTCGACGCGTACGTACGGCACGGCACGGGCGATCCGCGCAGGATCATGGAGGAGGAGTTCGGGAACGGCAAGTGGCCCTGGAACGTACGGGAGTACCTGGATCTGATCACGTGGATGCGCGAGCACAACGTGCGCCGCCCGGGCACCCCGGTGCGGTTCATGGGGAACGACCTGGCGTATCCGCGGATCGACGACGCGCTGTTCGAGCACGTCCTGGGGTATGCCGGGCGGTGGTATCCGGCGCTGCGGCCGAGGCTCGAAGGGCTCTACCGGGAGGTGTGGGGGCACGCTGACGAGGCCGACTTCAGCGCGCTGCCGACCGCGGAGCGCGAACGGCTGGCGGGGCTGGCGCGGGAGGCGCTGCGCCTTCTGGAGGGCCTGCGCCCGGGGTCGGGACGAGTGCGGTACGCGTGGACCGTGCAGCACGCCCGGGTCATCGCCCAGACCGCCACGCTGCTGGCGTTCGACCTGAAGGACCCGGCCCGGATTCCGGAGGCGATGCGCTACCGCGATGAGCTGATGGCACGGAACACGGCATGGTGGCACCGGCAGACCGGGCACAAGGTCCTGCTGTCCGCGCACAACGGGCACACCGCCTACGAGACGTACGAACCCGTGCACTACCCCGTCACCCAGGGCGCGTATCTGCGGAAGCTGCTCGGTGACGACTACCTCAGCGTGGGGACGACCTTCGGGCACGGGGCCGCGACCGTGCCCGGTGACGACGGGCAGTGGCAGACCGAGAGGTTCGGCGCGCCCCGGGCGGGCAGCAGCGAGGAGATCCTGGACCGGGTGGGCCACGGGAGGCGGGACCGTGGCTTCCTCCTCGATGTGCGGAGCGCGCCGCCCGCCGCGCGTGAGTGGCTCCACCAGGTCCGCCCGACCCGCGACGTGGGGCCGCCCGGCGACCCGTACCGGCCGTACGCGCTGGCCGGTGGGCACAGCGTCCTGATCCACCTGCACGGCTTCCGGACCGCCCGACCCCTGTCGTAGCGACGCGAGCGGCCCGGCCGCCGGTCATCAGTTCGACGCGGGGGCGGGCTCGAACCAGGCGGGTCCCTCGTTCATCGCCAGCTTGATCCGGTCGACGGCGAACTGCTCCAGGTCCGGCAGGTTGTCCACCGGGAACCAGCCGACCTCAAGCGACTCGTCATCGTTGACCCGCGCGGTGCCGCCCACGGCGCGGCAGCGGAAGGTGGTGTCCATGAACTGGCAGACGTCGCCGTTCGGATACGTGACGGGTTGCAGCCCCTGCACCAGCACGACCCGCTCCGGGAAGCACCGCACGGCCGTCTCCTCGAACACCTCGCGCACAGCCGTCCGCGCGGGCTGCTCCCCCGGCTCGGGGATGCCGCCGATGATCGACCAGCGGCCGGTGTCCGCGCGGCGGGCCAGCAGCACCTGACCGTCGTCGTCGAAGACGATGGCGCTCACACCGGGCAGGAAAAGCAGCTGGTGACCGGCGCTGGCCCGCAGCTCGCGGATGAAGTCGGGGGTAGCCATGAGCCGAGCGTAAGCCTTCGCGCGGCGAGCCCGGCGCCAGGCCAGACACCAGCCCGGTCGGCCAGGGGCAGGTCCGGTGACACCACCACTGCGAGCCCGGAAGCCGCGCCTCCGTCCCCCCTGACGATCCGCGGCGCGCCGCGGCGAGCCGCCGTGGTCGGACATGATCCGCCGTGGCCCGCCGCGGTGCGTTGTGATCCACGGCGCGAGAGCCGTCCGCGTCGCCGCCCCCGCCCGGTGCACACCCGGCCGGAGCCGCGCCGGGCGCCGGAACCGGGGCCTCCGGGGGCGTACGTTTCGCACAGTTGCCGCATCGTTCCTGCGCAACATGTCCACAGCCTGGCAGGACAGGGGCTACGGTGTCCCAAAGTCCTTGCACGCAGGCGGTGTTCTTCCTGCCGAGCGGTGCCCGCATCGACTCGGGGGGTCGACGGGATGGTCTCTTCTGCCGTGCGCCCCGCTGTCGCGGCGCGCAGCACGCCCGATCTCGCGGGTGTCCTGATCCTCGGCTCCTGCGCCGCCTGGTCGCTGTTCAGCGCCGCTGGGCGCGCGGCGCGCCCGGAGGGGGTCCTGCTCGCCGTTCTCGCGGTGGCCGCCGGTTACGCGTGCGGCCGGATCGCCGGGGCGCTGCTGCCGGTGGCGACCGCCACGACGCTGGCCCTGACCGGGCTCGGCTTCATCCTCACGGCGCCCACCGGCGTGCCCGGTCACGCCGGTGTCATCACGGCTGAGGCGGCGCTCGCCACCGGCGCCGCCTGCTGCGCGGCCTGGGCGGCACCGGCCGCCGGAGCGCGCGTGGCGCTGCATCTGCTCGGCGCCGTCATCGTGGCCGCCACCTTCCTGTCGGAGGCGGCACCGGGCGGGCTGGCGGGGGCGGCTGTGCTGCTGTGTTCCCTGGCCGCCGCACGGATGCCGAACCGGCTGCTCGGTCTGGCCGGGCTCGCGCTCTGCGCGGTGCTCGCCGTGGGCGCCTCCTGGGCCACCGCCGAGCGCACGCTGCCCTCCGGGCTCACGGCCTCGCTCCAGGGCCAGCTCACCGAGCAGCGGGTGCGGCTGTGGCAGGACGCGATCGGCATCGCGCGGGACAGTCCGGTGCGCGGTGTGGGCCCCGACCGCTTCGGCGAGGTGAGCCCGACCGCCGGACAGGCCGCGGAACCGGACACCAGGGCCCACTCGGCGCCCCTTCAGCAGGCCGCCGAGCAGGGCATACCGGGCGTGGCGCTGCTGGCGGCCGCCTTCGGCTGGATGCTGTACGCGCTGTGGTGCTCCTCGCGCACCACCCAGGTCGCGCTGACGGCCGGGGCGGCGCTGACCGCGCTCGCCGTGGCCGCGACGGTCGGCAACGCGCTGAGCTTTCCCGAGGTGACGGCGGGCGCCGGGCTCCTGGCGGGGCTGGCCACCGCGCACCTGGTCAGCGAGGACGTGAGCGCCCGCAGGGGCTGCGCCGACGATCCCGGCTAGGCGGCCGTCCGGCCGATCAGGCGAGCCCGGCTCGGGCCGCGCACGGGGCCTCCCAGGCCGCCGGGCCCAGGGAGAGCAGCCCTGGCACAGCCCAGGGATACGCCCCGCCAGGGGCGCGGGGAACCGCGCGACCAGCCACAACGCACCCGCACTCCGCGACCCACGCACAGGGGCTCCCCGCAGCATGGTCCGCCGGACACGGCTTGGTGCCACCTGGCGCGCGAGCTAAGCCGGTGAGGGGCCGCCGCCCCGCAGGCCGAGGCGCGCGCGGATGACCCGTACCGCCGCCTCCGCGTCGTCGACGGTGACGGTGAAGATCCTGCCGTCCCCGAGCCGCAGCACCAGACCCTCACCTCGCCTGACCACCACCGCGGTGCCCTGGTCGGGCCGCCAGCGGTAGCCCCAGCCGCCCCACTGGCGCGGGGTGACGCGCGGCGCGAACTCGGCGGCGATCACCTGGGCGAGCGGGATGCGGCGCCGGGGCAGGCCGATGTGGCCGCAGCGTACTTCCAGCGCCTCCTCGTCGACACGGACGGCCACATGCACGAAGGCCAGCGTGCCGAACAGCATCAGGACCCCGGCGGCCACGCAGCCGATCACGGACATCAGCAACGGGGCGAGACCGGAGGTCCAGGCGGAGTCCACGGCCAGCTCGATGCCGAGCGCCATGCAGGCGGCACCGGCGGCCGCCAGCGCCCACTGCAAACGGTTGGTCGCACGCCCGGTCCAGACGGCGGGGAGTGGCTCGGCCGCCCCCGGCTTCTTGTCCTCGGGGAGGTCCCTCATGTGGGCAGCCTACCGACGTTCGGCCCTGTCGGCAGTGACGCGCGCCAGCAGGGGCCGCACCTCGGAACGGGCCGGAACGAGCCGGTCCGCTCGCTCACCGGCTCCGCGCGGAGCCGTCCGGCCGGCCGGGGCTCAGCTGGGGGCGGCGGCCAGCGCGAGCCGACGGCCCTCGGCGTAGGTCAGTGCGGCGGCCGGGAGGGCGGACTCGCGACCGCTGAGCAGGACGGTGAGGGTGCCGGTCGGGGCGGCGTCAGGGGCGGGCAGCGCACCGACGCGGCGCAGGGCCTGCGCGGCCACCGCCTCGGCCGACCTGAAGAGGACGACGGGCGGCGCGCCCTCGGGCTGGACGGCGGCCCGGATGCGTTCGGCGACCAGCTCGTAGTGGGTGCAGCCGAGGGCGACGGCTCGTACGCCCGTCGGAGTGAGGGCGGCCGCCGCCGCCACCGCCGCGTCGATGGCCGCCTCGTCGGCGTACTGCACGGCGTCGGCGAGGCCGGGGCAGGGCACCCCGGTGACGGCGGCGTCTCCCGCGAAGTCCCTGATCAGCTGGCTCTGGTACGGGCTGCCGGTGGTGGCGGGGGTGGCCCAGATGGCCACGGTGCCACCGCCGGCCGCGGCCGGCTTGATCGCCGGTACGGTGCCGATGACCGGCAGCGCCGGTTCCAGTTCGGCGCGCAGCGCGGGCAGCGCGTGGACGGAGGCGGTGTTGCAGGCGACGATCAGCGCGTCGGGGCGGTGCGCGGCGGCTGCCCGGGCGCAGGCCAGGGCGTGCGCGATGACGTAGGCGGGCGTACGCGGCCCCCAGGGCATGCCGTCGGGGTCGCTGGAGAGAACGAGATCGGCGTCGGGTCGCAGCCGGTGGACGGCGGCGGCTGCCGCCAGCAGGCCAAGGCCGGAGTCCATGAGCGCGATCTTCACTGGCGTCCGCCTCGCAATGCAGGTCCATCCCCTCAGCGAGCCCGGCCGCGCCACTTCCGGCGTCGGCTCTCCGGGCAGGTGCGGCGCTCGTCGCGAGCACGGCACCCGGTCACTTTAGTCGATCGCGCGTACGGAACCGGAGGCGGCCACCCGGCGGCGGGGCGTGCGTGCCGCCTCAGCGGGCGCTCCGTTCCCCCGCGCCACAGCGGGGGGGCGGCCCGCGTGGCCCGTCCGCCCCTGGCCTCCGGGTGCCGACGGCGCACGACGCACGTGAATGCGGCCAATGCCTCCGCAACGGGCGCCCGCTGGGGCAGACTGCGGCGGATGAGCCCGCTTACCTGGATCGCCCTCGTCTCGCTGGTCGCCTGGGGATGGCTGCTGCTGGGCCACGGATTCTTCTGGCGTACGGATGTCCGGCTGCCGCCGCGTACCGCGCCGGAACCCGAACCGGACCAGTGGCCCACCGTGGCCGTCATCGTGCCCGCGCGCGATGAGGCGGCGGTGCTGCCGACGAGCCTGCCGTCGCTGCTTGAGCAGGACTACCCGGGGCAGGCCGTGGTCTTCCTGATCGACGACGGGAGCGCGGACGGCACCGGCAAGGTCGCCCGCGAGCTGTCCGCCGACTGCGGGGGCCTCCCGCTGATCGTGGCGGCGCCGGGCGAACCGGAGCCCGGCTGGACCGGCAAGCTGTGGGCCGTACGGCACGGCATGGCGCTGGCCAAGGCCCGGCTGGAGCCGGAGTACCTGCTGCTGACCGACGCGGATATCGCCCACGAACCGGACAGCCTGCGGGAGTTGGTCGGCGCCGCCCGGTCCCACGACCTCGACCTGGTCTCGCAGATGGCGCGGTTGCGGGTGGCGACGGGCTGGGAGCGGCTGATCGTCCCCGCGTTCGTCTACTTCTTCGCGCAGCTGTACCCGTTCCGCCGGGTCAACCGGGCGGGGGCGCGGACAGCGGCCGCCGCCGGTGGCTGCGTACTGCTGCGCCGTACGGCGGCCGAGCGGGCACAGGTCCCCGAAAGCATCCGGCAGGCGGTGATCGACGATGTGGCCCTGGCCCGGGCGGTGAAGGCCGCGGCCCCCGAGGGTGGCGACGCGCCGCGCACCCGCTGGCGGCGGCAGCGGCGGGACGGGCGGATCTGGCTGGGCCTCGCCGACCGGGTGGACAGCGTGCGGCCGTATCCGCGGCTGGCCCAGCTGTGGCAGATGGTGGCCCGCAGCGCCTACGCGCAGCTGCGCTACCAGCCCCTGCTGCTCGTCGCGACCGTCGCCGGCCTCGCGGTGCTCTACTTCGCTCCCCCGGTGGCGGTGTGCGCCGGGGCGCTGAGGGGGGATCAGGCGCTGCTGCTCACCGGCGCGGCGGCGTGGGCGATCATGACCGGCACGTATGTGCCGATGCTGCGCTACTACCGGCAGTCGCTGTTGCTGGCGCCGCTGTTGCCGGGCATCGCGGCGCTCTATCTGCTGATGACGCTCGACTCGGCGGTGCGGCATTACCAGGGGCGCGGCGCGGCCTGGAAGGGGCGTACGTACTCCCGTCCCAAGGCCGCGCCGTGAGCACGCGCCGGCACACCGACCGGCGCCCCGCGCGCTCGCGCGCCGGGCGTTACTTGCGGCCGGGCGTCCAGTTCATGCCCCAGCCGTACGCCCGGTCCAGGGTGCGCTGCGGGCTGACGCCCCGGTCCGGCACCAGGTAGCGGGCCTCGCGCTGGATGACGAAGTCGTTGCCGGTGTTGGTGATCAGCGCGAGGGCGCACACGTTGGACGGCACCGTGCACTCGTCGAGCGAGAAGTCGACCGGCGCCCCGTTCTGCGGGGTGAGCGTGACGGTGGCGTTCAGGTTCGCGAAGCTGCGGGCGCCCTCGTAGATGGTGACGAAGACGAGAATCCGCCGGAACGCCGACGTGTGGTCGAGGTTGATCGTCAGGTTCTCACCCGAGGCGCGCGCGCCGGTGCGGTCGTCCGCGTCGAGGTGGATGAACGGCGGCTGGTGCAAGGCGCCGAAGGAGTTGCCGAGCGCCTGCACGACGCCCTTCTGGCCGTCGGAGAGCTCGAAGAACGCGCCGAGGTCCAGGTCGAGGTCGGAGTGCAGGGCCATGGCCTTGCCGAGCTTCTGGCCCCAGCTCTTGAACTGCTTGTGCACCTGCCAGTTCAGGTTGACCCGCATCCCACCCGAGGTGCCGCCTTGCTTGGTCAGCGAGACGGAGGGCGCTTCCTTGGTCAGCGTGACCTTGGTGAGGCGCACGGGGGCGGCGGGAGCCGCCGGAGCCGCGGGCGGCGGCGGGGGCGGGGGAGCCATCGCGGCGGCGGGCGGGGGCGGCGGCGCGGCGGGAGCGGCGGGCGGCGGCGGTGCGGTCACCGGGGTGGGCGCGGGCGGGGCGGCCGGGGCGGCGGCCTGCGGGGCCTCGTCGACGGAGATGCCGTAGTCGGTGGCGAGCCCGGCGAGGCCGCTGCTGTAGCCCTGGCCCACCGCGCGGAACTTCCAGGCGCCCTGCCTGCGGTACAGCTCGCCGAGCACGAACGCCGTCTCCACGGAGGCGTCGTGGCTGTCGAAGCGGGCGATTTCCGCGCCGCCTGCCGCGTCCAGCACGCGGATGTGCAGCCCGGGGACCTGACCGAAGGTTCCGCCGTCAGCGGAAGCCGCGAGGACGATGGTCTCGATCGCGGGCTCCACCTGGCCCAGGTTCACCGACAGCGCGTCGGTCACCTGGGGCCCGGTCTGCTTGCCCTCGTACCGCACGGAGCCGGAGCTGTGGGTCGCCTGGTTGTAGAAGACGAAGTCCGCGTCGGAGCGGACCTTCCCTCCGGCCAGCAGCAGTGCCGACGCGTCCACGTCGGGAACTCCCGCTCCGCCGGTCCAGCCGAGTTCGACCCGTACTGCCGGGGCGGGGACGGGCACGTTGGTGCCCTTGCTCATTGTCATGTTTCTTCCCCCTGTGTCCTTTCACTTGCCGGGTTCCTGACCAACCGCCGGTAACCCGTCCGGATCGCGCTCTTTACAGGATCTCAACGTACCCCGGCGACCGATTTTCCCGAATTGGTTAGTATTAGGGGCCGCGGCCACTTGGAACCCGTGAAACAACCCTCTTATCGGGCTCCCCAACCAGCACATCGTGGGCTTAACTTAAGGGCTATGACCCTCCCCCGCAGCGGCTACGGCGGCGGCTACTACTCCGCGCCATCCTTCCCCGACACCCCGATCTACGACAGCCTTGTCGCCGAGCGGGGAACGCCCCAGATCGCCCCGATCAGAGTTCCCTCGCCCTACGACGTCGGCGGCCACTTCCCGGCAGCCCTGCCCGCGGCGCTTCCCGCGCTCCCGGCCGGGCCGTCCCACCACACTCCGCCTCCCTACGGTCACCAGGCGCCCGCGCAACCGGCGCTGCAGCAGGCGCCCGCACCCTACATCCCGCCGCAGGCGACCGGCCCGCGCGGCTACCCGGGTCAGCAGCAGGGCCACCAGCAGCCGCGCCAGGCGGCTCCGAACGGGTATGAGCAGATGCGTCCGATCGCGGCCCGCCCGGCGGCGCCGCGCCCGAACCCGGCGCCGTACCAGGATCAGTACGGCCGCCCGTACCCCAACCAGGGTCAGGGGTACAACCAGGGTCAGGGGTACTGAGCCGCCCGGGGGCGGCAGGGGGGCGCGCACCCGCACGGGGGCGTGAGCGCGCCTGAGACACGCACGACAGTCAGCACGGCAGACAAGACGGGCACGGCGGACGCGACGCAGCCGGGGTGCCGATGACTGG
Organism: Streptomyces sp. A01; assembly: GCF_059026195.1. Classification (NCBI taxonomy): domain Bacteria; kingdom Bacillati; phylum Actinomycetota; class Actinomycetes; order Kitasatosporales; family Streptomycetaceae; genus Streptomyces; species Streptomyces sp. A01. Next base: position 244,845 of record NZ_JBWLKN010000004.1, on the reverse strand, counting down.
CCGACCGGCGCCACAGGCCGCGGGCGGCCCAGTGGGACGCCAGACGACCAAGGGGTCGGCCAACTGTCCGGGGCCCCTGGCAAAATGAGCGCATGTCTCACGCGGCGCTCAGCGCGGTCCATGTGTATCCGGTCAAGTCTGTGGGAGGGTGCGCGCCCGGCGAGGCGGCCGTTGAGCCGTGGGGGCTCGCCGGGGACCGCCGGTGGATGCTGGTGGACCCCGACGGGCGGTTCCTCACCCAGCGGCAGCTGCCTCAGCTGGCGCTCGTGGCGGCGCAGCCGCTGCCCGACGGCGGGGTCCGGTTCACGGGGGAGGGCCAGGAACCGCTGACGGTCGCCGTGCCCGATCCGGCGACCAGCCGCGTCTCGGCGGTGCGGGTGTTCCAGGACCCCGTCGAGCTGGTGTGGAGCGACGGCGCGGAGAGCGCGTGGCTGAGCCGGTTCCTGGGGACCGAGGTCCGGCTGGTCCATCTCGACGACCCGGCGCGCCGCCGTCCGGTCAATCCGCGGTACGGGCGCCCGGGCGAGACGGTCAGCCTGGCGGACAGCATGCCGCTGCTGGTCACCACGACGGCCTCCCTCGGCGCCCTCAACTCCCTGATCGCGCGCGGCGCCCACGCGGGCGAGGGCCCGCTCCCCATGAACCGGTTCCGGCCCAACATCGTCGTGGACGGCACCGACGCCTGGGCCGAGGACGGCTGGCGCCGGCTGCTGATCGGCGATGTGGCCTTCCGGGTCTCCAAGCCGAGTGCCCGCTGCGTGGTCACCACGACCGACCAGCGGACCGCCGAGCGCGGCAAGGAGCCGCTGCACACGCTGGCGCGCCACCACCGCATCGGCAACAAGATCATCTTCGGCCAGAACCTGATCCCGGAGCACCGGGGGACGGTGCGCGTGGGCGACCCGGTCAAAATCCTCGAATAGTGATCACTATGCGGCAACCGCGGTCATTGACGCTGAAGGCCGGTCCCGGCCCCGTAGTCTCTGCTCTCGCTGAGCGGGCCACCGACCGTATGGGGCCCAGCAGGTCACCATCCGCACGCTGATGCCGACAAGGGGGGCGGAGACACGATGTCTGCCTCGGAGGCAGTAGGCAACCGCCTGATGCCCGTGCAGCACATGCGCCCCGGGGATCACGCTTTCGTGAGCTATGGGGACAATGAATCCCGTACGGAGATCATGTCCGCCTTCGCCTGGCTCGGGCTGGCCCGCGGCGAGAAGGTGACGGTCTTCGCCGATCCCGGTCTGGACGGGACCGAGGTGCTGAACGCGCTGCACGCCAAGGGCCCCTCCATGGAATCCGCCCTGGAACGCGGCCAGTTGCAGTTCAGCAGCATGCGCGCGCTCATCGCCCCGGACTCGCGGTTCACCGCGGAACGCCAGACGGCACGGCTCGCCGAGGCGACCGAACGCGCGCTCCAGCAGGGTTACACGGGTTTCCGTACGTTCATCGACATGGCCTGGGTGCGCGACCTCGGCGCGGACATCGAGGTGATGATCCACCGCGAGACGCATGCCGACCAGCTGTTCGCCGACCGCCCCTACAGCGAGATCTGCGCCTACGACCAGCACTGGTTCGACCGCGGAGTGCTGGACTCGATGGCTGAGGCACACCCCTGCCAGCTGCTCGAACGGCTGGGCACGCTGCGTGTCACCCAGGAGTCCACGCGTCTCCGGGTGATCGGCGAAGCCGACATCGCCGGCCGGACGCGATTCACCAGTACCCTGCGTGACGCACTGAGGACTACCGCCGTGGAGGGACAGCTGAAAGTGGATCTGTCGCGGCTGCATTTCCTCTCGCTCGCGTGCGCGTCCGACCTGCTGTCGCTGATGGCAACGGCCGACATGCACAAGAGCGTCACCGTCGAATGCACCCCCTTCGTGGCGCAGACGCTCCGCAGGCTCGGCGCCGCTTCCGTCTCCCAGCTCGCGTTGATCGAGGTGAGCCGACCGTGCTAGCCGATCCCCGCCGACCCACGAACGGCGAGGCGGAAGTACGCTTGCTGGAAAGAAACTTCACCGCCCGTGAGCTCCCCCAGCTACGTGTCCTCGTCGAGGAGCGCGCGGTGTGGGCGGGGCTCACCGAGGCCCGGCGCGGCGACTTCGTGCTCGCGGTGGACGAGATCGCCACGAACGCGATCGAGCACGCGGGCGGCAGAGGCCACCTGACGCTGCGCCGGGTGGGCGGTGAGCTGGAGTGCGAGATCGCCGACAGTGGTCCTGGGTTCACCGCGGACGTCATCCCCGATGTGCTGCCCGGGCTCGACGGCGCCCCCAGCGGCCGTGGCCTGTGGCTGAGCAGGCTGGTCTCCGACCGGCTGGTCATCAGCGCCGGTGCCGTGGGCGCCGTCGTGACGCTGGCCATGCGGCTGCGCTGAGGGGCGCGGGGGCCGGGTCACCAGGCTCGCGTCCTGCCCCGAGCGAGCGCCACGGGCCCGCGCCGGGCCGCTGCCGACCCCGCCCACGGTCGTTCTCCACACCAGCCTCTCGCAACCACCCCCCGGTATGCGGTATCTACTGAGCCGTGAGGGCGTGCGAGATCATGCGGACCGCCGCGGGGCTACGGCGCTGGCGGGGCAATCCGCTGCGCCGCCGGTCCGACCGCGCCGAGGGGTGGGCCGCGCTCGTGACCGCCCTACTGATCGTCTGCGCCGCCCCCGCCGCCGGGTGGGCGGTGGGCTCGTACGCCCATCAGGCGCTGCTCCAGTCGGCGCGGGAGACCCGCGCCCACCGGCATCTCGTACCGGCGACGGTGGTACGCGTACTGTCCGCCCCGCCCTACGACTCCGACGCGGAGACCTCCTCCGAACGCGACGCGCTGCGCGGCGTCCTCGCCCGCTGGCCCGCGCCCGGCGGAGGCACCCGCTCCGGCATCGCGCGCACCCGGCACGCCACAGCGCCAGGCGACCGGTTCCGCGTCTGGACCGACGACCGGGGACGGCTCACCGAGCGCCCGCTGGACACCGGCACCGTCGGCGCGCACGCCGTCCTCATCGGGGTCTGCGCGGCCGTCGCCGCCGCGGGCGTGGCCGAGGCGGGACGCCGGGCGCTGGTGTGGCGGCTGATCCGCCGCAGGCACCGGCAGTGGGACCTGGCGTGGGAGCGCGCCGGTCAGGACTGGGGCCGGGCGGGCGCGGGAAGCTGACCGGTCAACTCCCGCACGCGCCGCACGCTACGGTGTTCCAACCGGTACGCAGCACGGCCGTACCCGGTCGGCGCACGCACGAGGTGGGGGCACGGCAGCACCATGGCACAGGGCTCGGTCCAGGTGACGCACAGCGGCACGTCGCGGTGGCGGCGGCGCACAGGGGAGTACGCCTCCCTCTCAGCGGCCCTGGAGGCCGCCGGGGACGGCGATGTGCTCTCCGTCGCCCCGGGCACGTACCGCGAGAACGTCGTGGTGTCCCAGGCCGTCACGCTGCGCGGCCCCGAGGGTTCGCGCGGCTCGGTGCGTATCGCCCCGACCGAAGGTGTGGCGCTGACCGTGCGCGGCTCGGCCGTCATCCGGGATCTGCACATCGAGGGCCAGGACGCGGCGGCCCCGGCGCTGCTGGTCGAGGACGGCACGGCGGAGCTGTCGGACCTGAAGATCGCGACGCGGTCCGCGGTGGGCATCGAGGTGCGCGGCGCCGCGCGCCCCACGGTGCGCCGCTGCACCGTGGACAACCCGGCGGGCATCGGCTTCAGCGTGCTCGACGGCGCCGGTGGCGTCTTCGAGGACTGCGAGGTGGTGGCCGCCGGGCAGTCGGGCGTATCGGTACGCGGCGGAGCGCGTCCGCGCCTGGAGCGCTGCCGGGTGCACCACGCGGGCGGGGCGGGGTTCTCGCTGACCGGTGAGGGCACCACGCTGGAGGCCATCGGCTGCGAGGTCTACGAGATCAGGGGAGCCGGCGTACAGGTCGCCTCCCGCGCCACCGGCCTGCTGACGGACTGCCAGGTGCACCGCACGACCTCCGACGGCGTCAACCTCGACACGGACGCCGTGCTGACGCTGGCGGACTGCGACATCCACGACGTACCCGAGAACGCCATCGACCTGCGCTCGCGTTCGGTGCTGACGCTGACCCGGTCCACGGTGCGCCGCTTCGGCCGCAACGGCCTCTCGGTGTGGGACCCGGGGACCCGGGTGGACGCCAACCAGTGCGAGATATACGACAGCACCGGTGACTACCCGGCGGTGTGGGTGAGCGACGGGGCGGCCGCCGTGCTCGACTCGTGCCGGGTGCACGACGTGCCGGACGCGCTGTTCGTCCTCGACCGCGGCTCACGGGTCGACGTCGTCGACAGCGACCTGTCCCAGGTGCGGAACACCGCGGTGTCGGTGAGCGACGGCGCCAGCGCGCAACTGGACGACTGCCGCATCCGGGAGGCGGCCACCGGTGCCTGGTTCCGCGACCACGGGAGCGGCGGCACGCTCGCCGGATGCACCATCGACACCGTGGCCACCGGCGTGATCGTCACCAAGGGCGCCGACCCGACGATCGAGCGCTGCACCGTGACCTCGCCCACGGAGGCCGGTTTCTATGTGTCGGCTGAGGGGCGTGGGACCTTCCACGGCTGCCGGGTCACCGGCAGCGGCGGCTACGGCTTCCACATCATCGACGGCTGCCGGACCACGCTGACGCGCTGCCGCACGGAGCGGTGCGCGCGCGGCGGCTACGAGTTCGCCGAGCCGGGCCCCGTGAGCGAGGACTGCACGAGCGACGAGAGCGCCACGGTCTCAGGACCCGCGGCGACCGGCTCCCCCGGCACCGGCGGCGCTTTCGGCGCGGCGCCCCCCACGGCCCAGCCCGCCGTGCAGACCGCCGGGCTGCTCAGCGGCCTGCCCAGCCAGCGGGCCGCGCCGCCCGTCGCGGAACCCGAGCGGGTGCGGCCCCCGGAGGCCGTCCTCGGCGAACTCGACACCCTGGTCGGCCTGGAGAGCGTCAAGCGCGAGGTGCGGGCCCTCACCGACATGATCGAGGTGGGGCGGCGGCGCCAGGAGGCCGGGCTCAAGGCGGCGTCGGCCCGCCGCCATCTGGTCTTCACCGGCTCCCCCGGCACCGGCAAGACGACGGTGGCGCGGCTGTACGGGGAGATCCTGGCCTCCCTCGGCGTGCTGGAACGCGGCCACCTGGTGGAGGTCTCCCGCGTCGATCTGGTCGGCGAGCACATCGGGTCCACGGCGATCCGCACCCAGGAGGCGTTCGACCGGGCGCGCGGCGGGGTGCTCTTCATCGACGAGGCGTACGCCCTGTCCCCCGAGGACTCGGGGAGAGACTTCGGTCGCGAGGCCATCGACACGCTCGTGAAGCTGATGGAGGACCACAGGGAAGCCGTCGTGGTGATCGTCGCCGGGTACACAGCGGAGATGGCGCGCTTCCTGTCCGTCAACCCCGGGGTCGCGTCCCGTTTCTCGCGCACCATCACCTTCGACGACTACGCGCCGGAGGAGCTGCTGCGCATCGTGGAGCAGCAGTCCGAGGAGCATGAGTACCATCTCGGCGAGGGCGCGGCCGAGTCGCTGCTGAAGTACTTCACGGCGATCCCCAAGGGCTCGGCGTTCGGCAACGGCCGCACGGCGCGGCAGACCTTCGAGGCGATGGTCGAGCGGCACGCGGGCCGGGTCGCGCGCATGCCCGACCCGAGCACCGAGGACCTCACCCTGCTGTATCCGGAGGACTTGCCGGACTTGCTGTGAGCTCGTCGGCTTCCGCCCCGGAGCACGGCCCCGTGGACACCGACGCGCTGGGCGGCGCGGCGCCCCGCTGACCGGGCAGGGCCTCCTTCTCCAGCCGGACGAGCAGCCCGGCCCGCTCGGTGGCGAAGAGCGGGTCCGCCTGGTAGTCCGAGTGGCCGAGTATCGGTGCGGGCAGCGGGTGGTCGGCGGTCCGGCCGTAGGCGACCGGGTCCCTGAGCGCGCCGCAGTCGATCCGCGGCCGCTCGGAGGCGGGCTCCTCCGTCCAGACGCCGGGCGGCTCGATGGGGCCGCCGATCGGGTCGGTGAACCGCCACAGGTTGCGCCAGCAGTGCACCTCGCGGTGCAGGGCAGACATCTGGGCCGGGCCGAAGTAGGCCGGGAACCAGCGCCCGTACAGGCGCTCGACCGGCGAACCGTAGGTGAGCAGCGCGACGCGGCGCCGGGTGCGCCAGTCGAGCTGCCAGACCGCGGCCACGGCGAGGACACTGCCCTGCGAGTGGCCGGAGAGGACGAGGCGGCCCCGGGTGCGTTCGATCCAGGTCTTCATCCGCCAGGTGAGGTCGGGGACTGCCCGCTCCGCGTAGCACGGCGGCGCGAAGGGGTGGGCGGCGCGCGGCCAGAATGTGCCGACGTCCCACAGGATGCCGATGGTGCGGCGGGCTCCCGCGTCCCGGTAGGCGCGCCGTCCCCAGGTGACGAAGAGGACGAACGCGACGCCCACCAGCCATGATCCGAGCGCCTGCGCGGTCTGTGCCGCGGCGTCCACCACGGAGGGCGTGCCGTCCGCCGCCCGGCCCGGCACCTCGTCCGTGGCCCATGCGCCGACGACGGCGAAACAGCCGAGCAGCAGGGTCATCAGCGCTACGGGGCCGACGATCCACGGCACGGAGTCGGTGATCCCGGCGCGCGCGATGGTGCCCGCGATCTTGCTGGTGCGTACGGTGTCGGGCTCCTCCCCCGGGTAGCCGTCGGGCACCGTGCGCATCAGCCCGCGCTTGATCCGCCAGCTCCGCCAGACGAAGCCGGCGAGCAGCAGGACCAGCATGATCAGCAGCGGCGGGATGATCGCCGCCTGCCAGGAGAGCAGCACCGGCGGTCCTTCGATCGGCCCGCCGCCCATGCCGGGGGTGGCGCCGCCGTCGAGCCAGTCCGCTATCCGTTGCGCTATGCCGCCGGAGAGCACTCCGGCGAGCGCGCACGCCAGCATCGCGACCGTCGGGCCGCCGAGGCCGCGCAGCGGGGTCCTGCCCTGTCCGGCGTCGCGCGCGGCGGCGCGGTAGAGCACGATGGCGACCACGGCCAGGGCGGTGATGAGGGCTCCCTGGGCGAGGGCGAGGACACCGAACACCGCGTCACCCGGCAGCCGCCCGCTGGACGACCAGCCGGGGCGCGACCAGGCCGCGTACACGAGGGCGAGCGTGAGCACGCCCAGCGAGGCGCCGGGCAGGACGGTCACGGTGAGCCGGTCGAGCGTGTGGTCGAGTGTGGTCTCGCTGCGGCCCCTGCGGCAGATCGCGAGCAGGACGGCCAGCCCGCCCGCCACCAGCAGGCCGCTGAGCAGCCAGCCGGTGACGTCGAGGGCGGCCGCGCCGCCCGGCGCTCGGTCGTAGCGGGTCGTCGCTGTGGTCAGCGCGCCGGCCACGGTCAGGAATCCGGCCGCGGTGTGCGTGGCGCGCAGCCGGGCGACGAGCCTGCGGCCGTACCAGAAGCCGGGCAGGCACAGCGCCGGACGGTCACCCGCCGCCGGGTCGTCGTCGTCCACGTGCCGCTCGGCCGGGGGCTGCGATTCGTACGCGCTCCATGTGCGGCTGGAGAGATACCACAGCAGTACTGTCACGGCGATGGGCGCGAGGGCGGCCAGGGCGAGCCTGCGGCCGGGCTGGCCCCACCAGCCGCCGTGGCCGGGCGAGGCGAAGCCCAGCCATGACTTCCCGTCAGCGCAGGCGGCGGAGCCCGCGCACTGCCAGGCCGTCAGGTCGAGCGCCACCTCGCAGACGGCGGCGACCAGCAGCAAGGTCAGGCTGAGTGCGATGAGCCGCACCAGGACGCCGTAGACGCGGCGGGTGGTGTCGCGGCGGTCGGCCGCGGGCCGCATCCAGTGCGCGAGGTTGATGATCATGAAGGGGAGCAGCAGCAGCCACAGGGCGCGGGTGCCGTCGCCTGAGGTGAGGCCCGACCAGCAGTAGCCTTCGGCGACGGGGCGCTCGCGGTAGTCCGCTGGGCGCTTCTCGGCGTCGATGTCCTCGGGGCGGCGGTAGACACCGGCGGTCTCGTCGCCGGTGACGCGCCGCGTCCTGGGGTCGCCCAGCATCTGCGCGGGCGTGGCGCCGCCGACGCCGTGCACCAGGAGTTCCAGCGCGAGTCCGGGGTCGTCCCGGTCCGGTTCCCCGCCCTCGGGCCGGGGGGCTTCCTCGGCGCCCGGCGGGGGCTGGTCCCGGTCCCGGGTGCCCGGCTGGGCGGCCCGGCCCGCCCCGACCTTCCGGTCCTCGCGGTTCGTCCGCCGGCTCTGTCCCGTGTGGGCCGCCGCGTCGCCCGGCCGCTCTGTCGCCGTCACCGTGTCCCCCGATCCGGTGCTGTGTTGCCGTAGCGCCGCGCCGCGCGAGCGCTGGCGTGTTGTGCTGTCGACCCGATTGTGCCCGATCCGTCCATGCCATGTCCGCATGCGAGGATGAGCGCGGAAATCGGCGGCTGGGCGGAAGGGACGGGCGAGGTGAGCGACAACCAGAACCTCCTGGCGGAGCAGCGGCGCGCCCTGATCCTCGACGAGGTCAGGCGGCGCGGTGGGGCGCGGGTCAACGAGCTGACCCGCAAGCTCAACGTGTCGGACATGACGGTCCGTCGCGATCTGGACGCGCTGGCCCGCCTCGGGGTGGTGGAGAAGGTGCACGGCGGTGCCGTGCCGGTCGCCGAGGCGAGCACGCATGAGCCGGGGTTCGAGGCGAAGTCCGGCCTGGAGCTGAGCGCGAAGGAGGACATCGCGCGGGCCGCCGTCCAACTGGCCGCGCCCGGCAGCGCCATCGCCCTGTCCGGGGGCACCACGACGTACGCGCTGGCGCAGCATCTGGTGGACGTCCCCGACCTGACCGTGGTGACGAACTCGATGCGCGTCGCCGATGTGTTCCACAGCGCGCGGCGGGCCGCCGACGCGGCCGCGCCGCAGGCCGGAGCCCGGGAGCGGGCCGCGGGGGCGGCGACGGTGGTGCTCACCGGCGGGGTGCGGACGCCGTCCGACTCGCTGGTGGGTCCTGTGGCCGACGCGGCGATCCGCTCGCTGCACTTCGACGTGCTCTTTCTCGGGGTGCACGGCATCTCGGCGACGGCGGGGCTTTCCACGCCGAATCTCGCCGAGGCGGAGACGAACCGGCATTTCGTGCGGTCGGCGCGGCGGGTCGTCGTGGTCGCCGATCACACCAAGTGGGGCAAGGTGGGCCTGAGTTCGTTCGCGTCGCTGTCCGAGGTGGACGCGCTGGTGACGGACGCGGCGCTGCCCGCGGCGGCGCGGGAGGAGATGTCGGAGCTGCTGCGGGAGCTGGTGGTCGCCGGTGAGCCCGCGGACACCGGCCAGTGACACTCTCGGGCACCGGGCTGCGCACGGGACCTCCCGAGGCCGCCGGGCCGAGGGGAAGCAGTCCTGGCACAACACCGGGATGTGCCCCACCAGGGGCGCGGGGAACCGCGCGACCAGGCACGACGCACCCGCCGTCCGCGACGCACGGACAGGAGCCCCCCCGGCACGACCCGCCGGGCACCGCATAGGGGCATTGCGAGGCGCGCGGCAGACAGTTCACGCCCCTCCCGCTAAAGTGTGCGGGCTCGGATGTCCGCTGACCGCACCGGGGGTGTACGGATCAATGCCTCGCCGACTTCGGCCCGTTGGGCTCGGCTTTCTCGACACGGCTCCACTGCGGCTGCCGTTCACCACCGAGGTGGCGGCGCCGCCCGAGGCGGTCTACGCGGAACTGGCCGACACCGCGGGGTGGCCCCACTGGTTCAGCGCGGTGGCTTCGGCCCGGCCCACGCACGGGGGCCGGGGGCGTGACATCCGGCTGCGCGGCGGCACCCGCTTCGCGGAGACGGTCATGGCGTCGGACCCGGCGGAGCGCTACGCCTACCGGGTGGACGTCACCAACGCTCCCGGGGTGCGCGCCCTGCTGGAGGAGTGGCGGCTCATCCCGCTGGCCGCCGACCGCACCGTCGCCACCGGCGGCACCCCCGTGGCCGGCACGCGGGTGCGCTACACCTTCGCGCTCGACGCCTCCGCCCCGGTCCGGGCCGCCATGCGGCTCGTGGCCCCCGGCATCGGCGGGTCCTTCCGGGGCGCGCTGCGCGCACTTGACCGGCGGCTGGCCGCCCGCTGACGCGCGCCGGACGACGGGGCGCCTCAGCGGGCGGACGGGGTTCAGCGCCAGAGGCCGTCGGCGAGGAAGAGTTCGAGGGTCTTGGTATACGGCTCGATGTCCAGGCCCTGTTCGGCGAGCCAGGCGTCGGAGTAGTACTTGTCGAGGTAGCGGTCGCCCGGGTCGCAGTAGAGGGTGACGACGCTGCCGGTGCTCCCTTCGGCGACCATCTCCGCGACGATCTTCAGCGCGCTCCACAGCCCGGTGCCGGTGGAGCCGCCCGCCTTGCGGCCGATGGCGCCCTCCAGGGCCCGGACGGCGGCGACGCTCGCCGCGTCGGGGACCTTCATCATCCGGTCGATCGCCCCGGGCACGAAGCTGGGCTCCATGCGCGGGCGGCCGATGCCCTCGATGCGGGAGCCGCGCTCGCTGCACGCCTCCGCGTCGCCGGAGACCCAGCCGTCGAAGAAGCAGGAGTTCTCCGGGTCGGCGACGCACACCCGGGTGTCGTACTGCATGTAGTGCGCGTACCTGGCGATGGTGGCCGAGGTGCCGCCGGTCCCCGCCGTGGCCACGATCCAGGTGGGATCGGGGTACCGCTCAAGGCGGAGCTGTTGGTAGATCGACTCGGCGATGTTGTTGTTGCCGCGCCAGTCGGTCGCACGCTCGGCGTACGTGAACTGGTCCATGTAGTGGCCACCGGAGGAGGCGGCCAGCGTCGCCGACTCCGCGTACATCGTGCGCGGGTCGTCCACGAAGTGGCACCGGCCGCCGTGGGACTCGATCAGGCGGCACTTCTCGCGGCTGGTGGTGCGGGGCATGACGGCGATGAAGGGCACACCGATCAGCTTCGCGAAGTACGCCTCGGAGACGGCGGTGGAGCCGCTGGACGCCTCGATGACCGGCTTGCCGGGACGAATCCAGCCGTTGCACAGCCCGTACAGGAACAGCGAGCGGGCGAGCCGGTGCTTGAGGCTGCCGGTGGGGTGGGTGGACTCGTCCTTGAGGTAGAGGTCGATGCCCCACGCCTCCGGCAGCGGGAAACGCAGCAGATGAGTGTCAGCCGACCGGTTGGCGTCGGCCTGCACCTTGCGCACGGCCTCGTTCAGCCAGGCCCGGTACGCGTGATCGGTACGGTCCACGTCGATGGTCTCGGTGCTGTCCACGCCGCTCCTTGTACTGGTTCGGGACCCGGGATGGCGCACCCTGGTCCGTTCTGATCATAAATGGGCACTGGTGCCCGGCTCGCGGGCCAGGCAGACTTCCCCCAGGAGGACGGTGACAGCGCGGCCGGGTGACGGGTGTCCGGCCGGGCATGGTCGCCGAGTCGCTGGGGAGGCGAAGACCGTGGCGGATGCCGAGTTCAACGCGACCGGGGTGCGGATCGAGCGGTTCCTTCGCTCGGTGACCCGTGCCGGGCAGGTGCTGATCAAGGACGGCAGGCTGGAGTTGCTGACCAGCTACGGCCGGGAGATCGACAGCGCCCCGCTGCGGTCGGTGCACGCGAGCAAGCCGTGGTTCGCGGCCAGGGACCGCGCGCTCGCCACCGTGAACGGTACGCGGTATCTGCTGACCCTCGGACAGCGCGAGTCAGGCGCCGTGGAGGGCCCGGCGGCCGCTCGGCAGTTCCTGGACGCGGTGCGCTCCGCGCAGAGGCATCCGGAGACGAGTTGAGCGCGCGAGTTGCGCGATCGGGCGGATGACCTGACCCTGGGACGAGTATCAGTGTCACCGAGAGTTCACCAGTGGTAACGCTGAGAACCAGCTCACTGGTCGTGCGCGGCGGTCACACCGACGCGTCGCTCTCCGCCCGCACCTGAATCAGGCTAGCCCTACTTCTCAGGGAGTCGCAGCCGTGATCAGCAGCACTAGCAGGCATTGCACCGTGGAGCTCCAGGCTCTCCCGGAGCGGATCGGCCAGGTCCGCAGAATCGTATCGGCGCACTTGCGTTACTGGCATCTGGATTCCTTGATAGACACGGCGGCGCTCGGCGTCTCCGAATTGCTCACCAACGTCTATCTCCACGCCGAACCGGACAAACGCTGCACGGTGGATCTCGTCTGGGTCCTCGACCAGCTGACGGTCTCCGTCCGTGACAGCGACCCACGGGAGCCCCTGCCCACGTACGGCGCCGAGGGCACCCACGGCCGTGGACTCGCCCTGATCGCCGCCGTCAGCGAGAGCTGGGGCGTGCGCGCCAGGGACGACGGCGACGGCAAGACCGTGTGGTTCACCCTGTCGGCCTCGCAGCCCACCGAGGTACTGCGGCGGCGTATCCCCTACGATCCCGCTCTCCCCATCACGGAACCGGGCCACAGCGCCCCGCTCACACGTTCCGAGCCCGCTCGCCACGCGGCGCCGCAGCGCGAACGGCAGACCGCCCGGTCAGCGGCCGTCCACTGACCGGGCGGCGCCCCCGCCGGGCACCGGGGCTGTCCGGGTCCCCCTGAGGGCGACCGGGATGCCGTACGGAGCCGTACGGGCGCCGGACGCACGCGCACGCGTGGCGGCCGGCGCCCGTACAGCCGCGGCTCACTCGGTGGCGATGGCGCGCAGCACGTCCAGCCTCGCCGCACGGCGGGCGGGGCGCAGCGCGGCCAGCGCACCGGCGACCAGGCCCACCAGGGCGACGATCGCGAGCCGTTCCGGCGGGAGCGCGAAGGCTCCGTCGCCCGCGTTGACGGCCGCCTTCACCAGCGCCCAGCCGAGGAAGCTGCCGAGCGCGAGTCCGCCGAAGGTGCCGAACGCGGCGACCAGTACCGACTCCCAGCGCACCATCGCACGCAGCTGGGCCCGGGTCTGGCCGACGGCGCGCAGCAGGCCGAGTTCGCGGGTGCGCTCGTGGACGGCCAGCGTGAGGGTGTTGGCGATGCCGAGCAGAGCGATCAGTACGGCCAGTGCGAGCAGCGCGTAGACGAGGGTGAGCATCATGTCGATGCCGCCCGCCGAGGACTCCGCCCACTCGTCGCGGGTCTGCACCTCGGGGTTTCCCCAGCTGGTGGCGGCCGCCTCGACGGCCTTCTCGCCCTCGGAGACGGACACACCGTCCTTGAAGGCGACGGCGATGAGGCTGTCGGCGTCCTGTGCCCGGTACGGGGCCCATCCGTCGCGGGTGATGATGTAGTCGCCCGCGAGGTCCTTCTCCTCGTAGACGGCGCGCACCGTGAATCTCTGCCGCTCGCCGTCGGTGAACGCCAGCTCGGTCGTGCTGCCGACGCGCCAGCCGTGCTTGTCGGCCTCGCTGGCGGACACGGCGATGCCGGTCTTGCCGAGGCCACCGAAGCCGCCGTCGACGTCGCCGAGGTTGAGCACTCCCGACAGTGCCGCCGGGTCGGTGACGGTCAGTTGCCGCCCGCTGCCGTCCACCTTGGCCACCCCGCGGCCGAGGCCGAGCGCGGTGTCCACCTGGGGCAGCTTGCCGAGGGCCAGGGCGAGCCGGGGGCTGAGCCCGGAGCCGCCACCGCCGAACGCGGGGACGCTGACCGCGACGTCGCCCGCGAAGGTGCGGGAGACGGTCTCGTTCATCGTCGCCTTCAGGGACGCGGCGAACACCGTGAACAGCGAGACCACGCTCACGCCGATCATCAGCGCGGTGGCGGTCGCCGCCGTCCGCTTGGGGCTGCGCAGGGCGTTGCGCCCGGCGAGCGCGCCGGTGACCCCGCGCAGCGCGCCGAGCGGGCCGCTGAACACCCGTACGGCCAGCGAGGAGGCGACCGGCCCTGTCACCACGAAGGCGGCCAGGGTCAAAGCCGCGCCGGTCGCGGTCACCGCGATGGACGGGTCGTCGGCCAGGGCACCGGCGACGGTGATCCCGACGCCTGTCACCGCCAGTGCCGCACCGGCCAGCGTCCGGGCGCGGGAGGCCCCGGAGTGGTCGACGGCCGTCTCGCGGAGCGCGGCCAGCGGCGCGGTGCGCCCGGCGCGCAGGGCGGGCGCCAGCGCGGAGCCCAGGCAGACCGCCACTCCGACCGCCAGCGGCAGCAGCAGCGACAGCGCGCTGACCACCAGGTCGCCCTCGGGGAAGGGGAAGCCGACGGCTGGGAAGAGCGCCTGGAGCCCGGCCGCGAGGCCGACGCCGCCGAGCAGCCCGGCGAGCGAGGCGACGGTGCCGACGACGGCGGCCTCGGCCAGCGCCCCGGCCATCACCTGGCGGCGCGCGGCCCCGAGCGCCCGCAGCAGCGCGTTCTCGCGGGTGCGCTGGGCGACGACGATGGCGAAGGTGTTGTGGATGCTGAAGGTCGCCACCAGCAGGGCGATGCCGGCGAAGACCAGCAGCAGCGTGGTGAACAGGGACAGGAAGGTCCCGGAGACGTTGTCGAGGTTCTCCTCGGTGGACTCCTGCCCGGTGATGGCCTCGACGCCCCGCGGGAGGACGTGTGCCAGCTTGTCGACGAGCTCTTCCTGGCTGACCCCGGGACCGGCTCTGACCTGGATGCTCGCGGCCAGTCCCGGCTTGGCGGTGAGGTACTTCCCGGCGTCCGCCTGGGTCAGGCCGGTGAAGGTGACGTCACCCATCCCGTCCTCGCCGCCGAAGGTGGCGATGCCGACGATGGTGACCTTGACGGGTTCCGGGGTGCGCAGGACGGTGCTGTCGCCGATGCCCAGGTCGCCCTTGTCCGCGGCGCCGCGGTTGATGACGGCCTCCCCCGGGGCCTTGGGGGCGCGGCCCTCGGCGAGCCGGTAGGCGTTGAGCTTGTCGTCGGCGATCCAGTTGCCGGCGAGGGTCGGTGGCCCCTGGCCGCCGATCGCCTCGCCGTCCTTGCCGACGAGTTGCCCGGCGCCCTGGATGTTCGGCGCCGCGGCGGCGACACCGTCCACCCGCTCGATCTCCCGCACGGTGGAGGTCGCGACGGGCTCCCTGGTCCCCGCGTTGTCGTCGGGGGTGGTGATGGCGTCGGCGCCGCGCACCACGGCGTCGGTGCCGCTGGTGGCGTTGCCGAACATCGTGTCGAAGCTGGCGCGCAGCGTGTCGCCCATGATGAGGGTGCCGCCGAGGAAGGCGACGCCGAGCAGGACGGCGGAGAACGTTCCGGCGAAGCGCCGTTTGTGCGCGCGCAGGGACGCCAGGCTGATGCGCAGCGCGGCGCGGCCGCCGCTCATGACGCCACCTCCCTGACGGCTTCGGCGCCCCGGTCGAACGCCTTGAGCCGGTCGAGGACGCGCTCGGCGGTGGGGTCCGGCATCCGGTCCACCATCCGCCCGTCGGCGAGCATGACGACCTCGTCGGCATGGGCGGCGGCGACCGGGTCGTGGGTGACCATGACGACGGTGCGGCCCATGGTGCGTACGGCGCTGCCGAGCAGCCCGAGGACCTCCTCGCCGGAGCGGGAGTCGAGGTTGCCGGTCGGTTCGTCGGCGAAGACGACGTCGGGCCGGCCGGCGAGCGCGCGGGCGACGGCGACGCGCTGCTGCTGGCCGCCGGAGAGTTCGCTCGGCCGGTGGTGCAGCCGCTCGCCAAGACCGACGACCCTGATGAGGCTGTCCAGCCACTCGGGGTCGGTGCGCTGCCCCGCCAGGTCCTGCGGCAGGGTGATGTTCTCGGCGACGGTCAGGGTGGGGATCAGGTTGAACGCCTGGAAGACGAAGCCGATCCGCTCTCTGCGCAGCAGGGTCAGCCGCCGGTCGTCGAGCGCGCTCAGGTCGGTCCCGGCGATGAAGGCGGAGCCGGAGGTGAGGGTGTCGAGTCCGGCCGCGCAGTGCATCAGCGTGGACTTGCCGGAGCCGGAGGGGCCCATGATGGCGGTGAACCGCCCGGTGGGGAAGTCGACGGTGACCCCGTCGAGGGCGCGGACCTCGGTGTCCCCGGAGCCGTAGACCTTCACCGCTTCCACCACCCGGGCGGCGCACTCGGTGCCGGGGGCATGCGGGGCGCTCATGCCGCACCGCCCTTCCGGCCGCGGCCGAACTCCTCGTCGAGGACCGACATGCGGCGCCAGTACTCGTCCTCGTCGATCTCGCCCGCGGCGAACCTGCGGCCGAGGACGTTCAGGGGTGACTGGGGCCCGTGCGACGGCGCCATGCCCCGTGCCCACGGTCCCCGGCCCCGCCAGACGGTGCGTCGCAGCACTGCGAAGCCACCCCCGATGACCAGGGCCCAGATGAGGGGGAAGAACAGAATCCAGGGGCCGGGTCCCCCGCCGTCGCCCCAGGCGTGCGCGAGAGTGTTCATCGTGATCGGACTCCTCGGTAGGGATGGCTCGTGCTGTCACTACCGAGCGTGGTCGCCGCGGGCTCCGAGGTCGTCGTACGGCCAGCGGCACCTGATGTACCCCGCGGGGAGTAGGCCCGGGCCGTCCGCGTACCTCCGGTGGTGACACTCCGGGCGGACGCCTCAGGGTCGGCCGGAGGAGCCACGGCGTGGCTGAAACGCCGCAGGGGTGGCCGGGAAGAGCGTGATCGGGTGCGATCACCCCGTTGTACGGTGAGGAACCTGCTGGAGGGGAGCGTTCCATGGAGACGGACATTGGGCTCGCGCGGGCGATCCGCGGGCTGCGGGCGGAGCTGGCGGAAGCCATGGCTGACGGGGAGAACGAAACGGTCAAGTTCCGTATCGAATCGATCAGTTTGGAGCTTCAGGTCGCCGTCGAGAATGCCAGGGAGGGCCACGCGGGGGTCAAGTTCTGGGTGGTCTCGGGGCAGGGAGGCGCCTCCTCCACCGCCACCACGACCCACACCCTCGCGTTGCAGCTCGCGGCCGAGACGGAGACGGGCGAAGCGGTCCGCATCGCCGCCCAGCCTGACCGGCGGCCCAACTGACCGGTGCGGGAAGGGACAGCGGCGTGCGTGACCTGCCGGACCGGGCCGTCGAGGTCGTCAGAATCAGCCAGCCGGACGGCGCCTCGCGCTACGGCGGCTCGGGGTTCCTGCTCACCGGCGAACTCGTCCTGACCGCACGGCATGTGGTCGACGACAGCCGCTATTCCTACCGCGTGCTGCGCCCCGCCCCGCTGCGCGGCGCCGGTGAGGCGGCGGTCGAACTCGTGGTGCCGGACCCCGCCCTCGACCTGGCGCTGCTGATCCTCGCCGAGCCCATGGACGAGCTGCCGCCGATGCGGTTCGGGCGGCTGCCCACGGCCGTGGGCACGGTGGGCTTCCACGCCATGGGCTTCCCCCGCTTCGCCCGCGAGGACGGGCTGCCGCGCCGGCGGCAGACCACCGGCAGCATCCAGCTGGCGTCCCTGCCCGGCGCCGACGGACTCGACCTGTGGCACGACACCGCCCAGCCCACGGCCCTGACCGGGGCTGGCTCGCCCTGGGAGGGGTTCTCCGGGGCCGCGGTACTCAGCCCGCTCGGCACCGGACCCGACGCCGAGCACCTGATCGTCGGCGTCTACGCCACCCACCTGTCCCCGGCGGGTACCCGCTCCACCCTCGCCACCCGGGTCGACGGCCTCGCCACGGGCGGCAAGTTCGCGCGCTACCTGCGCGCGCACGAGGTCAGCCCGGAGCCGGTGGACGTCCCGCTGCCCGGCGGCGCGCCCCGCGCCCTGCCCAGCAACGTACGCACCCACGAGAGCGTGCTGAGCAAGCTGCGCGGGACCCGCAGCTATCTGCTGCCGGAGCACCTGCCGTTCGTCAGCCCGGGGCCGCACAGCGAGGCCGCGCCCCGGCGGCTCCTGGAGCGGCTCGGCGACGCCGAACGCGGGCGCGGCGTGCTGCTCGTGGGCGCGGCGGGCACGGGCAAGACCCGCACCTGCTTCGAGGTGGCGCAGGCGGCGCACGACGACGGCTGGCATGTCCTGCACGTACGCACCGACCGGCAGCGCTCCCTGACCGTCGGCCACCTCGAACAGGCCGTCTTCGAGGCCCGCCGGCCCCGGGTGCTGCTCGTCCTCGACTACCTCGACACCTGCGCGCAGCTGGACCTCGGTGCCCTCGCCGACGAGTTCATGCTCGGCGCCGGTGAGCGCGGCATCCAGGTCGCCTGCATCGCCTCCACCCGGCCCGGCACCCTGCCGGTCCTCCGCAAGCGCGGTGTCCGCCAGCTCTTCGACGAGGTGGCGCTGCGCCAGGACACCGGCCACCAGTCGGCCGTGATCGACGCGATGCTGCCCGTCGTCGCCCCGCGCGCGCTCGACGCCTGGGGCCAGGCGGCGCTGCGCGACGCGTGCGGCCAGCGCCCCATCATCGCGCTGCTGGTCGCCGCCCAGATCGAACGGCGCTTCCTGGCGCGGCAGGCCATCCCCCAGCTCTCCGGGTGGCGCAGCGACGACCTGCTGGCGTGGCTGGACCCCCGGCTCCAGGAGGACCGGCTGCGCGCCCCCGAGGGCGCCGACTGGGACAGCCGCGAAGCGGCGGAACGGGCCCGGCCGCCCGGTGACCGGCAGCTCGCCGCCACCGTCGCCGCGTACGCGTGCCCGCAGCCGCGTGACGCGGTCGTCGCCGCCGTCGACGCCTTCCTTGCGGGGCGGGGCAGCGGGCTCGACGGTGAGTACGTCGTGCGCACCCTCACCGAGCTGGGCTGGCTTGAGGAGCCGCACGAGGACCAGCTGATGGTCGTTCACGACATCGTCACGGACGAGCTGGTACGCCAGCTCCTGCTGCCCGTGTCGCCGGTCCACCTGGAATCGGTACGGGCCGTGTTCTCCACATCTCTCATCAGCGCCCGTACGTTCGGTGGGTTCACCGGGCACCTGGCGCGGCTCGCCGCCGACCTCGGCGACGCCGACAGCCGCGAGGTCGCCCGTATCACCGGCGGCTGGCTGCGCGACGAAGCACCCCGGCTCGGCGCGCTGCTGAAGCGCGCCGGGGAGGACGGGCGGCAGGCACTGCTCACCCTGCTCAGCCGCAGGCCGTGGCAGGCGTCCGTCGACACCGTGTGGGACGAGGTCGCCCAGCCGTGGCTCACCCGTGAGAAGGACTCTCCGACGGCCCGCGCCCTGCTGGCCCAGGCGGTCGAGTCCGCCACGGCCGGGGTGCCCGAGCGCCTGGTCGAAGCGGCGCTGTCCTGGCTGTACCGGGGCGGCCCCGAGGCGGAGACCTCCCACCACGTGATCCACGCCCTCCTGGAGCGGCGCGACCTGCCCGCCGCCTACCAGGAGCAGGTCATCGCCTACGCGCTGGCCTGGCTCGACCTGTGGAAGCGGCACCGCGCCGCCCGGTTCGTCCTCAGCGCCCTGCTGCGCCCGGCCCGCGCCCTGGAACCCGCCCAGCTGACCGGCGCGGCGCAGTACGCCTTCAGCTGGCTGCACGTGCATCACACGCTGGACGCGACGTTCGTCTTCCACCGGCTGCTGTCCCGCACCGATCTGGACCACACCTCCGCCCGCCGCGCCATTTCCTTCGCGCTTGCCTGGATCGGCGCGGGGAACGCGGGCCACCCCACCGCCAGCTTCGTACTGGCCCCGCTCGTCGCCCAGCCGCACCTCAGCCGCCAGCAGCGCAAGCAGACGGCGGGCCTCGCCCTGGCGTGGCTCACGGACAACGAGGCGGAGCCCGCGGCACGGTTCGTCCTGCACGCCTTGCTGTGCCGCGACGACCTGGCCGAGCTCCGGTCGGACCGCGCCGTCGAGCACGCGCTGGCGTGGCTCGGCCACGGGCACGCCGAGACCGCGACGGCGGCGCTCGTACTCGGCCCGCTGCTCACCCATCGGGCCGCCAGCGGCGAGCAGCGCGACCAGGCCGTCGGCTTCGCCCTCTCGTGGATCGCCGCGTTCGGGGACACGCCTCCAGCCGGGTACGTCATTCGCCCGCTGCTCGCCGAGACCGGCCTGCCTCCGGACGCGTCGGCCGATCTGGCCGAACGGGCCCTGGCCTGGGCCGAGACGCATCCCGACGGGGCCAACACCGCACAGGTGCTGTGCGGGCTCCTCACCCGCGCCCCGTCCGGCGCATGGCACCGGCGGACCATCGACTTCGCCCTCAACTGGCTGGAGGCACACGCCCACACGCCCGAATCGGCCGCCGTCCACCGCGCCGCACTCGCCTGCCAGGGCCTGCGGCGCGACCAGACCCGCCGCGCGGCACAGGCCGCGCTGGACTGGCTGGCCTCGTACAACCGCGCCGGCGGCACGGACAGAGCGGACGACACGGTCAGTACGGACAGCACGGACAGCAGGGGCCGCGCCGACAGCACCGAGGTGAGCCGGAGCCTGTGTCTGCTGCTCTCGGCACCTGGCCTGCTGCCGCACCAGGAGCAGGACGCCCTGCGCCACGCCGTCGACTGGCTCGGCCGGCCCTGGCGCCACCGCGACCGGGGGACCGTCTGGCTGCGGGTGGTCCGATCACGCGGCTGGACCGGCGGCGCACGCGGCTGGCCCGCGGCGGCCGACTCCCCCGCGCCGCCCGACCTGAGTGACATCGCGGCGATGCTCGGCTGCCCGGGGCTGACGGCGCCGGAGGCCCGGAACCTCGCCGCCCGGGCCCTGGCCCGCCTCGACACGACCGACACCGGGCGCGCCGCGCGCGCCGCGCTGGCCGCCGTGCTCCGCTGCCGCCAGCTCACCACTGAGCAGGAGGCGGCGGCCGTCGAGCGGGCCACCGCACTGCTGGAGACGGATGACACCACGGGCTCACTGCCCCCGCTGCTGGCACTGCTGGACCGCCCGTTGACCGGCGAGAGCGCCGCGCGCGCCACAGCGCTCGGTCTGGCCTGGCTCGCCGAGCGGGAGACGGCGGCCGACGCTCCCCGGGTGCTGCGCGCCCTGGCGGGCCGCCCGGGGCTGAGCGAGGAGCAGTGGCGTGCCCTCAGCGTCCACGCGCTCAACTGGTACGCGACCAACCCTGAGCACGAGTCGGCCAGGGAGGTACGCGCCTTCCTCACCGACCACGGTGACGACGCCTTCGGCGCCTGGCTGCGCGGGGTGGAGGAAACCCGGGCCTGGCTGCTGGCCCACCCCGACGATCCGGAACGCGGCACGGTGCTGCTGCGGCTGCTGACCCGCCCCGACGAGGGACCCGCCGGCACCGGGCCGGGGCGGACCGGGGAAACCAGGACGAACGGCACGGCCAGAACGGGTACGGCGCAAGGCGGCGCGGGGGCCCGGGCGGGCGACCAGCCGGACCGCCGCATGATGGTCTCCGCCGTGCACGCCGCCCTCGCCTCCGTGCTCAGTTGGAAGGACTTCTGCGCCCTGCTGGAGGGCGCGGACCTCGTGGCCGAGCAGAAGCAGGCGGTGGCCGGTCAGGCGCTGGCGTATCTCCGCTCGGACGAGGTGATCAAGGCGCGGCTCGTCATCGTGGCCCTGCTGCGCACCCCGGAGCTGGCCCCGGAGCAGCTGTGGGAGGCGGCCGAGGAAGCCCTCGCCCTGCTGACCAGGACCAGCGGGCGGACGTTCAAGACCCGCCCCGTGCTGCTGGCGCTGCTGCGGAACAACCGGCTGTCCGAGGAGCATGAGCACGCCGCGATCGAACGGGCCTTGCGGCAAGCCGACGGAGTCGAGAGCGCCGAAGCCAAGCCCCTGCTGCGGCTGGTGCTGTCCAAGCGCCTCTCCAGGGGCCAGGCCGCCCGCGCCATCGGTTGCGGGCTGACCTGGATGCTCGGGCGGGAGCCGGGTCCCGGCGTGGGCTCGCTGCTGGCCGCCCTCTTGGAGCGCGACGAGTGCGCCCCGGACCAGTGGCGCCAGGCCGCCGCGTACGCCCGTGGCTGGCTGGAGGCGAATCCGGCGCACATGGACGCCGACCGCGTACGCCGCCGCCTCGGAGCAGGGGCCGGCCGGGGAGGCCCGGCTCCGGACCTGGTTCCCCAGCAGCCCTCGGCTTCCGGGCCGGCCGCGGCTCCGGCCCTGCCGGAGGAAGAAGCTAACCGGGCCTGACCGATTCGAGGAGGTCCACGCAGCGGCCCAGGAGGCTGACCAGCGTCTCCCGCTCCTGCTCGGTGAACTCGGCGGCCAGGGCCCGCTCCACCCGGATGGCCCGCGCGTCCGCGTCGGCCATCACGGTCCTCCCCGCCTCCGTGAGCTGGGTCTCCAGGACGTTCTTGTGCCATTCGTGCGGGGTGCGCTCGATCAGACCGCTCTCCTGAAGGTTCTTCAGGACCGTGTTCATGGTGGGGGGCGTGACGCCACACGCCCTGGCCAGCGCGGCGGCCGAGATCCCGGGGCTCTCGGAGAGATACAGCAGGGCCGCGTACTGCGCGACGGTCAGGCCGGCCGGCTTGAGCGCCGCGTGCTTGGTCGCGTTGAGGGCCTTCTCCGCTCGCTTGATATGCGAGCCGATGCGCTCGGCGGCGGGCATGGACGTCATTCCGGCATGGTATCGGCCACGCACCCATAAGGGTGTTGACGAGCATTAGAGCTCTAACTAGTGTGCGTAACTACATGAATGCCTGTGCGCACCGCTCGCACACACCACTCACGCACACCGCTCGCACACACCACTCACGCACACCGCTCGCGCACACCGCGGAGCAGACGAAAGAGAGACGCCATGCCCCGATCCCTCCGGCACCCACGCACGGCCGCGACGACACTGGCCCTGACCGCGGCCATGACCACCGCCCTGGCGCTGCTCAGCGCCTCACCTTCCGCCTCAGCGGCCGAAGCCGGACTCCGCCCGTCCGAGCCGGCCCCCACAAGCGCCGCGCACGCGCGGATTCACACGGCGTACGAACTGCCCGAAGGCCGGGCGTACCCGGAGGGCATCGCCGCCGACCCGCGGACCGGAGAGCTCTACGTGGGTTCGTACAGCACCGGCGCGGTCTACCGGATCACCCCGGGGCATCGCACCGCCACGGTCTTCCTGCCCGCGGGGACGGACGGTCGGGACACCGCCAACGGGCTGAAGGTGGACCGCGCCGGGCGGCTGTGGGTGACCGACTCCACGGCGGGCGTCGCCGTGTACGACATCCGGACACGCGAACTGATCGCCCGCTTCGACATCCCCGGCCAGGACCCGGCGTTCGTCAACGACCTCGCCATCGCCCCGGACGGCAGCGCCTACGTCACCGACAGCGTGCGATCGGTGCTCTACCGCGTCACCCCGGGCGAACTGAAGCGTGCGGCGGCGCACGGCGGGCGCTCCACGCTCACCACGCGCTTCGACCTGTCCGCCGCCGCCCCGGACGGCTCCGGGACGATCACCCTCAATGGAATCGTCGCCGACCCCTCGGGCCGCTACCTGCTGACGGCCGACATGACGGGCGGCGGCCTCTACCGGGTCGGCCTCGCCTCGGGTGACATCCGCCGGGTCGCCCTGCGGGGGGACATGCGGCACGCCGACGGCCTCGAACTGCGCCACAACACCCTGTGGGTGGCGCACAACGCCAGCAACTCCGTCAGTCGCTGGCGGCTGACCGGTGAGGGTACCGGCGCACGCGAGGAGCGGCGGATCACCGACGAGGCACTGCAGATCCCCACCACGCTCGTCCGGCAGGGCGGACGCACACTGGTGGTCCGTTCACAGTTCGACAAGGGCGGCCCGATGGGCCCGGGGACTCCCCAGGCCCCCTTCACCGTCGCCGCTGTGCACGGCATCTGACGGGACGAGACGACCGCGTGTGCGACTGGCTACGGGTGACGCGCGCGGGCCCGAGGCCCGGCCCCCGAGGCGCAGGCGCGCGACGGCGGTCGGCGCCGTCCGCGCACCGGTCAGCCGAGCTGTTTGAAGAAGAAGGTGCTGCCCTGGAGGGAGCCGTGCGCGTCGGCGGCGTAACCGGGTACGACACCGAGGCGGGACCAGCCGTGGGTGAGGTAGAGCCGCTCCGCGGGGCTGCCGGTCTCGGTGTCCAGGAGCAGGAGGGTCACCCCGGCTTCGCGCGCGCCCTGTTCGACGGTCCGGACGAGTGCGTGTCCCAGGCCCCTGCCGCGGGCGTCCGGGTGGACCATCAGCTTGACGACCTCGGCGCGGTGCCGTCCGTTTGGCTTGCCGTTCAGGGCCAGGCTGACGGTGGCGGCGATGCCTCGGGCGTCACGGACGACCCAGACGATGAGGCTGCCATCGGCCACGGCGGAAGCCTGGGCCTGCCACCACTCGGCCGCCGCGGCCTGGTCGAAGGGGGCGAGGAACCCGACGGAGGAGCCACCGTTGACGGTGGCGGCCAACACGTCGGCGAGGCCCTTGACGCTGCCGCCGAAGTCACCGGCGGACAGCCGGGTGATGGTGTGCATGGTGCCGTCCTTTGCTGCGTGCCGCGGGCGGGGCGGGTGGGTCGGGGGGAGGGGAAATCAGAGAGATCAGCCGCCGCTCGGGCCGCGCGCAGGCGCGTACCGGCCGTACGGTGCGCACACTGGTGCGGCGCGGTGCGCACAGCGGTGAGCGCCCGGTTCACGGCATGATGATCATCAGCGCGTAGCGGACCGGCTGGGAGCCCAGACAGCGGAACCGCGAGCGGCCCCACAGCCGGAACCGCAGACAGTCGCCCGTCCTGACCTCGTACGTACCGCCGTTGGCGGTGATCTCCACCGCTCCGTCGAGCACCCAGATGTGCTGCTCCATGCCGGGCACGGGCGGCGGCTCGTCATAGGCGATGTCCGCGCCCGGCAGCAGGACGCCCTGGACGAGCTCGCCGCGCAGGCCCGGGTGGGGCGGGGACACGGCCGTACGGATGAACCCCGAGGTCTCGTCGCGCCACACCAGCTGGGCGGCGGCGGTCACCAGCTGCGGCGGCTCGGTCTCCGCCTCGGCGAGCAGCCGCGATGTCGTCCGCCCGTAGACCGCGCCCAGCTTGCCCAGCAGGGCCGCCGTCGGGCTGATCTCGCCGCGTTCCAGCCGCGACAGGGTGGAACGGCTGATACCCGTCCCCCGCGCCAGCTCCTCCAGCGACCAGCCGCGTTCCGTCCGCAGCTCCGCCAGCCGCTCCGCCAGCCGGGCCTCCACAGGATCGGAGCCCCCCGTGTCGCCGCCGGGCGTCGGCTCCGCTTCACCGCTTCTCATAAGAGAGAAGTTATCTCATATTTGAGAGACCGACCTAGTGCGGTCGTCCAGCGCACCCGTCCAGCACACCGCGGCAGCCGTCGTAGCAACCGTCGCTGCGGCCGGCAGCTGCCGTCGCGGAATCGCAGCGGCAGTCGTCGCGACCGGGGCCCGGTCGGACCGCACGCCGGGCGGCACCGCGCGCCACCTCCCGTGCCGCCGTCAGCCCATGTGATCAGCGCCCCAGCGCGGCCAGCGGGTCGTCGAGGACCGGCTGCCAGGCCAGTTCCGCCGCGCCCACCAGGCTGTTGTGGTCGAGCGTGCAGGGCAGGATCGGGACTCCGCCGCTGCGGCCCCACAGGCTGCGCTCGGCGACCACGGCGCGCAGCCGCTCGGGGTCGGCGTCGAGCAGTTCGCGGTGCAGCCCCCCGAGGATGATGCGGTCGGGGTTGAGGATGTTGACCAGCCCGGCGAGGCCGAGGCCGAGCCGGTCGATGAGCTGGTGGGCCGCGTTCCGTACGGTCGGGTCGCCGTACTCGCGGTGGAGCAGGTCGCGGGCCTGCTGGAGGAGCGAGACCTCCGGTCCGGGCGCGCGTTCCGCGGCGGTCAGGAAGGCGAGCGGGTCCGCCTCGACGTCGAGGCAGCCGCGACTGCCGCAGTAGCAGGGGCGGCCTTCCGGGTTGACGGTGAGGTGGCCGACCTCCAGGGCGAGACCGGAACTGCCGGTGTGCAAGCGGCCGTCGAGGACGAGCGCACCACCGACACCACGGTGCCCGGTGGCCACGCACAGCAGTTGCCGCGCGCCGCTGCCCGCGCCGTGGCGATGTTCCGCGAGGGCGGCGAGGTTGACGTCGTTTCCGGTGTGGCCGTGCGCCTCCGGGTCCGCCGCACCCGGCCCACTCCTCTCGTCCGAGGCCCCGGCAGGGCCGGGGATGCCGGCGGCGGCGAGGCTGCGCCGGAAGAGGTCGCGTACCGGAGCACCCGCCTCCCAGGCGACGTGCAGCGGGTTCAGCGCGGTGCCCTCCGGCTCCGCCACGGCCGAGGGGACCGCCAGCCCCGCACCGAGACAGCGCCGCCCCGTCTCCCGGAGGAGCCCGGCACCGGCCTCCACCACGGCGTCCAGCACGGCCGCCGGGTCCGCGGGCACAGCCATACAGCCGGGCGCTGTGGCGACGATCCGCCCACCGAGGCCGACAAGAGCCGCCCGGAAGCCGTCGGCGTGCACCTGCGCGGCGAGCACGACGGGGCCGCGCGGGGCGACGGTCAGCCGGTGGGAGGGGCGGCCCTGGGTACCGGCCGCGGCGCCGGGCCGCGAGTCCACCTGAATGAGTCCGAGCGCCTCAAGTTCGGCGGCGACCGCTCCGGCTGTGGCGCGGGTCACGCCGAGTTCGGCGGTGAGGACGGCGCGGGTGGGCGCGCGGCCGGTGTGTACGAGTTCCAGCGCCGGGCCCAGGGCGCTGCGGCCGCGTTCCAGTCTTGTCCGTGTCAGGGTCACGCCCCTATTCTGGCTTTGTGCCGACGCTAAACAAAATACGGACGGTCGCCTGGGGAGGACGCCGGACCACCACCGTGACTCCCGCCCTCGCCCGCC
Source organism: Streptomyces sp. A01 (assembly GCF_059026195.1). Classification (NCBI taxonomy): domain Bacteria; kingdom Bacillati; phylum Actinomycetota; class Actinomycetes; order Kitasatosporales; family Streptomycetaceae; genus Streptomyces; species Streptomyces sp. A01. Next base: position 218,447 of record NZ_JBWLKN010000004.1, on the reverse strand, counting down.
TCCGTACCGCGCTGACCGTTTTCTTCGCTCTCGACGGCTTCATCTTCGCCGGATGGGTCGTCCGCATCCCCGCCATCAAGCACCAGACCGGCGCCTCCGCCGGTGATCTCGGGCTCGCTTTGCTCGGCGTGTCCGGCGGCGCCGTCGCGACCATGATGTTCACCGGACGGCTCTGCCAGCGGTACGGGCACCAGCCCGTGACGGTCGCCGCCGCCGTCCTGCTCTCGCTGAGCGTCGCGCTGCCACCGCGCACCCACTCGGTGCTCTCCCTCGGACTGGTGCTGCTCGTCTTCGGCGCCGGATACGGGGCCCTGAACGTCGCCATGAACAGCGCGGCCGTCGATCTCGTCGCCGCCCTGCGCCGCCCCGTCATGCCCAGCTTCCACGCCGCCTTCAGCCTGGGCGGCATGCTGGGCGCCGGGCTGGGCGGACTGGTCGCCGCGCACTTGTCGGCCACCCGCCATCTGACGGCCCTCACCCTCATCGGCCTGGTCGTCGCTGTGGCCGCCGGGCGATCCCTGCTCGCACACCCGATCCCACGGCGCCCCCGCGAACAGCCGCCCGCGGCGGAGGGAAGCGCCCCCGCCGGACGCGCCCGCCTCCTGGTCGCCGTCCTCGGCCTCATCGCCCTGTGCACGGCGTACGGGGAGGGAGCCCTCGCTGACTGGGGCTCCCTCCATCTGGAGCAGGACCTCGACGCACACCCGGGCGTGGCCGCCGCCGGGTATGCGGTCTTCGCCGCCACCATGACCATCGGGCGGCTGTCAGGGACCGCACTCCTCGAACGCCTCGGCCAGACCCGGGCCCTCGTGGCGGGCGGGGCGACGGCAGCGGCCGGGATGCTGTTCGGCGCGCTCGCCCCGAACGTGTGGCTGGTGCTGCTCGGCTTCGCCGTCACCGGGCTCGGGCTGGCCAATATCTTCCCGATCGCCATCGAACGCGCGGGCGCTCTCACCGGGCCGAGCGGCGTAGCCGCCGCCTCCACCTTCGGTTACGGGGGCATGCTGTGCGGCCCGCCCGCGATCGGCTTCCTCGCCGACTGGTTCTCGCTGCCCACCGCACTGACGACCGTCGCACTGCTGGCGGCGGTCGCGGCCGTCGTCGCGTACACGACGCGCAACGCGCTCCGTCCGGCTGACGGCTGACGGCTGACGGCTGACGGCTGACGGCTGACGGCTGACGGCTGACGGCTGACGGTCAAGCGGGGAGCGCGGGCGGACGGTCTGCCTGATTGGCAGGGTGGTGGGATGGCGGGATGACGGTCGCGGACGAGCCCGGGGGATTGTCAGTGCCGCCTGCCAGACTCGGGACATGGACACCACCAAGCTGATCGACGTCCTCCATCGCGAGGGAGTTCTGCTGGCCGACGCCGCCGAGCGGGCCGGGCTTGACGCCGCCGTGCCCAGCTGCCCGGAGTGGGCTGTACGGGATCTCGTGACGCACACCGGCCGGGTGCACCGGTGGGCGACGGGTTTCGTGGCGGGCGCGCTGCCCGAGCCGGTCCACCCGCCGGAGGACCCGGGGCTGGACGGCCCCGCGTTGATCCGGTGGTTCAGGGACGGTCACCAAGCGCTGGTGAAGGCGCTCGCTGCGGCGCCGCCCGAGCTGTCGTGCTGGACGTTTCTGCCCGCCCCTTCGCCGCTGACCTTCTGGTCGCGGCGGCAGGCACACGAGACGGCGATCCACCGGGTGGACGCCGAACTGGCCGCGGGCTCGGGGGTGTCCGTGACCGACGCGGACTTCGCCGACGACGGCATCGACGAGTTGCTGATGGGGTTCCACGCCCGCGAGCGCAGCAAGGTGCGCAGCGACCGGCCAGGTGTGCTGCGGCTGCGCGCCACGGACACCGCGGCACGGTGGGCGGTCCAGCTCTCCGCGGGCCCGCCGGTCGCCGTGCGGGAGGACACGGCAACCGCCTCCAGCCACCCGCTGGTGCCGTCCGACCCGCACCCGCAGGGCGCCGAGGGCGCCGGAGAAGTGACGGAATGCGAGATCAGCGGATCGGTGGCGGATCTCTATCTGACCGTGTGGAACCGGCCGCCGAACGGTGAGATACGCACAACGGGAGACATCGGTCTGGCGCGCTTGTGGCGCGAGCACTCGCCGGTCGTCGGCTGACGGGCCGCGAGGGCGGCCGCAGCGGCAGCCAGCAGCAGCTTCGGCGGCTGGGTTAGCGACGGCGACCGCGACTGCGACGGCGACGGCGACGCTGACGGCGACCGCGACGGCGACGCTGACGGCGACGGCGCACAAGAAGAAGCCGAGAGGAAGAGGAACAGGCGGATGAGCGTCACAGGGGTGCGGCGGCGGCCACCGGCGGGCAGCCGTCCGCCGTGCGGACACGCCTCCCTCAACGGGCGGCGATGACCACCGACCGTGCGGGCGGGCATCGCGCCATGCCCGTTGACTCCCGGCTCGCCGACCAGGTGGTCTGGCAGTGCACCGGGCTGCGCTGGGACCGTGCGGCGGGTCCGGCGCTGTGCTGGCGCCATCCCGGGCACGGCGAGCGCGCCTCCCCGTTGCCGTCCGGGCGGCCCATCGCGTTCACCGCCGGCGCGGAGCGGCGCTGCGTCGGGGTCCGCCGAGCCGAGCGGCATACTCCGTGCCCGGTCGGCGCTCCCGTCCCGGAGTCGGCCGTGTCGGCGCAGTGCGCGGAGTGCGCCCGGCTCGACCGTTCGTACTCGGTGGCAGCCGACACCCGCACCGACGACCCCCGCCCGTACGACGTCTATCTCGCCTGGTTCGGCCCCGGGCTGGTCAAGGTCGGCATCACCGCCACCGAGCGCGAGGGCGTCCGGCTGCTCGAACAAGCCGCGCTGTCCTACGTGCTGCTGGGGCGCGGCCCGCTGATGGCCGCGCGCCGGGCTGAGGCCGTGCTGGGCGCCGCCCTCGCCCTGCCCGACCGCTTCCCGTACGCGGCGAAGCGTGCGGCCCGCGAGACGCTGCCTCCGCGTGGAGTCCGCGCGGCCGAACTCGCCGCTGCCCACGAGCGCGCGGGCACGCTGGACGGGCTGCCGGAATCCCTGCGCCTCCTGCCCTGCGCCCCCGTCCATCACGACGAGGCGTTCTCGCTGGACCGTCTGCTCGACGAGCTGTCCCGGGCCCCCGCCCAGCACGGGCAGCGGTCCGGCACATGGCGCTCCGCCACCCCGGGCGCGAGCGCGGGCGACGCACCGGACCCGCGCGATGTGCCGCAGACGGACGACATACCGGACGGGGACAGCGGGGCGGTCGCGGCAGGAGCGCGGGACCCAGGCGCCGGAGACATAGCGGACGGGCCCGCCATGGCGGAGTCGCCGTCCCCGCCCCACCGCCATGGACCGGGACCGGGACCGGGACCGGACCAGGGCCCCTCGGACCAGGCCCCCGACGACACCCCACGCACGTCGCCCGGCGTCATCCAGCTCACCGGACACCGCACGGTGGCGGGCTGGGTCGTGGCGGTGACCGGCCCTGATGTGTATCTGAGAGCGACGGACGGACGGCTGCTGCTGTTCGACGCCCGGCAGCTCGCGGGCTGGCCGCTGTCAGCGGCCCCGCTCTCAGCCGACACCACGGCGTCCGTCCGTACGACGCCCGCCCCCGGCCCGGCGCCCGAGCCGCTGTTCTGACCCGGCTGTTCCTGACCCGACTGTTCCTGATCCGGCTGCCGTGGTCGGGCTGCTGTGATCCGGCCTCCGCCGCGCTCCCGCGCCCGAGGGCCTGCCGACGCCTGCCGATGTGGGCGCCGTCAGCCGAGCCAGCCTGGCCGCACCAGCCCGGATTCGTAGGCGAGGACGACGAGTTGGGCCCGGTCGCGGGCGCCCAGCTTCACCATGGTGCGGCTGACGTGCGTCTTGGCCGTCAGCGGGCTGACCACGAGCCGCCGGGCGATCTCCTCGTTCGACAGGCCGATGCCGACGAGCGCCATCACCTCGCGCTCACGTTCGGTCAGCTCGTTCAGCCCGGCGGCGGCCGCGGGCTCCTTGGACCGAGCGGCGAACTCGGAGATCAGACGGCGCGTCACGCTCGGCGAGAGCAGCGCGTCACCGCCGACCACGGACCGCACGGCGCGCAGCAGTTCCTCGGGCTCGGTGTCCTTCACCAGGAATCCGGAGGCGCCGGAGCGGATCGCCTCGAAGACGTATTCGTCCAGCTCGAAGGTGGTGAGCATGACCACGCGCACCTCGCCGAGGCCCGCGTCCCGGGTGATCTCCCGGGTTGCCCCGAGCCCGTCGAGCACCGGCATCCGGATGTCCATGAGGACGACGTCGGGCCGCAGTTGGCGCACGTGGCGCAGGGCCTCCTCGCCGTCGGCTGCCTCGCCGACCACCTCGATATCGGCCTGGGCTGCCAGCAGTGCGCGGAACCCGGCGCGTACCAGCACTTGGTCATCGGCGAGCACGACGCGGATCACGGTGTCCCTAGCTTTCTTGTCGGGCTTCAGCTTTCCTGGTGCGCCTTCTCCGGCAGGGGGATGCGGGCGAGGACGCGGAACCCTCCCCCGGGGCGCGGCCCCGCCTCGACCGTGCCGCCGAACGCGGCGGCACGTTCCCGCATGCCGACCAGTCCGTTGCCGCCGGAGACGCTTTCCGCGCGACCTCCCTGGGCATCGGCCGCACTGGCCGGGCCGTCGTCTTCGACGACGAGTTCAAGACGGCGTGGTGCGTACCGCAGTTCCACGCGGGCGACGCGCGATCCGGAGTGGCGCACGATGTTGGTGAGTGCTTCCTGGATGATACGGAAGGCGGCGAGGTCGGCGCCCGGCGGCAGGCCGGTCCTGGCCCCCCGCACCGTGACTTCCACGGTCAGCCCGGCGGCCGAAGCCTGTTCCGTGAGCTCGCCCAGCCGGTCGAGCCCCGGGGCGGGTGAGCGCGGAGCGCTGCCCGGCGTGCGGAGGGTGTCCAGCACTTGCCGCACCTCCCCCAGCGCCTCCTTGCTGGCTCCCTTGATGGTGGTCAGCGCGGCCCGCGCCTGCTCGGGGTCCTGGTCGAGCAGGGCGAGTCCGACACCGGCCTGGACGTTGATGACGGAGATGCTGTGGGCGAGTACGTCGTGGAGTTCGCGCGCGATACGCAGCCGCTCCTCGTCCGCGCGGCGGCGCTCGGCCACCTCCCGCTCCACGCGTTCCCGGGTGAGCTGCTCGCGGCGGACCCGGGCGAGCTCGGACAACGCGAGGACGACGAGCGCCCAGGCGGCGATCCCCAGCTCCTGCCACCACCCGGCCGCTTCGTCCCCGGCCGGCGGCAGCCAGCGGTAGAGCCAGTGCGTGGCGAGGGCGTGGCCCACCCATGCCATGCCGACCGCGCACCAGGCGGCCAGCCGGTGGCCCGCGGTGACGGCGGCGAAGCACGCGAACGCGACGCTGAGGAAGATCGGCCCATACGCGTACCCCGCGCCCAGGTAGACCGTCACAACGGCGCAGGTGCCGAACACGACCAGCCGGGGATAGCGGTGCCGCAGCACCAGCATGGCGGGGCCGAGCACGAGCAGGAGACGGGCGAAGGCGTCGAGGCTCACACGGTCGGACTGGTTGTGGGAGGCGAAGTTCGACCCGCCGAGCTGGAAGAACGCCAGGACGGCCGAGGAGATCCACGGCAACCGCTGGTGCGGCAGACCGGCCCAGCGCTCCCACAAGGGCTCGCCGCGCCGCCACACCCCCCGGGGCCGCTCCTCGCCCGCTCTGAGGGCTCGTTCCTCGCTCATGCCGCAACGCTAGTCGGCGCCGGAACGTCGCGCGTCAGCCGACGGCGGTGCCTGCGGCTACTCCCTCGGGAGTAGCCCCACCTGGCGTGCGAGCCCGGCGGCGGCCTGGTCGAAGAACTCCTCACGGGCTTCGACGACGTGGTTGAACTGACCGAAGACCTCGAAGTTGACCAGGCCGAACAGCTGCGCCCAGGTCGCCGTGAGACCGGCCAGCACCGGCGCGGGCAGATCCACCCCGAGTTGCTCGGCGAGCCGCGCCGCGTCGTCCCGCACCGGCTTCGGGGCGGTCGGCTCAGCGGACTCGTGCAGAGCTCCCGCCTCATGGGCATCGCGGAGTACGGCGATGAGGGCGAGGCCGACGCGGGCGGCGGGCGCCGCCGTGTCCTGCGGTGCGGTGTAGCCGGGCACGGGCGAACCGTAGATCAGCGCGTACTCGTGCGGGTGGGCCAGCGCCCATTCCCGTACAGCACGGCAGACGGCGGCCCAGCGGACGGCCGGTGCGCCGTCGGCCTCCGCCGCGAGCGCGGACTCCGCCGCCTCCCCCAGCGCGTCGTAGGCGTCGACGATGAGGGCGGTCAGCAGGTCGTCCCGGCTGGGGAAGTAGCGGTAGAGAGCGGAGGAGACCATCCCCAGCTCCCGGGCGACAGCGCGCAGGGACAACTTGGCCGCTCCCTCGCGGGCCAGCTGCCGCCGCGCCTCTTCCTTGATCGCCGCTGTCACTTCGCCACGGGCCCGTTCCCGGGCGCCTCTGATCGCACTCATGGGCACCAGTCTGCCATCCCTCGCGAGCACCGGACAGAAACGAGAGCACCGCTCTTGCATTGCGCTCACGGGTCGTGCACACTGATCTCAAGCGAGAGCAGTGCTCTCTCAAGGAAGGTGGCATGTCATGGCGCATTACATGAAGCCGGGCCGGTTCGAGAGCCGCGTGGTCGGCGGCGGCGTGGCCTGGCTGGCCCGGCGGGGCATCTCCCTGTTCGGCAGCGCCGAGTTGTCCGTGCGGGGCCGCACATCGGGAGAGTGGCGCAGCGTCCCCGTCAATCCCCTGACGCTCGACGGCCAGCGCTATCTGGTGGCCGCGCGCGGCCACACCCAGTGGGTGCGCAACATGCGGGCGGCGGGCGGCGGCCAGCTCAGAAAGGGGCGCCATGTCCAGCCGTTCGACGCACAGGAGCTGCCTGAAGGCGAGGAGAAGACCAAGGCGCTACGGGCGTATCTGACCCGGTGGGGCTTTGAGGTGGGCACCTTCTTCGACGGCGTGACCGGGAAGTCGACCGACGAGGAACTGGCCGCCGTCGGTCCCCGCCATCCGATCTTCAAGATCACGGAAAACGGCCACGTCATACGCTCCGCTCGCGCCGCCCGCCGAGCGGCCGCCTGACGGCGCACGGGCCCGGATCGGCGTGAGGCGCCGCCACCCGCCCGCGTCCGCCCACCCGGCGCTGCACCCGGCCCCCGGCAGTCGTGGTCGGCACCCGCGCCATGAGAAGCCTCTGCGGGCTGCGGGGCTAGCCGCGGTCGACGGCGGTCAGCACGCGACGGACCGAGGGGTGCGTCCGGACGATCTCGGCCAGGGTCGTCGTTCCGCGAGTGATCTTCGCGAAGGTCCGCCAGGCGGGGCGGAAGCCGGTGATCGCCGCGTGCACCACGCCCGGCCGCCGCTCGAAAGCCGACAGCAGCCGACGGCCGACCCCCATCTCCACCCCCAGGCCCGACTTGATGGCGAAGGCGTAGTTCAGGGCCTGCCGACGCGCGTCGACCGCGTCGTGTGCCTCGGCTATTCGCACCGCCCACTCGCCCGCCAGCCGTCCCGAGCGCAGCGCGAAGGAGATGCCCTCCCGGGTCCACGGCTCCAGCAGACCCGCCGCGTCACCACAGACAAGCACCCGCCCACGGGAGAGCGGCGAGTCATCGGCCCGGCAGCGCGTCAGATGTCCCGAGGAGACGCTCGGCTCGAATCCGGCGAGCCCGAGCCGGGCGATGAAGTCCTCCAGGTAGCGCTTGGTGTCCGCTCCCTCGCCACGCGCCGAGATGACGCCGACGGTGAGGGTGTCACCCTTGGGGAAGACCCAGCCGTAACTGCCGGGTATGGGCCCCCAGTCGATCTGGACGCGCCCCGCCCAGTCCTCGGCGACGGTCGGCGGCACGGGGATCTCCGCCTCAAGACCGAGGTCGACCTGGTCGACCTTGACGCCCACATGCGCCCCTATCCGGCTGGCGCTGCCGTCCGCGCCCACAACGGAGCGCGCCAGGATCGTCTCCTCCTCGCGCTCCCCCGAAGCGGCCACCTGGGAGACCACGACGGCGACGGTGCGCCGGTCGGGGACCGACGGGCCGTGCTGCTCCACCCGCAGGACGGTGACGCCCGTGCGCAGCGCCGCCCCGGCCGCCTTGGCCGACTCGACCAGACCCGCGTCGAACTCGGGCCGGTTGATCAGACCGAACAGCATCTGCTTGGAACGGCGCGTGCGGGACAGCTTGCCGTTCAGCGAGAAGGTCACCGCGTGCACACGGTCCCGCAGCGGAAGCTCGAAGCCCGGCGGCAGCGACTCCCGCGAGGGCCCGATGATGCCGCCACCGCAGGTCTTGTAGCGGGGCAGCTCGGCCTTCTCCAGCAGCAGCACCCGTCGGCCCGCGCAGGCGGCGGCGTACGCGGCGGACGCTCCCGCAGGGCCCGCGCCCACCACGACGACGTCCCACGCCGACTCACTGTCCTCGGCCGCGCTGCCGCCGTTGACACTGTTCTCGCCGCTGTTGTCGCTGCTCACGATGCGCTTCTACTCCCGCTCGACCACTCGCTCCGGCTACCGCTCGCATCCTACGGCGCGCCGCTCAGCGGCCCCACTGTGGGAAGATCGATCGACCATTCGCCCGTACGTACGGACATAACGCCGCGCCTACAAGGAGCGTTCCATGGAGCAGGGACCACTTCGCCAGCCCGACAACGCCGCGCTCGCTCAGACCGTCGCCTCGCTCCAGCCCCGGGCCCTGTCGGAGCTGGCCGAGCTGGTGGCTTTCCAGTCGGTCGCCGACCCGGCCCAGTTCCCCAAGAGCGAGTGTGAGGCTGCGGCCAAGTGGGTGGCCGACGCGCTGCACGCAGAGGGCTTCGAGGACGTGGCGCTGCTGGACACCCCGGACGGCACGCAGTCCGTGTACGGGTTCCTGCCGGGACCGGCGGGCGCGCCGACCGTCCTGCTCTACGCGCACTACGACGTGCAGCCGCCGCTGGACGAGAGCGCCTGGATATCGCCGCCCTTCGAGCTCACCGAGCGCGACGGACGCTGGTACGGGCGGGGCGCCGCCGACTGCAAGGGCGGCTTGATCATGCACCTGACGGCGCTGCGGGCGCTGAAAGCCCACGGCGGCGTCCCCGTCAACGTCAAGGTCATCTGCGAGGGCTCGGAGGAGCAGGGCACCGGTGGTCTTGAGCGGTACGCCGAGGCCCATCCGGAGCTGCTGGCGGCGGACACGATCGTCATCGGCGACACCGGCAACTTCCGGGTGGGGCTGCCGACCGTGACGGCGACCCTCCGTGGCATGACGCTGGTCCGGGTCCAGGTGGACACCCTTGAGGGCAACCTGCACTCCGGTCAGTTCGGCGGCGCCGCCCCGGACGCGCTCGCCGCCCTTATCCGGGCGCTTGACTCGCTGCGCGACAAGGACGGTTCGACCACCGTCCAGGGTCTGGAGTCCGATGCGAGCTGGGAGGGCCTGGAGTACCCGGAGGCCGACTTCCGCAAGGACGCGAAGGTGCTCGACGGGGTGAGCCTGATCGGCACGGGCACGGTCGCCGACCGGGTCTGGGCACGTCCGGCGGTCACTGTCCTGGGGATCGACTGCCCGCCGGTGATCGGCGCCACGCCCTCGGTGCAGGCGAGCGCCCGGGCCCTGGTGAGCCTGCGGGTGCCCCCGGGCACGGACGCCGCCAAGGCCACCGAACTGCTCAGCGCACACCTGGAAGCGGCGGTTCCGTGGGGCGCGCGCATCTCGGTGGAGCAGGTCGGCCAGGGCCAGCCGTTCCGCGCCGACACCGGCAGCCCGGCGTACGCGTCGATGGCGGAGGCCCTGCGGATCGCCTACGACGGCCAGGAGATGCAGACCTCCGGCATGGGCGGCTCCATCCCGCTGTGCAACACCCTGGCCTCGCTCTACCCGGCAGCCGAGATCCTGCTCATCGGGCTGAGCGAGCCGGAGGCGCAGATCCACGCGGTCAACGAGAGCGTGTCGCCGCAGGAGCTGGAGCGGCTCTCGCTGGCGGAGGCGCTGTTCCTCACCAAGTTCGCGGCGAGCGTCGCGGCCTAGCCGCACAGGTCACCGGTGGCGGGTCGGCCGAGCCCGCCACCCGCGACCCGGCCGCGCGGCCGCCGCCCTCCGGCCCCGACTGTCGCGGCCAGCGAGGGGGGTGGGTGTGTCGCTCACCGTGGCAACGCGTCGGGGACTCGTCGCGGAGATCCGGCCCCCCGGTGCCGTACGCGCTGCTCACAGTGGTTGCCCCACGGGCGCGGCCAAGGGCCGGTGCGAGGCCCGGGCACGGGGTGGGGCCGGGCGGCCGACGTGGCCGGACGGTTCACGCGGGGTAGGGGTCACCGCCGACGGGGACACCGGCCTCCAGATTGAGCGGGCAGCCGCGTTCGCGCGCCCGCAGCGCCCAGCGCAGCCTGGTCAGCCGCACGGGCGGCAGCAGTCCGGCGGCCTCTGACTCGGTGACGAAGCGCCAGCCGCGCAGTTCGGCACCCGGCAACAGCAGTTCGCCCGCCTCCCCGCTGCTGAGCCTGCCGCCGTCGAAGAGCAGTCGGAGGCCGCCATAAGCGGGAGGTCTGGGCGGTTCCCAGTCCACGACCAGCAGCCGGAGCGGGCTGCGGAGGCGTACGCCCAGCTCCTCGCCGACCTCGCGGATTCCGGCCTCAGCGGGGGGCTCGCCGGGTTCGACGACGCCACCGGGGAATTCCCAGCCGGGCTTGTACGTCGGATCGACCAGCAGCACCCGGTCGCTCTCGTCGAAGAGCAGCACCCCGGCGGCCAGGGTCTCGGCCGTAGGTTCCGGAGTCTGCACGATGTCGCACGCTCCGGCGCCGCCCTGGACCGCCTCCATGACGCACTCGGCGGTCTGCCGTGGGGTGAGCCCGTCGGTGCGCACCAGATACGCGTCGGCTTTGAGCCAGGGCAGCGCGGCCCGGTACTGGGCGAGATGATCCGCGCTCCACTGGCGCGCGGACTCGTTCGCTCCGGGCTGACCTGCGGGTTCCTCACGGCTGGCGATGCGCTCGCGAAGGATCGTTTCCTCCGCGTGCAGCAGTACATGCCGCACCGGTATACGGCGCGAAGCGTAGCCACCGAATATCTCGTCTCGATAGTCCTGCCGCAGCAGCGTCATGGGCACTACCAGCACCCCCTCAAGTTCGGTGAGAAGGGCCGCCCCGGTGTCCACGACGAGGCGGCGCCAGGCGGACAGGTCCTGGTAGTCCGTCACCTCTTCCCAGCGCTTGCCCGGCAGCATCTGCCGTAAGCCGCCCCCGACCAGCTCCGGGTCGAAGAGCGTGCTGCCGGGCAGTAGATCCAGCAGCTCGCGAGCCGCACTGGTCTTACCCACGCCGAACGTGCCGTTCAGCCAGACGATCACGGTTCCCCCTCCTCGGTCGCCCTCTGTGAGTTGCCCGCATCACCCTGCCACGAAAACGCGGCCTGGCACCGTAGGGGAATGGCCAGCTGCCGTCAGGCAGCCGCGCCGGGACCGGGCCGGGCGGGATGACACCAGCACGCCGGCGGGGACGTGGACCACGTCCTGTACGGCAACTACGGCAACTACGGCAACGGTCCGGTGGACACCTCTCGCCGGCCGCCGGTCACCGGTCACCTCTCGCCGGTAACCAGCCACCGGTAACCCGTCGCCTGCTGTCCGTCGCCCGTCACGTCGGCGGCCGGGGCGCGCGGCTGTTGTTCCCAGGCCGCCGCCTGGTGACTGCCAGCTGCTGGCCGTCGCGCCTTGGGCCTGACGGATCGACGGCTGCCCTCGTCCGCCACCGTGACCGTGACCTGGCGTCAGCGAACATGTCACCCGGCGGACCCATCCGCCATCCAGCGAGGGGAGCCGCGCCTTGAGGTGTGGGGAAATCGCTTCTCTGGGCTGTTCTGACCTCAACTGTGCATATGGGACCGCATTGTTGACTTTCGCCGACTAGATGCCCGTGATGTGTATGGTGATCGTCGTGATTGTGGTGCGGACGGTTCGCCGGTACTCCGGCGGCGTGTATGACTTGGGGCTGCACGTGGTGTGGTGCCCGAAGTACCGCCGCCGGGTCCTGGGCGGCCGGGTCGCGGTCCGGCTGCGCGAGCTGATCGAGGCCAAGCCCGCCGAGCAGGGCTGGGAGATCACCGCCCTTGAGGTGATGCCCGACCACATGCACCTGTCCGTCAAGCACGAGCCGAAGGCATCCGCGTCCTACGTCGCGCACCAGTTCAAGGGCTTTCCCTCGCGCGTGCTCCGCCAGGAGTACCCATACCTGAAGCCTCAGATGCCCACCCTGTGGTCGTCATCGTTCTTCGCCACCTCAGTCGGCGCGGCCGGCACGGACACGGTGGACAAGTACATCAACACCCAGTGGGAACGCCCCGGGACGAAGAAGCAGAAGAGGGGAAAGGGGGAAGCCGGGCGTGCACCGCGCGTATAAGTTCCTCCTGCGCCCCACCGTCCGCCAGAGCGTGGCCTTGTCCGAGATGCTGCGGGATCACTGCTCTCTCTACAACGGCGCGTTGCAAGAACGCCGCGACGCCTACCGGCACGCCTCGAAGACGAGCGTGAAGTACGGGCAGCAGTCCGCGCAGCTGAGGGACATCCGGGCGTTCGACCCCGAGCGGCAGGGCCGCTGGTCCTTCTCCAGCCAGCAAGCCACCTTACGCCGTCTCGACAAGGCGATGCAGGCGTTCTTCCGCCGCATCAAGGTCGGCGAGAAGCCTGGCTACCCGCGCTTTCGTGGCGTGAACTGGTTCGACACGGTGGACTTCCCCAAGGACGGCGACGGCTGCCGATGGGATTCCACGCCGCACGACCGCGTCACCCGCGTGCGGCTGCAAGGCGTCGGGCACGTCCGCGTGCATCAGCACCGCCCGGTTGCGGGGCGGGTCAAGACCGTGTCCGTCAAGCGCGAGGGACGACAGTGGTATGTCATCCTCGCCTGCGACGACGTACTCGCCCAATCGCTCCCCGCGACCGGTGCCGTGACCGGCATCGACATGGGCATCGCCCACTTCCTCACCACGTCCCAGGGTGAGCACCAGCCCAACCCGAGGCACGCACGACGCGACGCAGGGGCCCTCGCCGATGCTCAGCGAGCGCTTAAGAGGTTCCCGCGTTGTAAGCGGGAGAACCGCACAGCAAAGCACCGTCGGGCGGTTGAGAAGGTCGCCACGCTGCACCGCAAAGTGCGGCGTCAGCGCACCGACCACGCGCACAAGACCGCGCTGGCGATGGTCCGCGCCTACGACGTCATCGCGCACGAGCGCCTGAGTATCGCGAACATGATCCGCGCCCCTAAGCCCAAGCCTGACCCCCAGAGCCCCGGCACGTTCCTTGCGAACGGTGCCGCCGCGAAGGCCGGGCTGAACAGAAGCATCTACGACGCGGGTTGGGGGGTGTTCCTGGGCATCCTCGCGCACAAGGCTGAAAGCGCCGGTCGTGTACTGATCCCAGTGGACCCCCGCAACACCTCCCGCACCTGCCCCGCCTGCGGGCACGTGTCCGGCGAGAACCGCACCACACAAGAGAAGTTCGAGTGCACCCAGTGCGGCCACACCGCCAACGCCGATCAGGTCGGCGCACTCAACGTCGCCATCAGGGCCGGGCTGGCCCTTCCCGACGTGGCCTAGCCACCGACGGGAGAAGCCACCCGGATTCATCCGGGAGGAGGAGTCACGACGATGACGGGCAGCCCTGCCTCGTCTATCACGTCGTGCACCGTGATCACGCCGGAGTGCCGGATGCGGGCGGCGGCCCGGGCCTCCCGCCGCATGCGCGTCCGGAGATCGGCCAGTTCCTCCGGGGAGGCGTCGGTGAAGGCGCGGAGCACCTTGACCGCGACCTCCCGGCCGAGCACTTCATCGACTGCCGCGCAGACCACGCCCATGCCACCACGGCCGAGCTGGTGCGTCACGCGATACCGCCCGCCCAGCACCCTGCCGGTCAGGTCCGTGCTGCTGTCCCCCGTTGTCACTGCCGGTGTCCCCTCGTGCCCTCTTCACCGCGCTTGAGCTCGCGCGCCTAGCCGACCTCAGCTTAGGGCTCGCCGGTCACGGACCGACGCGCTCCGCGGAGCGGCGATCCGCCGTCGGCCGGAACCCGGGGAGCCCACCAGCGCGGGCCGCCGCCGCGGCGGCGCCGACCAGTCCGGCGTCGTTACCCATCTGAGCTGGGACGACGTCCAGTTCGCTGACGAAGGAGAGGGTCGCGTAGCTCCGCAGGGCGCGCCGCAGTGGCACGAAAAGGACATCACCGGCGCCCGCCACGCCACCGCCGATCACCGCCAACTCGACCTCGACGAGCGTGGCCGTCGCCGCGATCCCGGCGGCCAGAGCCTGCGCGGCGCGCTCGTAGGAGGCGCGGGCGACCGGGTCCCCGGCGCGCGCCGCCGCGGCGACCGCGGCGGCGTTCACCCCGTCGGGGCCGGGCCTCCAGCCGTTGGCGACGGCCCGCAGCGCGATATTGGGGCCGCTGGCGATGCGCTCGACGCAGCCACGGCTGCCACAGGGGCAGGCGTCGCCGTCGAGATCGACGCTGATGTGGCCGATGTGTCCCGCGTTGCCGGTGGGACCAAGGAGTGGCTGGCCGCCCAGGATCAGGCCGCCGCCCACACCGGTGGAGACGACCATGCAGAGCGCGTCGGTGCGCCCGCGGGCGGCGCCTTGCCAGTGTTCGGCCGCCGCCATCGCGACGCCGTCGCCGACCAGGGTCACCGGCAGGTCGCCGACCGCCGCGCGCACCTCGCTGACCAGCGGGAAGTCACGCCAGCCGGGAATGTTGACCGGGCTGACGGTGCCGACCGAGGCGTCTACGGGGCCCGCGCTGCCGATACCGAGGGCGGTGACGCGCGACCACTGCGGCGCGGCCGCCAGTTCCCCGATGACGGCGGACACCGCCCGCATCACGGTCGCGCCGTCCGTCTGGGCGGGGGTGGGGCGCCGCGCCCGTACGGTCAGTGCCCCGGCTCCGTCCACCAGAGCACCCGCGATCTTGGTGCCACCGATGTCCAGCGCGGCGACGAGTTCCTCTGGCATACGACGGTCTCCTGACAGGCGGATGGGAACTGGCTGTTCGGGGCGGAGCGGAAGCCGAATGTACGCGGCTTGCCCACGGCTTCGGGGGGCGGGTGAGGACGGCTGCCGTTCCGGTCCCGGTACCGACCTCACTCGACCTATGACAACGTTATCCAAAGGCTATGCTCGACACCACGCCGCCACCCGACAACCCAGCGACAGGACGAGCGCACCGTGACTGACCCGGCCTGGGGCACCACACCACGCAACGGCACCACCTCGCCCCGCTATGGCAACCGGCCCACCATGAAGGACGTCGCGGCGCGAGCCGGAGTCGGCCTGAAGACCGTCTCGCGGGTGGTCAACGGCGAACCAGGCGTCACACCCGACACCGAGCGACGCGTGCAGGAGGCCATCACCGCGCTCGGCTTCCGGCGCAACGACAGCGCCCGCATCCTGCGCAAGGGCCGCACGGCGAGCATCGGCCTCGTCCTCGAAGACCTGGCCGACCCCTTCTACGGGCCGCTGAGCCGCGCCGTCGAAGAGGTCGCCCGCGCCCACGGCGCCCTGCTCATCAACGGTTCCAGCGCCGAGGACCCGGCCCGCGAACAGGAACTCGTCCTCGCGCTGTGCGCACGCCGCGTCGACGGCCTCGTGGTCATCCCAGCCGGTGACGACCACCGCTATCTGGACCCGGAGATCATCGCCGGAGTCGCCACCGTCTTCGTGGACCGGCCCGCCGGGCGCATCGACTCCGACGCCGTGCTGTCCGACAGCTACGGCGGTGCCCGCGACGCGGTCGCCCATCTCATCGCGCACGGACACCGGCGGATCGGTTTCATCGGCGACCAGCCCCGCATCCACACCGCCGTCGAGCGGCTGCGCGGCTACCGCGCCGCGATGGCGCAGGCCGGACTGGCCGTGGACGAGGCGTGGATCTCCCTCGGCCCGACCGATCCCAGCCGGGTGCGGTCGGCGACCGAGGCGATGCTGGCCGGGCCCGAGCCGGTGACCGCGCTCTTCGCGGGCAACAACCGGGTGACGGTCACGGTCGTGCGGGTCCTCGCCGGTCAGCCGGGCCGGGCCGCCCTCGTGGGCTTCGACGACTTCGAGCTGGCCGACCTGCTCTCCCCCGCCGTCACCGTGGTGGCGCAGGACGCCGCCCAACTCGGCCGGACCGCGGCGACCATGCTCTTCCGCCGTCTCGAAGGCGCCGCCGGAGCGCCTCAGCGCGTGGTGCTGCCCACCCGCCTGATCGCACGCGGCTCCGGCGAACTGCCGCCGACGCGCGTGCCGTAGCGCCCGGGGTCCGCGACGCGCCCGCCGCGCCGCGGGGCGCGTGGTGAGGGCGTGCTGAGGGCGTGCTGAGCGGCGGGAGGCGGGGGCGGGGCTTTCGGCACCAAGGCGGTCATGTCACTCATGGCGGCTCATGTCCTGCCGTTCTCCTCTCCGGGTGCCTAGCATGTCGCGCATTCGAAACGCTTCTCCTGAGCCATCAGGAGCCCGCGTTGCAGACCCCTCCTCGCAAGACCACGCCCGCAGGACCGCACCCGGCGGCGGCGTCGCCGGCCGGGGCCACGACTCCGGCGGTCACCGATCCGGTGACCGTCCACCACAACGGCCACGCACTGCGCTGGGAGGGTTTCTGCACCGGTCCCGACGTGCTCTCCCCCGGTGAACTGGCGGACATCGCAAGGCGGCTGACCGGTCTGGACCTCCCCGACGTCGCGGACGCGGCGCGCGTCGAGTTGCTGCCGTTCGGCGCCGCGCGCGGAGAGCTGCCGGCGATCGTGCTCGGCGGCGCCACCACGCTCAAGCAGTGCTACGAGGCGGATCTGTCCCATCTGGTGCGGGGCACGTCCCCCGATGACTTCGCCACCTACACCGAGGCGAGGTCGGTGTATCTCGCCGCTCCCGGTGATCTCGTCGTCGGGCGCACCGAGCCCTGGCGGCAGGCGGTGGAGGTGGCTGGCGCCGAGGTGGTGGAAGTCCGGGGCATGGGCTTCTCCTACCTGTCCCAGGAACTGCTCGCCCTGGCCGTGGCGCACCCGGCGGACGCCCCGGCGCCGCCCCTGAAGCGGCTGCTCGACCGGCTGCGTGCGGCGCCGCAGTCGGTGATCCGGCTCTTCGCCCTCGACACGGAGACGCAGATCCTGCTGCTGTGGCTGAAGCGTACGGCGGGTCTTGACCGGCTACGGGTGGACGCCAACGGCCCCGAGGTCGCCGAGCGGTGGAACCGCAAGACGACGCTGTACCCGACGGTGGAGGCCGCCGAGTCGCTGCCGGTGCCCGGGCACGCCGACCCGTACGACACGCTGGCGGCCGAGTGGCGGCTCACCCCGTTCCACGAGACGTTCGGCCTGGAACTCCCCCAACTGCCCGGCTATTCCCTCACCCGAGCCTGGGCGAGTGAGGCGGAGATGACCGCCCGGTTGGCGGCGGCGGCCCGGCTGCTGCGTGACCGCTACGGGCTGACGCACGGCTGCTTCAAGCCAGCCGAGGCGCTGACGGGCAGCCGGATCAGGACAGCGGTGCCCCTCGACGACGCCGACGCTGCCGGGCCGCTGGCGCGGCAGGCGATGGAGACGGGCGAGGACTACGTCTTCGAGGTGCACACCGACTGCCTGCGGCACACGGTCCCGGGCTATGAGTTCATCCTCGCCCCCTCCGCCCTCGTCGTCGCGGGCCGTCTCGCCGAGGGGGCGACCGTGCAGATCACACGGGGCAGCGTCTGGGAGGGAAGTGTCTTTGTCGATGAGGAGACATCCGGGCGCTTCGGCATCGCCGCCGAGCTCTACCGCCTGGTGCGATCGGGAATGAACCAACTGCTGGAGGCCTTCGAAGGGGGCGGCCGGGCCCTCGGGTTCGTCAAGGGCGGGGTCGACTTCGCCATCGCGCGGCTCGGCGGGCGGTTCGGTGCCGCCCCCGTGGTCGGGACGCAGGACCTGAATCTGTCCTCCAACGGCGCCGAGTACGTCCGGGCCTTCCTCGCCGTGGCGCGCCAGGAGTTCGGACGGAGCCGCGAGGGCCCCGGACACGCGGGTGTCTACGCGGCGACCAAAGTGGTCCGCCCGACGGCCGGTACGGACCTGCGCCGACTCAAAGCAGCCGTAGACCATCGCCGGCCCCGGGAGTACGCCCAAGCCATCACATCGGTACCGGGCCGCTGGGGGCTGATCGGCGTGGCCGGTCCTGACCCACGGCTCGCGGCGCGGCGGGTGCTCGCGCTGGAACAGGACCTTCACGCCGCGGGACTTACCCGGTCGAGCCTGCTCATAGCGCCCTGAACAGCCCCCAAATGTCATTGGCACGTGCCGCTGGCGGTCATGGCATATTCCTGATTCAGCGACTGCCGCACGGACGAATGGATTCCGCTGACACGCGTGGGATCTTTGAGGCGCCATGAATTCGCTTTCGGCCACTCTCACGGAACCAACACGGACGGTGACGAACGGGGTTGACTGCGCAACTGCGCGGGTGGCACCGTGCTCCCTGGCAACTCGCCGGTTTACAGAATGTCCTGCGCGAAAATCCATCTCCAGGCAGTAATTGCCGATAGGGGGGCGCGTGACTTCGCTCCAGCTTCTCAACCCATGTCTGCATGAGCTATTCGAGGACGTCGCCGCCCGCCATCCGGAGCGCGTCGCTGTCACCTCGGAGCACCAGCACATGACGTACCGGGAACTCGATGAGCGGGCCGGTCTGCTCGCCGCCGCGCTCCGCGAACGCGGCGTACGCCCGGACACCCGGGTCGCGCTCTATACGCCACGCGGCGCCGGGGCCATCGTCGGGATGCTGGGCATTCTCAAGGCAGGCGGGGCGTATGTGCCCGTCGACCCCGGCTATCCGCCCGAGCGGGTGCGGTGGACGATCAGGGACTGCGCCTGCCCGGTGGTGGTGACCGTCACGGATCTGCGCGACCCGGTATCCCGGCTGGGGATAGCCGTGATAGACCTCGACCCGCTTCTTGACAGCTTCACCGCGCCGCTGGAAAACCGACCGGAAAACCAGCTGGAATACCCTCCGGGAAGCCTGCTGCGAAGCCCGTTGGTCAGCTGCCCGGAAAACAGTGGCGACGCTTGGACGCCACCTGCCGAACCCGTTCGGCAGCCGGTGGCGGCCAGCCGGGATTCCGACTTGGCCTACGTCATATACACCTCAGGATCGACCGGTCAGCCAAAGGGCGTGGCCGTCGAACACCAGACGGTGGTCCGCCTTTTCCGGCGCACCCAGCAGTGGTTCGGCTTCGGCCCGGATGATGTGTGGGCGTGGTTTCACTCGGCCGCCTTCGACTTCTCCGTATGGGAGATCTGGGGAGCGCTGCTGCACGGCGGGCGACTGGTCGTGGTGCCGTACGACACGGCGCGTTCCCCGCGTGCCCTGCACGCTCTGCTGCGTGAGCGTGAGGTCACCGTCCTCAACCAGACACCTGGCGCCTTCCGCAGGCTCGCGGCGGCCGACGCCGAGGCCGCCGACCCGCTCACCGCGCTGCGCCTGGTCGTCCTGGGCGGCGAGGCCCTCCAGCCGGACGCACTGCGCCCGTGGATCGAGCGGCATGGCGACGAGTCGCCGCGACTGGTCAACATGTACGGCATCACCGAGGCCACCGTGCACGCCTCCTACCGCCCGGTCCTGCGTGCCGACCTGGCCACGTCAGGACCGAGCCCCATCGGGCTCCCGCTGCCGGGGCTGACGTTCCACGTACGCGACACCGACGGCGACCCGGTGCCCGACGGGACGCCAGGCGAGCTGTACATCGAGGGTTCCGCGCTGGCCCGCGGCTATTTGGGCCGTCCCGATCTCACCCACGCGCGGTTCGTCGAAGAGCCGGGCCGCCGCGGCATGCGGCGGGTGTACCGCACCGGGGACCGGGTGGTCAGGCTCGGCGACGGCCAGTACGCCTTCCTGGGGCGCACCGACGACCAGCTCAAGATCCGCGGCTACCGCGTGGAGCCCGGCGAGGTCGAGTCGCTGCTGCTCCGGCATCCCCAGGTGGAGAACGCCGTCGTGCTGCCGCGCGACTACGGCGAGGACGATGTGCGGCTCATCGCCTACGTGGCGACCGCCGCGCCGCACGACGCGGAGGTGGCGGACCGGCTTCCCGCCGAACTCGGCAAACTGGCGGCGTCCGTGCTGCCCGCGCACATGCGGCCATCGGCGTACGTGCCGCTGCCCGCGCTGCCGCTCACCTCGAACGGCAAGATCGACAAGGCGGCGCTGACCGGTCGGCGGGAGTCGCCGCCGGACCCGCCGGACGGTCCGCTGGCCACCGTGCGGACGCTGCCGGTCGCCGGGGCCACGGCGGCCGGAGCGCCGGACGGCGAACCCGTGCTCAGCGCTACCGAGGAGCGCGTGGCCGCCGTGTGGGCCGCGGTGCTCGATGCCGCGGACATTCCCGTGGACGCCGACTTCTTCGACCTGGGCGGCACGTCGCTGACGCTGCCGCGCATGTTCGACAAGGTCAACGCGGACTTCCATACCGAGCTTGACATCACGGTGCTCATCGAAGGAGCGACGGTGCGCGCGCTCGCCGCGCACGTCGACGCCGCACTGCGCGGCACGGCTCCACGGACGAAGGAGATCGGATGACATGTGAGGCGACGGGGTTCGCTCTCAGCGAGGACGAGCTGCGGGACCTCCACGCGCGTGGCTACGCGGGGCCGTTCACGCTCTACGGCCCGGACGAGATCAAGCAGGTCTGGGCCCGCGAGCGGCTGCGGCTGCTCGATCGCGGTGCCGCGGTCTACCAGGACAAGGACGCGGTCTCCGGCGCCACCAACATCGCCGACTACGACCGCCACCTCGACCAGGAGTTCCTGGCGGACCACGTCCGCCACCCCGAGATCGTCGACCGGGTCGGCAGTGCTGGGGCCCGACGTGCTGTGCTGGCGTACCGAGTTCTTCCCCAAGTACCCGGGCGACGAGGGCACGGACTGGCACCAGGCCGACACGTTCGCCAACGCGTCGGGGAGCCCGCAGATCCTGTGGCCGGGCGGCTCGGGCTTCGGCGGCACGATCACCGTGTGGTGCGCGTTCAGCGACGCGACCATCGACATGGGATGCCCGTGGTTCATCCCCGGCACGCACCGCACGATGTTCTACGACGAGACCAAGCGCATGCACTACGACCCGGACAAGACCAACGCGCTGGAGAAGGGCGGCACCCGCCGGGGCTTCTTCGGCTACGACTACCGGGAACTCCAGATCGACGAGAACTGGGTCCCCGACGCGTCCAAGGCCGTCTCCATGGAGATGCGGGCGGGCCAGTTCATCGTCTTCTGGTCCACGCTGATGCACGCCTCGCATCCGCACAGCGGCCGGACGAAGGACATGCGCATGGGCTTCGTCGCCCGCTACGTCCCCACGTCCGTACGCGTCTACCCGGACACCGACGCCATCGAGGAGTACGGCGGCCGGGTGAGCCTCGACCGCTTCGGCACCGTACTGGTCAGTGGGAAGGACACCTTCGGGCACAACCGCATCGCCACCCACACCACACGCGATCACCCGTTCCCCAGCCGATAGCGGGACGCCCCCGCCCGCACGCACCCGCACACTCCGGACAGCCCGCCGCGGAACCGCCTCGCGACCTGGAGCGCCGCCACCCGGTGGGGGCGGCGCGCAGAAGGGGAGACAGCAATGCCGCACTCGCCGCGCGCACTCGCCGACGCGCTGGTGGACACCGCGTCCCTGATCGGCACCGTGCCCGAACGACTGCGGGTCGCCCCGCCCCCGGGCACCGCACCCGCCGCCGGTTCACTGCCCGCGCTCCAGCGCACCCTCAACCTGCTCACCGCGCGGCTCGGGCTGCCCCGCCTTGAGGTCATCGCCGACACCGGCGCCCTGTGGTCGGCCGAACTCGCCGTCAGCAGACGGCTCTGGCCCGGCATCGCCGCCCGCGGCGCCGACCCGGACCACGCCCCCGACGCCGCGCACTCCCGCGGCACCCGGGGGAGCGACCCGGTGGCGGAGTGCGCGGCCGAACCGGCGGGGGCGGCGGGGCGTGCGGCGGCGGAGGCGGACGCCGCGGTACGGGCGGCGCTCGCCGCTTCGCCCGGGGCGCCCGTCGTGGTGCCCGCGCGCGACGGCACACCGCTGCGCTGCTACGCGGCGGGAGCGCGCGGCCGCCCAGCGGTGGTCGCCGTACCGCCGGTGGGGATGCCGGTCGGCCTGGTGGCGCCGTGGCTGACGGCGCTGTCCGCCACCCACTACGTCCTGACGTGGGAGAGCCGGGCGATGTTCGCCGCCCGGCCCGGTTACGGGCTGCCCATGCTGGCCGGGTACGACCTCGCGACGCAGGCCGATGACCTGCTGGCCGTCCTGGACGGCTTCGGTGTCGCGCGGGCCGATGTCCTCGGCCTGTGCGGGGGTGCGGCCATCGCCGCCGCGGCGGCGGTGGGTTCGCCCAGGGTGTCCTCGCTCAGTCTGTGGCACGGGGACTTCGAACTCGGGGTGGACGCCCCGAAGACCGAGCATCAGCGGGACGTGGAGAACCTGCTGGCGATGGCGGGCCGCAACCGCGAGCGCGCGGCCGGACTGCACCGGATGATGCGCAGACCCGGCACCGTGGACGCGATGCCGCCTGAGGTCTCCCATCACCTGGTCCACCCGTACGCGAGCGCGGAGTTGATGTACCGGTACGGGCTGCTGAACGGCGCGGTCATGACCACCGACTGCCGTCCGCTCCTCGCGGCGATACGGCAGCCGACCCTGGTGGTCACCAGCCCCGAGGACACCACCGCTCACCCCGACGGCTCCCGGCACGCGGCGAGGCTGCTGCCGTGCGGCGCGCTGCGGCTGCTGCCGCACGGCGACCATCTGGCCTCGTTCGCCGCCGCCCCCGAACTGGTCCAGGTCGCCGCGGAGTTCCTGGACGACCCGCTCGCCTGCCTGCGCGCCGCCCACCACACCACCGCGCCCGCTTCCGCCCCTCCAGGCGGCACCGGGCGCCCGCCCGCGTATCCCCAGGAGGCCCCTCCGCCCAGACCCAGCACCCCGGACAACGCCACCTGCGACCCTACGGGGAAGGACCCATGCCCGAACTGACCAAGGACAGAGCCGCCGAGCTGATGTCCCATGTACTGCGTGAGCACCCCGCCGTCGCCGACGCCGCCGTGCGCGGGACACCGGAGCCCACCGCGTACGTGGTGCCCGACCCGGCCCACGCCCCGCTTCTGCACCGGTCGGCGACCCTCCAGGCCGCCGGGCGGCTCGACAGGGGGCTGGGCTGGCACGAACCCGGTGAGGAACTGCGCGTCGCCGGGGTCAACCGGGGCGAGACCGACTTCCTTTACCGGGAGATCTTCGTCCACCACTCGTACCTGCGCCACGGCATCACGCTTCCCGAGCGCGCCGTGGTCGTGGACGTCGGGGCCAACATCGGCATGTTCACCCTCTACGCCGCCCGGTACAGCCCCGGCGCCCGGATCATCGCGGTCGAACCCGTGGCGGAACTCGCCACCGCCGTCGCGGTCAACGCCGAACTGTACGGGGCCGACGCGACCGTCCTGCCCTGCGCGCTCGGCAGCGCCAGGGGCGAGGCCGGGCTGACCTACTACCCGAACAACAGCGTGATGTCCGGAGGGTTCGCCGACCAGGCGGAGGACTTCGCCGTCCTGCGCGGCTACCTGCTCACTGGGCAGCGCACCTCGCACGGGCCGCACCTGGACCGGCTCGTCGCCGACCGGATGACGGCGGAGCAGCGCCGGTGCGCCGTGCGCACCCTCACCGACGTCGCCGCTGACGCGGAGCTCGACACCATCGACCTGCTGAAGATCGACGTGGAGAAGGCGGAAGCGGAGGTCCTGGCCGGGATCGACGACGCCCTGTGGCGCCGGATCGCCCAAGTGGTGCTGGAAGTCCACGACATCGACGGCCGCCTGGAGCGGGTGGTGGACCTGCTGCGACGGCGCGGCTTCGCCGTGACGCACGACCAGGACCCCAGGCTCGTGCTCACCCCCTGCCACAACGTGTACGCCCACCGGCCCCGCAGCCAGCGGGCGGCCGCTCGCCCCGCGCGGGTGCGCGCCACAGCGGCCGCGTACGGCCCCACCCTCAGCCTCCTCGGCCGGCACCTGCGCGAACACGTCACGCGGCGCACGCCCGACCTTCCCGTTCCCGCGCGGCTCGTGCTCACCGCCGCCCTGCCCGACGCGACCCTCGACGGCGTCTCCCCGGCCCCACCGCGCCGCCACAGGAGTGCCCACTCCGCCCTCCCCAGCACCACGCGCACCGCCGTACTGGCCGAGATCTGGACCGGGATCTTCGGCCAGGGCACCGCCCTGCCCGACGCCGACTTCTTCGACCTCGGCGGCGACTCGCTCACCGCTGTGCGCCTGCTGACCCAGCTGGAGGCCCGGCTCGGCGACGAGGCGCTGGCCCCCGACGTCATCTTCGCCACCGGGAGCTTCGCCGCGCTCGCGGCCGCTGTGGAGGCCTCAGCGCCCGCGCCGCGCGCCACCGGCCATGTCTGATCACGGGCTCACCGGCGGGCCGTCGGCCGCACGGCCGACGGCCCGCTGGTTCCACCGGCCGCTGCCGCGCCCCACCGCGCGGCTGCGGCTGGTCTGCCTCCCGCACGCCGGAGGCGGGACCGCCGCGTTCAGCCACTGGGCGGAGCGGTTGCCCGCCGATGTCGAACTCGTCGCCGTGCGGCTGCCCGGCCGGGAACGGCGGCTGCGGGAACGCCCGTACACGACGTGGCCCGCGCTGGTCACCGCGTTCCGTACGGCGCTGGCGTACGAAGTCCCCGCGCCCTACGCGCTGTTCGGCCACAGCCTGGGCGGCATGCTCGCCTACGAAGCGGCGACCCGCCCCCTGCCCGACGACGTCAGGCGGCGGCCAGCCGCGCCCCCGCCCACCCCGGCGGTCACCGGAGGCGAGGGCGCCGACGCGCACACCCGCGCTCCCGAGCCGCCCGAGCACCTGTTCCTCGCCGGCTGCCGGGCGCCCGGCGTTCCGCGCCCGTATCCGGCGATCCACGGTCTTCCCGAGCGCGAGTTCCGGGCTGACCTGCGCCGCCTGCACGGCACCCCGGAAGACGTGCTGCGCGACGACGCGCTGTTCACCATGCTCACCCCGATGCTGCGGGCCGACCTGAAGCTCGCGGAATCCTGGCCGGACGCGAGCGGGCGGCGCGTACCGGTGCCGCTGACGACGTTTGACGGCTCCGACGACACCATGGCGCCGCCCGCCTCGGTCGCCGCCTGGCGGCGGTACGCGCCGTACGGGCTGAGCGCGCACCACCTGCCCGGCGAACACTTCTTCCTCCGGCAGGACCCCGAGGCGTTCCTGCGGCTGCCGCGCGCCGACCTCGCACGGCTCACCTGCCGCTTCCCGCACGGCGCCCGGTCGCACTGACCCGGCCCGTCCCCGCCAGCTGAGAGGACGTCAGCATGCGCTCCGCCTACTTCACCGACGGTCACGAGCACTTCCGCTCGCAGGTACGTGAGTTCCTTGCGACGGAGGTGACCCCGCACGCCGACGTGTGGGAACGTGAGCGCGGCCTGCCGCGCGCGCTGTGGAAGGCGCTCGGGACCCACGACCTGCTGGGCCTGCACTACCCGCGCTCCGTCGGCGGCACCGGATGCGACCTGTTCACCTCCGTCGTCTTCCTTGAGGAGCTGGGCCGCACGGGCTACGGCGGCCTGCGGGCGGCGATCTCCGTGCACGCCTACATGGCCACCCACTATCTGGCCGCGGCGGGCAGCCCCAAGTTGCGGCGGGACTACCTCACGCCCGCTATCCGCGGCGAGCGGATCGCCGCGCTGGCCATCACCGAACCCGGTGCGGGCTCCGATCTGGCGGGCCTGTCCACCTCGGCCGTTCTCGACGGTGACCACTTCGTGGTGCGCGGCACCAAGAGCATGGTCAGCAACGGCACCGCCGCCCACTTCCATGTCGCCGCCGTCCGCACGGCGCCCGGCACCAGCGGTGCGGGCCGCGGCACCACGGGCCTGTCGCTGCTGGTCATCGACGCCGGTCTGGCCGGTGTGACGACCCGGCCGCAGGAGACCGTCGGCTGGCGCTCAGCGGGCACGGCTCACGTCGTCTACGACGGGGTCCGGGTCCCCACCGACCGGCTCATCGGCCGCCTCGACAGCGGCTTCTACTACCTCATGCGCGGGTTGCAGCAGGAACGGCTGGTCGCCGCGGTGCTGGCCATCGGCGGCATGGACCGCGACCTCGCCGACCTCCAGCAGCACCTGCGCAGAAGAACGCTGTTCGGCGCACCGCTGTCCGCCTCGCAGGCGGCGCGGCACCGGCTCGCCGATCTGGCGACGCGGCTGGCCGCCGCCCGCCAACTCGTCTACCACGCCGCCTGGTGCGCGCAGCAGGGCGATCTCGCGGTGACGGAGTGCTCCATGGCCAAGCTGTACGCCACCGAACTGGCCTGCGAGATCGCGGACACGAGCCTGCACCTCCAGGGCTCGCACGGCTACCTGGAGGACAGCGCCGCCTCGCGCGCCCTGCGCGACACCCGGGCCGCCACGCTCGCCGCCGGCCCGAGCGAGGTCATGCGCGACATCGTCTCCCACGCCCTGACCGGCCCCGAGGGCCCCACCACCCCGGCACCGCCGCCACCGCCCGCTTCCTAGAGCGCGCACCGGAAGCGGTTGGGGAGCGGTTCAGGAGCGGTTCGGGAGCGATTGCCAGCCGTCGCCGCCCTCCCCGTCGGGGCCACGGTCGCCGGGCTCGTGGACATCAATCCTCGTCGCCGAACTCGCCGCCGCCGCCGTCGTCGTCGTCATCGTCCTCGTCGGCTTCCGCGGCCAGCAGCCCGCCGTCCTGGGCCCGGACGCCGAGCAGCCGCCGCGTCAGCCTGTCCTGGTCGGAGAGGAGTTCATCGAGCGCGGCGGTCAGGTCGACGGCCTCCACCGCGGCCGCCTCGCGTTCCGCCGAGAACAGCACGGCCCGGCGGACCAGTTCCTTCGCGAAGGAAGCGGTGGTGCCCTCACTGCGGGCGACCGCGTCGGCCACGGCGTCTTCCGGGAGCCCCAGGCCGCCTCCGTAGAGCTCGAACAGCCGGTGCCGCCCGGCCGCGTCCGGCAGCGGGATCTCCACGGCCATGTCGACGCGGCCAGGGCGCTGGGCGAGGGCCGGTTCCAGCAGGTCGGCCCGGTTGGTGGTGAGCAGGAACGTGACGTCCGTGTCGTCCCCGAGGCCGTCCATCTCGTTGAGTACCTGGAAGAGCAGCGGCTGCCCGTCCTCGGCGTAGTCGCGGGATTCGGCGATCAGGTCGCAGTCCTCCAGGACGACCAGTGCGGGCTGCAGCTTGCGGGCCAGCGAGCAGGCGGCGCCGACGTGCTGGATGCTCGTACCGGCCAGCACCACCACGGTGAACTCCGGCAGCTGCGAGAGCAGGTAGCGCACGCTGTGGGTCTTGCCGGTGCCGGGCGGCCCGTAGAGCAGCAGGCCCCGGCGCAGGTGCTGGCCGTGGGCGCGCAGCTGTTCGCGACGCCGGGCCACGCCGAGGACCTGCCGTTCCACACGCTCAAGCAGCCCGTCGGGCAGCACGATGTCGCGGGGCCGCAGGCTGGGCCGGGGGTGGAAGCGGAACGGTCCGATCCCGTCCTCGAAGTCGGTGCCCTGGAAGGACAGGACCTTGCCCCGGAAGATGTTGTGCTCGGTCATCAGCCGGTCGATCCCGGCCAGCAGCCGCTTCGCGGCCTCCCGGGTGGGAGCGAGCACCTCCAGGTCGACGCTCTCCTTGCCGTAGTCCTCGTTCGGCCCGCGCAGCAGCACCACATAGCGGTCATCGCCGTCCACCCCGAGATAGACACCGACGGAGACGCAGGCCATCTCCTCGTCGATGGCGATGGGCACGTACGCGTAGTCGACCGCGCCGATGGCATAGCGTCCGTGGCGTTGTGCCGCCTCCACGATCTCGGACAGCGAATCCAGGCGCCGGTTCTCACCGGTCATGCCGATCAGTTCGTGGGTGCGGCCCTCCGAGCCGAACCAGCGCTCCACGGCGAGGTACACATTGGCGTGGTCGAACCCGGCGTAGTTGCCCCGCATGACGGGCAGCCGCTCCGGTGGCTGCCCGAGGTGGTCGCGCAGCCGCAGGGTCAGCGACCGGTCCTCGTCGATGTCCTCGCGGTGCACGATCTGGTCCAGGAAGCCTCTGAAGAGCCTGCCGAACTCCGCGACCTCGGTGTCGCTCACGCCGTCTGTGCCATCCATGTCGCACCCCCATGCGTCGGCACCGTCGGGTGCCGCTCCTCGCGCATGGTAGGGGCGCGGCGCAGGACCGGGCCTCTGCTTTTTCCGGCGCTCCCGGCCCTCTCCGGCGTTCTCAGCGGCGCCGGGGCCTACACCGCCCCGGTCGCCGCCGTGGGCGTACGCCCGGCGAGTTGGTCGAGCGCGGCGCGGTCCAGGCCGGTCAGCCCGGACACCTCGGTGGCGTCCACGGCCCCGCAGTCCAGGCCGCGCAGCAGATACCCGCTGAGTGCCTTCGCGGTCGCCGGCTCGTCCATGACGTCGCCACCCGCGCGGTTCACGTACGCCGTCAGGCGGGCGGCGGCCTGTTCGAGTCCCTCGCGGTAGAAGGCGTACACGGCGGCGTAGCGCGTCGGCAGGTGGCCGGGGTGCATGTCCCAGCCCTGGTAGTAGGCGCGCGCGAGCGAGCGTCGTACGAGGCCGTGGTGCAGCCGCCACGCGTCGTGGACACGGGCGGCGGGGCCGACCGGGAGGACGTTGGTGGAGCCGTCGGAGAGGCGTACGCCGGTGCCGGCGGCGGCGACCTGCATGACGGCCTTGGCGTGGTCGGCGACCGGGTGGTCCAGGGACTGGTGGGCGGCGCTGACACCGCAGGAGGCGCTGTAGTCGAAGGTCCCGTAGTGCAGGGAGGTGGCGCGGCCCCCGGCGGCGTCGATCATGCGGGCGACGGTGGCGCGCCCGTCGGCGCCGAGGATGGACTGCGTGGTCTCGATCTGGATCTCGAAGCCGATCCGGCCCGCCGCGAGCCCGCGCGCCTCCTCGAACTCCTCGCACAGCCGCACCATGGCGCTCACCTGCTCGGCGTAGGTGACCTTGGGCAGGGTGAGGACGAGCCCGGCGGGCAGGCCGCCCGCTTCCATGAGTCCGGTGAGGAAGATGTCGAGGGTGCGGATGCCCCGGTCGCGTACGGCCGCTTCCATGCACTTCATGCGGATGCCCATGTACGGGGCGGCGGTGCCCGACTCGTACGCCTCGGCGACCAGCCGGGCGGCGCGGGCGGCGGCCGCGTCCTCCTCGGCGTCGGGGCGCGGCCCGTAGCCGTCCTCGAAGTCGACCCGCAGGTCTTCGACCGGCTCGCGCCGCAGCTTCTCCCGTACCCGGGTGTGGACGGGCTCGGCCAGTTCGTCGGCGATGCCGAGAATCCCGGCGAGGGCGGCGGGGCTGTCCGCGTGCTCGTCGAGTGCGCGCAGCGCCTGGTCGCCCCAGGAGCGGATCGTCCCAGCGGCGAAGGCGTCGGCGGGAACGTAGACGGTGTGGACGGGCTGCCGGGTGCCGGGGTCGCCGGGGTAGCGGCGGGCCAGCTCGGCGTCCACCGCGGCGAGCGCGGTCCCGATGTCCTCGCGTACGGCGCCCGCGAGGCTCGTCGCCACCGTCTCGTGCTGGCCCATTCCCGCGCCCTCCCCTTCGCTGTGTTTTCCGCTGACCGGAATCACTAATCCGTAGAGCGAATTTATCTGTAGCGCGCACCCAGGTCAACAGCCGTCCGGGGGACGGTCCGACCGTCTGCGGATACACGGCAGGCCCCGCGCCAAAAGCGCGGGGCCTGCCGTGACACACGAGGAGCGGTCAGCCCTTGCGGGCCGTGACCTCCTCGGTCAGCTGCGGGACGACCGCGAAGAGGTCGCCGACGACGCCGTAGTCGACCAGGTCGAAGATCGGGGCCTCGGCGTCCTTGTTGATGGCCACGATGGTCTTCGAGGTCTGCATGCCCGCACGGTGCTGGATCGCGCCGGAGATGCCCGCCGCGATGTACAGCTGCGGCGAGACCGACTTGCCGGTCTGGCCGACCTGGTTGGTGTGCGGGTACCAGCCGGCGTCCACGGCGGCGCGGGAGGCGCCGACGGCCGCGCCGAGGGAGTCGGCCAGGCTCTCGATGACGGGGAAGTTCTCGGCGCCGTTGACGCCGCGGCCACCGGAGACCACGATCGCGGCCTCGGTCAGCTCCGGGCGGCCGGAGGACTCACGCGGGGTGCGGGAGACGACCTTGGTGCCCTTGGAGCTGTCGGCGACGGTCACGGTCAGCTGCTCGACCGCGCCGGCGGCCGGGGCGGCCTCGACGGGGGCCGAGTTCGGCTTGACGGTGATGACCGGGGTGCCCTTGGTGACGCGGGACTTGGTGGAGAACGCCGCCGCGAAAGCGGACTGCGTGGCCACCGGACCCTCGTCGCCCGCCTCCAGGTCGACGGCGTCGGTGATGATGCCCGAGCCGATGCGCACCGCGAGGCGGGCGGCGATCTCCTTGCCCTCGGCGGAGGACGGCACCAGCACGGCGACCGGGGAGACGGCCTCGTAGGCGGCCTGCAGCGCGTCCACCTTCGGGGCGACGAGGTAGTCGGCGAACTCCGGGGCGTCGGCGGCGAGCACCTTCACCGCGCCGTGCTCGGCGAGCACCGCGGCGGCGGTGTCGGCACCGGCGCCCAGGTGCACGGCGACCGGCTCGCCGATCCGGCGGGCCAGCGTCAGCAGCTCAAGGGTGGGCTTGCGCACAGCGCCGTCCACATGGTCGACATAGACAAGTACTTCAGCCATGGTTCTGCTCTCCTGCGAAGAAAGTGCGAAGGCGATTGAGGGGCACCGGGCCCAGCGGACGCGTCCTCAGCCGGCGGCGGCGGGGCGGGAGCTGACGAACCGGCGAACCGGCCGGGCCGCCACGAGCCGCGTGCGGACTGCGGACTCAGCGGGCTAGATGAACTTCTGGCCCGCGAGGAACTCGGCGAGCTGCTTGCCGCCCTCGCCCTCGTCCTTGACGATGGTTCCGGCCGAGCGCGCCGGGCGCTCCGTCGCGCCGTCGACCTTGGTCCAGGCACCCTCAAGGCCGACCTCTTCGGCCTCAAGGTCCAGGTCCTCAAGGTCCCAGGACTCCACCGGCTTCTTCTTGGCGGCCATGATGCCCTTGAAGGAGGGATAGCGGGCCTCGCCCGACTGGTCGGTCACGGACACGACCGCCGGCAGCGCCGCCTCAAGCTGCTCGGTGGCGGAGTCACCGTCGCGGCGGCCGGTGACCTTGCCGTCCTCGACCGCCACCTCGGAAAGCAGCGTGACCTGCGGAACACCGAGGCGCTCGGCCAGGATGGCCGGGAGCACGCCCATGGTGCCGTCGGTGGAGGCCATGCCGCACACCACCAGGTCGTAACCGATCTTCTCGATGGCCTTGGTGAGCACAAGCGAGGTGCCGAGCGCATCGGTGCCGTGCAGGTCGTCGTCCTCGACGTGGACGGCCTTGTCAGCGCCCATGGACAGCGCCTTGCGCAGGGCATCCTTGGCATCCTCCGGGCCGACGGTCAGCACAGTGATTTCCGCGTCGTCCGCCTCGTCGGCGATCTGGAGTGCCTGCTCGACCGCGTACTCGTCCAGCTCAGACAGCAGGCCGTCCACCGCGTCACGGTCGGTGGTCAGGTCCTCGGCGAAGTGCCGGTCGCCGGTGGCGTCGGGCACGTACTTCACACAGACAACGATCCTCAAGCTCACGCCGGCTCTCCTACTGCATCGTCTCTTCGCAAACTGCCGTGTGCTGGCAGCATAGGCGCCTACAGGGGCAGATCCTGATCGGGGCGGTTCGCACCCGCGATCAAAATATTACTCGTCAGTACACCTACGGTTTTCCCCAGAAGCAAGCGCGGTGAACTGTGACCTTGCCAACGGGGGCGCCCGGGGACTGCTCAGTCCCGCAAAGCGTTGAAGCGCCCCTGGTGGTAGAGCAGCGGGCGGCCCGCTCCGACGGGGTCGCCCGCGGCGACCCGCGCGATGACGACGCGGTGGTCTCCGGCGGGTATGCGCGCGACGACCTCGCACACCACCCAGGCCAGCACGCCGTCCAGCAGCGGCACGCCCTCGGGGCCCCGTCGCCAGCGGGTGGGAGGCGCGAACCGGTCGGCGCCGCTGCGCGCGAAGGTGGCGGCCAGCTCCCGCTGGTGCTCGCCGAGCAGGTGCACACCGACATGCTCCGCCTCGGCCAGCACCGGCCAGCTGGAGGAGCCGGTGCCGACACCGAAGGACAGCAGCGGGGGCTCGGCGGCGACGGAGGTGAGCGAGGTCGCGGTGAAGCCGACAGGACGGTCGCCGCCCGCGGTGATCACGGAGACGGTGGTCGCGTGCCGGCGGAAGACCGAGCGGAGGAGTTCGGCGGGGGCGAGCCGGGGCGCGCCGAGGTCGGGCGAGGCCGTCATGAGCTGTTCCTTCTGATGCGAGTACTGGTTGCCCCGGCCATGGGCCGGAGGCGCGAGCCGTGGGTGCTCACGGACTCGGACAGCACGCACTCGCGTGACGAACGAGGTCCACATGGACGCGTCCGTAAAGAAGGAGAAGGCCAGGCCGCATAGCGTCACACTGACGATGCGCGGTCGGCGCCGTCAAGTGCCGTCCAGCCGGTGGGAGGCACATCACGGCTCGTCAGAGGGCCTGCGCGAGGGCGGCGATGACGTCGGCGGTACGGGGCTGGCCCTCCGCCCGGCGCACCACGCGGCCCGTGGCGTCGAGCACCAGCACGGTGGGCGTCCGCTCGACGGCGAGCCGTCTGACCAGGGCCAGCCGCTCCTCGGCGTCGATCTCCAGGTGCGTGACGCCCTCGACCATGCCGGCCACTTCGGCGAGCACCCGGCGGGTCGCCCGGCACGGCTGGCAGAACGCGCTGGAGAACTGCACCAGCGTCGCGCGCGCCCCGAGCCGGTCGGCGGCCAGCTCGGTGGCCGACAGTCGCAATGTCATGCGTCCAAGAATGCGGCATGCGGACGGCCCGGCCGCCCGTCCTCCGCGTCTCGCGGTTCCGTCATCCGGCCATGGCCCGTGATGAGTATCTCCGTTACTCCCCCGCCCGGGGGCTGGTCGCGAGGCCCGACATCAGGCACCATCAGCGGAAAGCCTGTACCTACGGCCGCGTAACTTCCGCCGGGATCATCCTCCCCCAGGAATCGCAGAAGGGTCCCCCCTCGATGGCAGAACTCGTCTATCCGCCCGTGATCGGCGCCGCCCGCACCATGTTCAAGGCGCTTGATCTGCGCTTCGACATTCAGGGCACGGAGAACATTCCACGCCGGGGCGGAGCGGTCCTGGTGAGCAACCACATCGGGTATCTGGACTTCGTCTTCGCCGGACTCACCGCACGCCCCGCCAAGCGCCTGGTGCGCTTCATGGCCAAGGAGTCCGTTTTCCGGCACAAGGTCTCCGGGCCGCTGATGCGCGCCATGAAGCACATACCGGTGGACCGCAAGCAGGGCGTCGACGCCTACAGGCACGCGGTGAGGTCGCTGCGCTCGGGCGAGATCATCGGGGTCTTCCCGGAAGCGACCATCTCGGAGTCGTTCACGCTGAAGGCGTTCAAGTCCGGTGCGGCGCGGATGGCGCAGGAGGCGAGCGTGCCCCTGCTGCCGATGGCGCTGTGGGGCACGCAGCGTGTGTGGACCAAGGGCCACAAGCGCGACATGGGCCGTAACCACTTCCCCATCACCATGCGCGTCGGCGAGCCGATGGCGGCCGACCCCGGCGAGCCCGTGGAGTCCATCACCGAGCGGCTGCGGGCCCGGGTGCAGGAGCTGCTTGAGGCGGCGCAGCGGGCCTACCCGGTGCGGCCCAAGGGCCCCGACGACACCTGGTGGGTGCCCGCCCACCTCGGCGGCACCGCCCCGGCACCGGCCCGGGCGGCCGGACACTAGGGCCGTGTCCGGCGGATCATGTGGGTCGCGCCGGGGCCAGCGCCTGTCCGTGCTTCGCGGACCGCGGGTGCGTCGTGGCTGGTCGCGCAGTTCCCCGCGCCCCTGACGGGGCACACCCCTGCCCTGCGCCAGGACCGCTTCCCCCGAGCCCGGCGGAGCACGCCGATCGCGCCGGGGGCCAGCGCCTGTCCGTGCTTCGCGGACCGCGGGTGCGTCGTGGCTGGTCGCGCGGTTCCCCGCGCCCCTGACGGGGCACACCCCTGCCCTGCGCCAGGGCCGCTTCCCCTGAGCCCGGCGGATCACGCCGATCGCACCGGGGGAAGCCCCTGACCGCGCGTCGCAAACCGCGGGCGCGCGGGAGCTGGTCGCGCAGTTCCCCCCGCCCCTGGCGGGGCACACCCCTGCGGTGGGCCAAGGCGGACATCGGGGACAGCAGTCACAGGCCGGTGGGCAGGGTCTGCCACAGCCGTGGGCGGTCGGGGGCCTGCCGCAGGCTGCTGAGCACGGCCGGATGCGGTGCCGCGCTCACCCACGGGTAGTCGGTCTCGCCGTCCTCGGGCCGTGGCACGAACGCCAGCCGTTCGCCGTCGACGGAGAACCGGGCGTCGACGCCGGGCTTGTTCCCGCGCGGGTCCTGCCGCGCCCAAGTCCCGCGCTCCGGCAGCCTGAGGGCGATGAGGCCGTGGACGACGTGGCCACCGCCGTCGTCGTGCACAAGCCGCTGGTAGCAGAGCCCGGCCGGGACTCCCTCGGCGCGCAGCAGCGCGGCCAGGGCGTGCGCCTTGGCATGGCAGATGCCGGTGCGCTGCTCCAGTACGTCGGAGGCACGCCAGGTGACGCGCATGTCTGCCGCGTCGGCGGAGTGCGGGATGGTGTCGCGTACGAACTCGTAGGCGCTTTGGGCGTATGCGTATGCACTGCCGGATGCCAGGCGCAGCCGGGCCGCTGTTTCCCGCACGAGCGGGTGGGCGTGGTCGATGACCTCGTCGGCGGCCAGGTAGGCGGAGAGTTCGGGGGAAGTCTGGATCAGCTCCATGCCCGGCGACGCTAAACGAACGGCCGACCGGAGGTCAATCAATTTCCGGTCGGCCGTATATTCATGCATAGACAGGTGTGGCTTGGGCTACCTGGCTATCTCTTCCTTGAGCGCCGCCGCGAACCCGTCGACGTCGTCCTCGGTGGTGTCGAAGGAGCACATCCACCGGACGTCGCCGGCCGCCTCGTCCCAGAAGTAGAAGCGGTAACGCTTCTGCAGCCGCTCGCTCACGTCGTTCGGCAGCCGCGCGAAGACCGCGTTGGCCTGCACCGGGTAGAGGATCTCCACCCCGTCGACCCCGCGGACCGCGTCGGCGAGCCGCTGCGCCATGGTGTTGGCGTGGCGCGCGTTGCGCAGCCACAGATCCTTGGCCAGCAGCGCCTCCAACTGCACGGAAACGAAGCGCATCTTGGAGGGGAGCTGCATGGACAGCTTGCGTATGTGCTTCATCGCGCGGACGGCGTCCGGGTTGAGCACCACGACGGCTTCGCCGAAGAGCATGCCGTTCTTGGTCCCGCCGTACGACAGGACGTCCACGCCCGCCGCGTAGGTGAAGGCCCGCATCGGCACGTCCAGCGAAGCGGCGGCGTTGGCGATCCGCGCGCCGTCGAGGTGCACCTTCATGCCCCGCTCGTGGGCGTGGTCGCAGATGGCGCGGATCTCGTCGGGCGTGTACACCGTGCCCAGCTCGGTGTTCTGGGTGATCGAGACGACCTGGGGCATCGCCCGGTGCTCGTCGTCCCAGCCGTGCGCCTCGCGGTCGATCAGCTCGGGAGTGAGCTTGCCGTCCGGTGTGGGCACGGTGAGCAGCTTCAGCCCGCCGACCCGCTCGGGCGCGCCGCACTCGTCGACGTGGATGTGCGCCGTGTCAGCGGCGATGACCGCGCCCCAGCGGTCGGTCAGCGCCTGGAGGGCGACGACGTTGGCGCCGGTCCCGTTGAAGACCGGGAAGGCGGTCGCCAGCGGGCCGAAGTGGCTGCGCATGACGTCCTGGAGGTGCCCGGTGTAGTCATCCTCGCCGTACGCGACCTGATGGCCCTCGTTCGCCAGGGCCAGCGCGGCGAGGATCTCCGGCGGGGCGCCCGCGTAGTTGTCGCTGGCGAAGCCACGGACCTGCGGGTCGTGGCGGCGCCGGGCGTCGGTCTTGCGGGCGGTTACGGCTTCGCGGTCAGCCACAGGCGGTTTCCGTTCACCTCTCGTGCGGGCTGGTCCCAGACTCCGGCGATGGCATCGGCCAGTTCCTTGACGTCCGTGAAGCCCGCGAACTTCGCGTTGGGGCGCTCGGCTCGCATGGCGTCGTGCACCAGCGCCTTGACCACCAGGATCGCAGCCGCTGATGTCGGCCCTTCCTCGCCCCCCGCCTTGCGGAACGCGTCGGCGAGCGCGAGGGTCCACGCCTCGGCGGCGGCCTTGGCCGCGGAGTAGGCGGCGTTGCCCGCGGTGGGCTTGCTCGCTCCGGCCGCGCTGATCAGCAGGTAGCGGCCGTTGCGGCTACGACGCAGCCCGTCGTGGAAGGCGAGGGAGGTGTGCTGCACGGTGCGTACGAGGAGGTTGTGCAGCACCTCCCAGTCGTCGAGGTCGGTCTCGGCGAAGGTCGCGGACCCGCGCCAGCCGCCCACCAGGTGCACCAGGCCGTCGACGCGGCCGAACTCCTTCTCGGTGCGGGTGGCCCACTCGCGCGCGGCGAGCGGGTCGAGCAGATCGACGGTGTCGCCGGTGACGGTGGCGCCACCATGTGCGTAGCGCGCGGCGTCGACAGCCTCGGCGAGGCGTGCCGCGTCGGCGTCGGCGGCGACGACGATCGCGCCCGCCTCGGCCAGCCGGAGCACGGTGGCACGGCCCGCGGGGCCGGCCGCTCCGGCCACCGCGACGACGGCGCCCTCAAGGGAGCCTCCGTTCGCGTTCGCCGAGCTGGCCACTGCGTTGTCAGTCATCTTCGTCGCCTCCTGATCGGACGTGGTCACGCGGCTATCCGCTCCGCGCTCTCGGCCGTGATGCCCTTCGTAGAGGCGATCACACCCTTCAGCTTCTTGGCGAGAGCCTCGTAGAACATGCTGAGCGGGAACTCGTCCGCCAGCACGTCGTCCACCAGCTTGCGCGGCGGCAGCGACAGGTCCAGAGCGTCGGGGCCCTTGGCCCATACCGAGCCGGGGTGCGGGGCGAGGTAGGAGGAGACCAGCTCGTACGCCTTGAACCAGTGCACCAGCTTGGGCCGGTCGATGCCGTCGCGGTAGAGCTTCTCGATCTCGCCGCACAGCTCGTTGGTGACCTGGGGGGCGCGCGCCCAGTCGATGTGCAGGGTGTTGTCCGTCCAGCGTACGACGTCGCGCTTGTGGAGATAAGCGAACAGCAGCTGGCCACCGAGGCCGTCGTAGTTGCGCACGCGGTCACCGGTGACCGGGAAGCGGAACATCCGGTCGAAGATCACGGCGTACTGCACATCGCGCGCCTGCCCGTACCCCTCGGCCTCCAGCTTCACGGCCTCCTTGAAGGCGGTGAGGTCGCAGCGCAGCTCCTCAAGGCCGTACATCCAGAACGGCTGCCGCTGCTTGATCATGAAGGGGTCGAACGGCAGGTCGCCGTGGCTGTGCGTGCGGTCGTGGATCATGTCCCAGAGCACGAAGGCCTGCTGGCAGCGCTGCTGGTCGGCCAGCAGCTCGCCGACCTCGTCGGGCAGCTCGATGCCGAGCGTCTCGACCGCGGCCTCGCTGACCCGGCGGAACCGCGCGGCCTCGCGGTCACAGAAGATGCCACCCCACGTGAAGCGCTCGGGCGCCTCCCGCACGGCGATGGTCTCCGGGAACAGGACCGCGGAGTTGGTGTCGTAACCGGCGGTGAAGTCCTCGAAGGTGATGCCGAGGAACATCGGGTTGTCGTAGCGGGTGCGCTCCAGCTTCGCCAGCCACTCCGGCCACACCACGCGCAGCACGACCGCCTCGAAGTTGCGGTCCGGGTTGCCGTTCTGCGTGTACATCGGGAAGACCACGAGGTGCTGCAGGCCGTCGGCGCGCAGCTGCGCGGGCTGGAAGGCGAGCAGCGAGTCGAGGAAGTCGGGCACGCCGTAGCCGGAGTCGGCCCAGCGGCGGAGGTCCGTCACGAGCGCCTCGTGGTACGCCGCGTCGTGCGGAAGCAAAGGGGCCAGCTCTTCGATGGCCGAGACGACGCGGTCGACCTCGCGCCGCACGGCGTCGGCCGCGGGGGCGCCCTCGGCCGCGAGATCGATCGAGCCGTCCTTGGACTGCCAGGGCCGGATCGTCTGCACAGCGTCCTTGAGCACGATCCAAGCCGGGTGGTCCACCACCCGTTCCGCGGACAGAACGCCACTCACCACCGTCTCCGGCGCAAGAATTTTCGTCATGATCACTCCTCCACGGAAGAACTCGCGTGGCGCCACCGTATCTGTGAGGAGATCCCCTTCTCAAGTCGAGATGCGAGAAATTATTCGGCCGGAACCCGGTTTGGGCCGCTGTTTTTCCTGTCGGAAGCGGTTTTGGTGATCAACACGACCGATCCCTTCAGGCATCCGGGCCCTCACGCCGCGCTCCTGACGCCGCCACGCCTGGCGGATTCCCGGCGTACACCGCCTGGACGGCAAGGGCCGTTAGGCTGGCCGCCGCCGAGGGCGGCGGCGCGGCGAACGCGTGCCCCTCGCACTCAGCGCAGTCCTGGACAGTCCCTGAGCGGCCCCGAAGAGGAGCAGCGTTGACCTTTCTCACCATCGGACACCGTGGCGTGATGGGTGTCGAACCCGAGAACACCCTGCGCTCGTTCCTCCGCGCGGACCGCGAGGGACTCGACGTCATCGAGCTGGATCTGCACCTCAGCAAGGACGGGGCGCTCGTGGTCATGCACGACGCCGACGTGGACCGCACCACCGACGGCAAGGGCCCGATCCGCGACTTCACCCTCGCCGAGCTACGGGAACTCGACGCCGGGCAAGGCGAGCGCGTCCCCGTCTTCGAGGAGGTGGTGAACGCCGTCAGGGCGCCGATTCAGGCCGAAATCAAGGACGTCGCGGCGGCTCGCGCCCTCGCTGAGGTGCTCACCGAGCGGGAACTGGTCGGCCGCGTCGACGTCATCTCCTTCCACGACGAGGCC
Organism: Streptomyces sp. A01; assembly: GCF_059026195.1. NCBI lineage: Bacteria > Bacillati > Actinomycetota > Actinomycetes > Kitasatosporales > Streptomycetaceae > Streptomyces > Streptomyces sp. A01. The sequence continues at coordinate 179,513 of NZ_JBWLKN010000004.1, read as the reverse complement.
ATCGCCGAGATCGCGAAGCTGCTGCCGGGCGTGCGGACCGGGCTGGTCGCCAGCCGCTACGGCCTGGACGTGATCGACCGCGCGCTGACCGTGGGCGCGTCCATGCTCATCCTCAACCTCCGCAGGCTGACCCTGGAACTGGTCGAACGCGCCCACGCGGCGGAGCTGAAGGTCATCGGCTGGACCGTCAACACCCCGGAACACCTGAAGATCGCGCGCGGCATGGGCCTCGACGGCGGCACGACCGACTTCCCCGAGATCAAGCGATCAGCCTGCTATACGGCATGACCCCCCGCCGCCGGGAAGGCGCCTCCCCGCGACGGCGCCCCGGGCGGCTGGGACGGGTGAGGCCGCAGGACGTCGGTTGACCGATTTCGACCGCGTTCGCGTACGCGAATGCGTAAGGTCACCAGCATGGTGCATGTACTGAGCAGCCGAGTACTCCTGCGGCCCACCGACCCCGAGCGCTCACGGACCTTCTACGGGCAGACCCTCGGCCTTGACGTCTCACGCGAGTTCGGCACAGGACCGGAGCGCGGCACGGTCTACTTCCTCGGCGGCGGCTTCCTGGAGGTGTCGGGGCGCGCCGACACTCCGCCCGCGCCCGGCTTGCAGCTGTGGCTCCAGGTCGCCGACGCGGACGCCGCGCACAAGGAGCTGTCGGAGCGCGGCGTGCGTATCCTGCGCCCGCCGCTGCGCGAGCCGTGGGGCCTGGTGGAGATGTGGATCGCCGACCCAGACGGCGTGAAGATCGTCCTGGTGGAGATCCCGGCGGATCACCCGCTGCGCTACCGCCCCGGGCTCTGACGCGAGCCCTCACACAGCGCACCGCGCGGTCACCCTTCACCTGAGGCGGCACCGGACGGCGGCTGCGGGCCCGGCGCCGGCCTGGGCCCACGCCGTCGGCCGACCGGCGCGGGAACCAGGAGAGGGCCGCGCGGCGTTGTGCTGTCAGGGACCAGGTCCGAAAAGCTGCCGAAAAGCCCGTCGAAAAGCTGCCGGAAAGCTGCCGGAAGACAGTGCCGCCCGAGGAGGTCGCGTTGTTCAACATGCTGGATGAGCTGTTCGCCCCCGGCCGCAAGCATGAGCAGGCCGAGCGCGACCGCATGGAGCTGTGCCTCGACGACATCGGGGACAGCGACCCGGGCAGGGGGCCGATCGACCTCGTCTCGGGCAAGGTGACGATACGGCCCGCGACGGCCCCCACCGTCTGACGCGGACCACCCTCCCCCCGTCCTCCCGCCCCCTCCTCCCCGTCTCCCACCGCCCGGCTCACGCCGCATGACGGCGTGGGGCAGGGGCCGCGCGGCCGGGGCGGTGCCCGGCGGGGCACCGGACGCCTCGGTGGCGACCGGCGCGTAAGGGAGCGCGTGGTGCCCGGCGCGGCACACGGGGCACCGCTTGGCCGCCCGCGCTCCCCCGCTGCTCCCGTGCGCTCTTCCCTGACACGCATGTGCCATGCCCGGCCGGGCATCCTCTCCGCGTACCCGTAGCGGGAGGTATGCCGTGCACGGACCGCCACTGGTCGGTTGGCTGCTGGTGGGGCTCTGCGCCACGGCGGGCGGGTACTGCCTGCTGCGTATGCGCGGCGCGGCGGACGAACAGCGGCGGTCGGCGGGGGCCGAGGCTTTGATGGGGCTCGGCATGGCGGTGATGGCGGTGCCCACCGGTGTGCTCGACCCACGGCCCTGGGGGCCGCCGCTGTTCGCTGCGGTCTTCACCGTGGCCGCCGCCCAGGCCCTGCTCGCGGCCGGGCGCGGCCATCCCCGGCGACAGCCGCCGAAGCCCCGGCCACAACGGCGAACGCGGGCGCCGAGACACCCGCAGTGCCTGCCTGCGAGCGACCGGCTGCATCACCTGCACCACGCCATAGGCGCCGTGGCGATGGTGTACATGGCGCTCACGATGACCGGCGGCCCCGCACCCCCCGAGCACGCGGGGCACGGCCCGGGTGGCGCTCCCGGTGGCACGCCCGTTCTGACCGGGGTCCTGCTGGCCTACTTCGCGGCCCATGCTGTGCGCTCGGGGATACGCCTGGCTCCTGAGACAGCCGTGCCCGGCGGCGGGTCCGCAGACGGGACCGGCCCGGAGCCCGCCGCCGCGCGGGCGGCCGACGCGGCCGACTGGGCACAGCGGCCCGAGCTCGTCACCGCGTGCCACGCCGTCATGGGCATCGGGATGTTCGCCATGCTGCTGGCGCTGTGACCGCCGACGGGCGATACGAGCGGTGGGCGGCCAGGCGGTGCGGCGACGGGCGAGGGTCTCACCAGCGACGAGGGTCACCAGCGAGGCACACACCGCGGGCGCCCGGGCCACTGGCCCCGGTGCCGTCCTGGGGACGCCTCGCATCGCCCTCGCGCCGCTCGCGGATCGCGTTCGCTCCGTGACGGCGCCCGCCGGGGATCTTCCGGAGGTAGTCACTCCGCAACGCTCCGTGTCCGTGTCATGCGTCACTTCGGGCGCAGGACCGTACAAGGCCCGCCGCCGCCCTCATAGGCTGAGGACCATGATGGTCCCGCTCGTGCTGCTGGTCCTGGGAGCGATGGCCGCGGCAATGGCGCCGCGGATGCTCACCCGCTCCGACTGGCCCGACCGCGAACCGGTGCTCGCCCTGTGGGTGTGGCAGTGCGTCGTGGTCGGCGTGCTGATGTGCTGTGCGCTCGCGATGTCGCTGAGCGCCGCCGCGGCGTGGGAAGCCGTCCGGGGCAACATCTTCGCGCCCGCGCCGAGCGGTGTGATGGAGGCGTACGCGCTGACCGCCTACGGGCCGTGGGCCGCGCCTGTCGCTGTCGCTCTCGCCTGCGGAGCCGTGTGGACCGCCGTCATGCTGACCCGCGAAGTGCGCGGCTCGCGCGCCCAGCGCAGGCAGCAGCGTGCGGACCTGCTGGTGCGCTCCCCGCGGCTGCCGGGTGAGGAGCCCGGCGCCGACCGTCTCGTGGTGCTTGAGGGGGACCGACCGGACGCGTGGTGGCTGCCGGGATCGGCGCCGCAGCTCGTGATCACCACCGCCGCGCTGCGGCGGCTCAACCGGCGGCAGCTGGACGCGGTGCTCGCTCATGAGCAGGGCCACGCCGAAGCCCGCCACCACTGGCTGCTGAACGCCTCGGCGGCGCTCGCCGGTGGATTCCCGCAGGTACCGGTCTTCGCGGCCTTCCGTGACCAGGTGCACCGGCTCGTCGAGCTCGCTGCCGACGACGTCGCTTCGCGCCGCTTCGGGCGGCTGACGATCGCGCTCGCCCTGGTCGAACTCAACGAGGAGCGCGGGGTGTTCGGGCCGTGCCCCAGCATCGCCCAGGTCCCCCAGCGCGTCGACCGGCTGCTCACCCCGGGGCGACGTTTCACCACGGCACGCCGCTGGCGCATGACGGCCGCCGCCGCGTTCGTCCCCATCGTCCCGGTGCTGGTCACGTTCGTTCCCGCGCTGCGGGCGCTGAGTTAGTCCGCGACCGCCGACCCCGCATCGCCCACCGCCGGATCGGTGCTGTGCGCCGACGACCTGACCGACCGGACCGTGCGGGCACCGACCGGACCGTGCGGGCCGGGTCAGGCTCCGCGCGGCGAGCACGGGCGGGCTGCTCCGGCCCCCGCCCCGGCCGAGGCTTCGGTATTCGGTACCAGCAACGGCCTAGGCATAGGCACCAGCAGCGGCTTCGGCCGCCGACGTCAGGCCGTGCCCCCTTCGCTCGCCTTCGGCGAGAGGAACCAGTCGCGGGCGGCGGTGGCCACCTGCTCCAGCGCCTCAGGCTCCTCGAAGAGGTGTGTGGCCCCCCGTACGACGTGGATGTCGTGCGGCGCGGTCAGCCGCTCCGCGGCCTCGCGGTTGAGCTGCAGGACGGTCGTGTCGTTCCCGCCGACGATGAGCAGGACCGGAGCGCGGACCTGCTCCAGCGCGTCGCCCGCCAGGTCGGGCCGCCCGCCCCGGCTGACGACGGCGTACACCCGTTCCGGCCGCTCGACGGCCGCCGACAGCGCCGCTGCCGCGCCAGTGCTGGCCCCGAACAGGCCCACCGGCACGCCGCTGGTCTCCGGCTGCTGATCCAGCCAGTCGATCGCGGCCACCAGCCTGCGGGACAGCAGGGGAATGGCGAAGCGGTGCTCGGCCGTCACCGCGTCCTCACGCTCTTCGTGCTCGGTCAGAAGGTCGAGCAGCAGCGTGCCCAGCCTCGCCCCGTGCAACTCGGCGGCGACCGCGCGGTTGCGCGGACTGTGCCGGGAACTGCCGCTGCCGTGCGCGAACAGCACCACCGACCGTACGGGGCCGGGCACCACCAGATCGCCCGCGAGCGCCGCGCCACCCGCGGGCACCATCACCATCTCGGAGATCATGCCGATGTCACCTCCTTGTGATCCTCCCGGTCTCACATGTCTCACATGCCATGTCCGACGGCGGGTACCCACGCGGCGGACCCCATGCACGCCAGAACCGGCATCCGGCGCATATCGCTCACCCCGACAGCCCGCACGAACGGCGCGTAAACGACTGGGCGCGAACGGTTACCGGCACCCGAGTGGATACCGCGGCGCGGATACGCCGTCGCCGCCTGGACGCGGGCCGAATTCGGGCACGCGTCGAAGTACCGCACCGGGGGACACCGGGGCGGGGTGCGCGACGAGCGGAGGGAGCAGCCGGGCAAGGACCGGAGAGGTGACGTTTCCCCCGGGACAGGGCAGCGCCAGCGGGCGAGCCCGGGGCAGCTGACCTGCGGGGCGACGTGCCGTCAGTTACCTGTGCGCCACCGGTGGTTGGGCAGGTAGCGGACGTCGAAGTTCTGCTCGGCTGCGCGGAACTCCTCGGGGGTGGGGATGTGCGGCTGATGCGGGAGTCCGATGTGGTCGGTGGGGGTGCCGAGGTTCTCAAAGAAGCGCTCGAAGGTGCTGCCGGGGCCCGCGGCCACGCCGACGACCCGGCTGTGGTGGCGCTCGATGCGGTAGGCGTGCGGGCAGTTCTTCGGCACGAAGCCGAAGTCGCCGCCGGTGAGCAGCTTTTCGTGCTGCTCACCCTGAAGGTCCTCGGTGAACAGCCGGACCGCGCCGTCGGTGACGTAGAAGACCTCGTAGGTGTCCGCGTGGGTGTGGGTGGGGATGATGTCGCCCTTGGGGCCCTCGACGGTGAAGAAGTTGAAGGTGTTCCCGGTCTGCTCAGCGCCCGCGTAGACCGTGACCAGGTCGCCGAACAGGTGAGCGCGGTCCCCCATGCCCTTCTCGACGAAGTACGGCACGCCCGGCTCGGCGGGGAGGTGCGAGCGCGAGCGGTAGCGGGTGGCGAACTCCATGGTCATGGACAACCTCCGGGGGCGAGGAACATCGAATCGACACTGTCAGGCTACCTGACACTCAGGTGATGAAGGCGTATGAGGTCACGGTGGGAGGGAAACGCGGGCCCGGGGCGGAGGGACGGGCCGCCGCACCCTGTTCGGCCGACCGGCACCCATGGGCCGCCCGGTCCAACCACTCGGTCAACCAGCCGATCGACCCAGCAGCCGAGACGGCGTCGTTCAGCGCGTCAGGGCGCCCGCACCAGGGGTGGCTCGCCCCAGGGAGCGGCCAGCGCCTCACGCAGCGCGGTGGCGGCGGCGGTGCCGATGCGCTCGGCGAGGACGTCTTCGATGACGGCGATCGTGGCCAGCGCGCGCTCATGGGCGCGGGCGCCTTCGGTGGTGGCGCGGACCAGGCTGCTGCGCCCTGAGGCGGGGTCGGGCACCTGCTCCAGCAGGCCCATGCCGATCAGGCTGTGTACGGCCTGATGGGCGGTCTGCCGGGTGACACCGACCCTGCGGGCGAGCTCGGAGATCGAGGTGCCCTCCGCGTCGAGGGTGGCGAAGACGGCGGCCTGCGCGGCGGTCAGCGGCCGCTCACCCGCGGCCTGCATGCTGGCGAGCAACGCGTCCTCGAACCAGCGCTTGGCCTGGACGAGCGACTGCGGCAGGTTCCGTGCGGGCTCGCTCATGGCTCCTCTGACAGCGGGGGAACCTTGAGCATAGTCACGGCGCGGCGCTCGTTCACGAGAGGCACCGAGGCCGCTCCCGCACTGCCCGCACGTCGCCGGGCCACGCCGCCGTGAGGCCGAGAGGCCGGGCCCTGGCCCGGACCGCCGCGGCAGGCGATTGCGCGCCGCCCTCGCCGGACATGACGTCCGGTGGAGTCATTCGCTCTCCGCACCAGCGGGCGTGGCCATGCTGACGCGGGTCAGGCGTGAGCGGCAGGCGTCGAGAGGACCACTGGTGTCGGAAAAGAAGCGCATTCTCATGACCGGCGCGGGCTCCGGTTTCGGCAGGGAGGCCGCTCTGCGGCTCGCCGACCGCGGCCGCCATGTGATCGCCGCGGTGGAGAACCGCCCGCAGATGACCGAGGTCATCAGCGAGGCGGACAGGCGCGGCGTCACGTTGCGGGTCGAAAACCTGGACATCACCGACGCGCCGCACCGCCTCCAGGCGTGCGGCTGGCAGGTCGATGTCCTGGTCGACAACGCCGCCATCGCAGAGATGGGCCCGCCGGCCGAGGTCCCCATGGAGCCCAGGCGGTCGGCGGGGCGCACACCGCGCGGCGTGGTGCGACCGGCGGGCGGAGCTGCCGGGGCCGCGTACGGGGGCGGGGCCGCGTACGGGGGCGGGGCCGCGTACGGGGGCGGCCGGGCTCACGGGCCGAACTCCGCCTTGATGGCACCGCGGAGCAGGTCACGGGCGCGTTCCAGGGTCAGCGAGCCGCTGAGCCAGCGCTTGCTGAGACCCTCGACCAGGGCGGTGAGGCGGTCGGCCGCGTCGTCGGCGGACACCTCGGGCGGGACGCTGCCATGCCGCTGGGCACGGTCGATGAGCTCGCTCGCGTAGTCGGTCCAGCCCGCGGTGGCGACGCGGAGCTGCTCGCGCAGCTCGGGCTGGAAGACCGCGGTGGCGCGAAGCTCGCCCCAGGCCGTGCTGTTCTCCATGACCTCCGGGGTGTCCTGCATCTCCAGCAGCAGCATCTCCTCCAGGTGCGCGCGGGGATCGGCATCGGGATCGGCGACGGGCTCGGTGTACTGCTCGGCCCGGGTGTTGATGAACTCCAGCGTGTGCGCCAGCAAACCCGCTCGGTCCCGGAAGTGGTAGTAGATCAGGGAGGTCGACACGTCGGCCTCCTCCGCGAGTTCCTCGACGCGCAGGCCCCTGACGCCGCGCTGGGCGATGACTCTGGCGGCTGCCTCCAGGATGACGGTACGGCGACGGGACATGCGCTCACTTCCGCGTTGCGTGGGTCGACGCTCTCAATGCTACCGTCCTTCCTGACTGAAATTTCAGTCAGGAATTGACTCGGCCGATCGCGACCGGACAAGCACTCCGCGTCACCGCTGACCGCCTCACCGCTGTCAGCGCGCCGTCGTGGGCCGCACCGCGCGACACCCGGCCCAGGTCCGCCTCCGACCTCCCCCTCCGCTCCCTCCGCCCCTTCCGCTCCTTCGTCCCACCCCCGGGAGTCACCGTGTCCGATCACCCCCTGTCCCGCCGTACCGCGCTGCGCGCGTTCGCCAGTGTCGGCGTGGTCGCTGCCGGAGTGTCCGCGTGCGGGCCGCAGGACCAGCCGAAGTCCGGCGCCGCCAGTGCCGGCAGCCCGGATTCCCCGGCGGGCGCGGACCGCCGGTTCGGCGCCGAGTGGGAGAGCCACGCGCGCACCTTCATGTCCTGGCCCGCCCTTGAGTCGATCTGGGGCGAGTACCTGCCCTACGTACGCGAGGACATCGCGCGGGTGGCGCGGGCCGTCGCGGAGTACGAGTACGTCGTCATGCTGGCCAGACCCGGCCAGCGGGCCGCCGCTCAGCGGGCCTGCGGTTCACAGGTCGAAGTGATTCCGCTCGCGGTGGACGACCTGTGGGCGCGCGACACCGTCCCGGTGTTCGTGGAGCAGTCCGGCAAGGTCGTCGGCGTCGACTTCAACTTCAACGGCTGGGGCAAGGACAAGCGGGGCAAGGAAAAACAGGAGCACGCCAACGACGCCAAGATCGGGCGCACCCTGCTGGCGAAGTACAAGATCCCGCGCACCCGGGCCCGGCTGGTCTCCGAAGGCGGGTCCTTCGAGACCGACGGCCAGGGCACCCTGCTGGTCACCGAGAGCTCGATCGTCAACAGCAACCGCAACCCCGGCGAGAGCCGGGACGCGATCGAGGCCGAGCTCAAGCGGACGCTGGGCGTCAAGAAGGTGATCTGGCTGGCCGGAGTACGCGGCGAGGACATCACCGACGCGCACGTGGACAGCCTCGTGCGGTTCACCGCACCCGGCGTCGTCCTGCTCGACAAGGCGTTCCCTGGTACTCCCCCCGACTCGTGGTCGCGCTCCTCCGACCAGGCGCGGTCCGTGCTCACCAAGGCCACCGACGCTCGCGGAAGGCGCCTGCGGGTCATCGACCTTCCGCAGCCCGACCCGGACCGGATCACCGGGGAAGGCAGCGACTTCGTGTCGTCCTACGCGAACTTCTTCATCGCCAACGACGCCGTGTTCATGCCCGAGTTCGGTGACAAGCGGGCCGACGACCGGGCGCGCGGGATTCTGCGGGAGCACTTCCCCGGACGCGACATCGTGCCCGTGAAGATCGACACCATCGCCGCCGGTGGTGGCGGCATCCACTGCTCGACCCATGACCAGCCCGGCAAGCCCGCCACCGGCTGATCCCCGTCACCGGCGTCACCGCGTCGGCCTGCCCGGGCCCCCTGGGGGCGGGCAGGCCGACGCGGGCCCCGGCGGGCCCCCGGTGTTACGGCGCCATCTCGTACGCCCCGGCCAGCGCCTCGACGCGCTCCCACACGCGCGCCGAGCGGGCCTCGTCCACGACGGGGCGCCGGACGGCGCCCAGCGCCCAGTTCTGCTGTTCCGCGGTGGCGGAGTCCTTGCCGTGCAGCTCGACGGCGTGCGCGGAGAAGTCGCGTACGAGGACGGCGAACAACTCGTCGAGCACGTCCTCGTCGAGGCCGGTCAGGCGCGCCTGCTCCAGGATCAGCTGGCCGTGCACGACGAGCGCGAACAGCTGGCCGACGGCGAGCAGAAGATCCAGGTCGCGGCTCTGCTCCTCGCCGGGGGCGGCGGTCCTGACGAAGTCGCACAGGGCGTCCGCCTGCTCCCGGAAGCGGCCGACATTGGGGACGTCGGCATACGCGTCGTACGCGGTGCGCCAGTCGTGGAAGCGTACGGAGCCGAGGCCCCGGGCCGGGCCCTGCCGGAAGAGGAACGCGTCGTCGGCCGCGTCGAGGCGGGTCGGCACGGTCGCGTACTCGGCCGGGTCGAGCAGGTGGTTGCGCAGGAACTTCAGGATCAGTGCCAGGTTGACGTGGACCGTGCCCTCCAGCTTCGGCAGCCCCCGGATCTCGGTGGCGGCCTGCGCGAAGTAGGTGTCCTTCTCGAAGCCCTTGGCGGCGATGACGTCCCACATCAGGTCGATGACCTTCTCGCCCTCCGTGGTCACCTTCATCTTCGTCATCGGGTTGAACAGCAGGTAGCGGCGGTCGTCGGGGCCCGCGGAGCGGAAGTAGTCGACGGCGCGGTCGCTGAACAGCTTCATCCCGACGAGGCGGACGTAGGCGTCGCTCAGTTCGCGGCGCACGTGCGGGAAGGCGGTGACGGGGCGGCCGTAGAGGACGCGGTGGTGGGCGTGGGTGACGGCCTCGTACATCGCGTGCTCGCAGATGCCGATCGAGGCCGTGCACAGGTTGAACTTGCCGACGTTGACGGTGTTGAGGGCGGCGTCGAACGCGGCGCGGCCCGTGTGCAGGACGTCGTCGGGACCGACCGGGTAGCCGTCGAGGCGGAACTCGCTGACGTATTTCGAGGAGTCGACGACGTTCTTCACGAGGTGGTACGCCGGGTGGCGGCTGTCCGCGGCGAAGAAGACGTAGCCGTCGGGGCCTTCGACGTCGGTGCGGCGGCCGAAGACGGAGACGAGCCCGGCGGCGTTGCCGTTGCCGATGTAGTACTTGGACCCGCTGGCCCGGAAACCGCCGTCGCCGTCGGGCTCCAGCAGCATGTCGGTGGAGTAGATGTCGGCCCCGTGGGCCTTCTCCGACAGGCCGAAGGCGAACACCTCGCCCTGGGAGAGGAGTTCAGCCGCGCGGGTGCGGGCGGCGGCGTTGTCGCTCTGCCAGACCGGGCCGAGACCGAGGATGGTCACCTGCCACGCGTACCAGTAGTCGAGCCCGTAGAACCCGAAGATCTCGTTGAGGGCGGCGATCCGGGCGGTGTCCCAGCGCTTGTCCGCCTCGTCCCCGGCGGCGGAGGCCGGGGTGAGGAAGGTCGCGAACAGCCCTTCCTCGGCGGAGAACGCGAGGAAATCCGCCAGCCAGGCGCGGGAGCGGTAGTCCTCGATCAGCCTGCGCTTGCCGCGGTCCTCGAACCAGTCGACGGTGGCGCGCAGCAGCCTGCGGGTCTCGGGGTCGAAGTGCGCCGGGTCGTAGGTGCGCGGGTTGAACAGCAGCTGGTCGGCCATGGGTGTTCGCCTTTCCGGCTTCGAGGGTTGAGGGATGAGGGCGGGGGCGGCTCGCCGCACCGGTTCAGCGCGGGGAAGCGAGCCGGTGGAGGGTGGCGAGTACGTCGTCGAGCCAGGTGAGCGTCATCCGCTCGTACGCGATGCCGCCGCGCAGCACGACGTGCTGGAGCTCCCGCCCGGCGTCGGGCGTCCGGGGTGCCTCGGGTCCGGTGAAGTCGCGCCGCTCCCCCGCGAGGTAGTGCGCGAGCCGGTCCGTATGGATCTGGTGGTGCCGCTCGACCTCGCGGATCAGCGCGGCCGGGTCGTCGAAGGCCGCGCCGCGGATCTTCACGGCGAGGTCGTGGCGGACGCTCTCGGGCTCGATCGGCTCGTGCAGCCACTGGGACAGGGCGGCCCGGCCCGGGGCGGCGACGGAGTACTCCTTCTTGTCCGGCCGGGCCTGCTGGGGCACCTCGCGGACGTCGATCCAGCCGTCGCTCTCCATGCGCTTGAGGACGCGGTAGATCTGCTGGTGCGTGGCGGTCCAGAAATAGCCGATGGACCGCTCGAACCGCCGGGCCAGCTCATAGCCGGAGCCCGGCTTCTCCAGCAGGGAGACGAGGATCGCGTGGTCGAGCGCCATGCCACGATCCTCCTATGCAACTCGTTGCATAGACAAGCGGCACCGCCAGGGTGAGACGCGGCTCACCCGGAGGCAGCCAGGCTTGGAGGGGCTGCCGGCCCGCTGCCCAAGCCGGTGGCTGGGCCCCGGTTTCCGCCCGGGAACGCGGAAGAGGGCGCCTGGACCGGGCCGGAGCCCGTCAGACGCCCTCCGCCAGCCCCGGAGGACCGGTCACCTCGTGCTCGGGCCGCAGCGGCCGCACGTCGGCGGACCGAGGTGCGAGCGCTGGGCGGGCCGGGTTACGGGACGATACGCAGGAGCTTGTTGGGTGAGCCGCTGCCGGGGCTGGTGACCTTGCCGGACGTGGCACCGTTGACCAGCGCCGTGGCGACCTGGGCCGGGGTGGCGTTGGCGTGCCCGGCGAGGTAGACGGCTACGGCGCCCGCCACGTGCGGCGTGGCCATGGACGTTCCGGAGATGGTGTTGGTGGCGGTGTCGCTGGTGCGCCAGGCGCCGGTGATGCTGGACCCCGGGGCGAACAGGTCCAGGATGGAGCCGTAGTTGGAGAAGCCGGACCGGGCGTCGGTGTTGGTGGTCGAGCCGATGGTGAGGGCCTCGGTGACGCGGGCCGGTGAGGTGTTGCGGGCGTCGCGGTTGTCGTTGCCCGCGGCGACGGCGTAGGTCACACCCTTGCTGATGGAGTTGCGTACCGCGGTGTCCAGCGCGGTGCTGGCGCCGCCGCCCAGTGACATGTTCGCCACCGAAGGCCCGCTGTGGTTGCTGGTGACCCAGTCGATGCCTGCCACGACGCCCGCCGTGGTGCCCGATCCGCTGTTGTTGAGCACCCGGACGGCCACGATCTTCGCCTTCTTGGCCACACCGTACGCGGTTCCCGCGGCGGTGGAGGCGACGTGGGTGCCGTGGCCGTGGCCGTCCTGGGCGACGTTGTCGCCGTCAACCGCGTCGTAGCCGTTCACGGCGCGGCCGCCGAAGTCCTGGTGGCTGATGCGCACACCGGTGTCGATGACGAAGACGGTGGCCCCGGCCCCCGCGCTGTCGGGGTAGGTGTAGTTCTTGTCCAGCGGCAGGTTGGCCTGGTCGACGCGGTCCAGGCCCCAGGAGGGCGGGTTGGGCTGGGTGGCGGTGGCGTGGACCTTGGTGTCCTGGAAGACCCGGTCCACGGCGGGGTCGGCCGCGAGTCTCTTCGCCTCGGCCTCGCTGAGCTGTGCGGAGACGCCGTTGAGCGCGGTGCGGTAGGTGTGCTTGACCGTGCCGCCGTACTTGGCTATCAGTCTCCTGCCTTCGGGCGAGGCGGCTTTGAGTCCGGCGGCCTTGTCGAGCGTGACGATGTAGCTGCCCTTGACGGCGCCCGCCGTATTCGCGTCGACGATGCGGCCCTCGGTCTGGTGTGCGCCGGGGGTGGCCTCCGCGGGCAGTGCGGTGACCGGTCCGAGAGCGGTGGCGGCGGCCACCGCCGTGATCGCTGTGACGATCCTTGCCTTACGCGTCAGTGGTGCCATGGTGAGGGGTCCTCCTCATCGTGGCGCGCTGAGGTACGCGCGCGAGCGGGGGGTGAAAAGGCGGTGCGGAACGTGCGCTGGGGGAACGTCCCGGGCGGACCGACAGGGCGGGGCCCGGGGACCGGACCGAGGGGCCAGAGCGGGTCCGAGCGCACTGCCCGGCCGCTGGTTCGCCGGTCCCTACGGAGCGGTCCGGCCTCATCCGCGCGTACGGAGCGCGCCTCGCGTCTCCGGTCTCCCGGCGCCCGCGGTATCCCAGCCCGCCGCGTCGCCGCGGGTGGGAGTCGCGTGGGTCGCCGGCACCGGAGGGGTGCGGGCGCGCCCGCACCAGGCGGGGCTTGGTGGGGCTCGGGTGGGGGTGACAGCGGTGGAGCTCCGGTGGGGCCGGAAGCTCAGTGGACGCTCAGGCCGTACGCGCTGAGCACCTCGGGGACCGGCTGGAAGAACGTCGTCCCGTCAGGACGGCGGTCGCGGCCGCCGGAGGTCAGACCGACGGGCTCACCGCAGGGGCGCGGTGAGCCTGCGGTGCCGCCGGGTCCGGCGCGGCCGGTGGGGTGGCTGCTCAGGCCGCTGACGGTGACGCCTTCGCCGTAGTCGGCCATTCCGGTGCCGGTGACGTTCGGACGCGCACGCCGGACCGGTCCACCGTGGGGGGTGATGTGCTTGGTCACTATCTGTCCTCCTGCTGGAACCCGGGGCACTGAACGGGTGCGGCCCCGTGGCTGCGTGGACCAGCGGCGCGCCGTCCGGCACCGCCGCACCTGACGGTCGGCCAGGTGGGAGGAGGCCGGGGGGCGAAGTCCGCATGTCCATGACGTGTACCGAGCGATCGAACCGTCGCATCGGGGGCCTGCCGCGTCAACGCGTTGTGCTGCCGCAGCGGCGAGTTGTCAAAAACAGGCAACACCTGACACCAAGCGGTCCCGGGCGGCCACTCTCGTGCGGCGTGCCGCGCACCCCCGGTCCCGTACGGCGTCACGCGGGGGCCTGGCGTCCGGATACCGGTACGCCGAAGACGTGTTCCAGCCAGGAGCGCGAGAACGGCCCGCGCCGCTTCCCTCCACGCGGGTTGACGCGCTATACAGCCCGTACAAGCGGTACCCGGTGCTCCACAACCATGGCGGCCAGGACCACGCGGATCGTCATCCGCGCGCCGGCTCCTCCTCGCCACCTCCCCACCGCGCACCGCTGCGTCAGCACACCCATAGACCCCATGTCATGACCGGTCGCGGCGGGTTCAGCTGAGGCGCTGTCCGGATCGCGGTCGGCCTCCGAGCCCGCGCCGAGACCCACCGAGCGCACCAGCGAGGGGAAGCTGTGTCCTCCAACGGAGACCGGGACGCGCGGTCCTGGGCGGACTTCAGCAGGCGGTTGCGCGCCTGGCGGCGGAGGCGCGGGCTGACGCAGCGTCAACTCGGGACGCTGGTGGGCTACGACCACAGCCTGATCAGCCGGTGGGAGAGCGGCGAGCGCGAGCCGCTCGGGGCGGCCGTGCGGCGCCTGGACGAGGTGCTTGACACCGGCGGCGCGCTGGCCTCCGCCCTGGCGGGTCCGCCCAGGGAGGCAGCGGCGGCCGACTTCACGGTCGCCGCGCACCAGACGCTGTTCTCGCCCATGCCCGCGGAAGCCGTCGGCGGGACGGACGAGTTGCTGGACCCCAGCCACTGGCCCGCCCGGCTGACCCACGCCGAGCTGATGTGCCCGCTGCACGGGAACGCGCACTGCCCGGTCCCGGACTTCCCGTACGTGCTCGGCGTCGTCACCCACGGCCTGCCCGAGCCGCCGGACAGGCTGGACACGGACCTGATCCACGGCCTGACCGCCCTGCTGGAGTGCCTGGTCCTGCGAAACCGCGCCGAGCTGCCCAGTGGCGACCGGGCCTGGGCCGAGCGGGTGCTGCGCCTGGTGGTGGGCTGGGCCCGGTCGGTGCACGCGTCCGGTCACCTGCCCATCAGCCAGCTGATCCTCAGCGCGCACTACGCCGTGCTGGCCGGTCGCCTGCGCAAGCAGTGGGGCCAGAACGCCACCGCCATGGCCTGGTTCACGCACGGCATGCGATGGGCGCAGGCCAGCGGGGACATCGTGGCCCAGGCCACCCTGCTGGGCGAGATGTCCATGCTCGCACGGGTGGAGCACGATGTGGCGTCAGCCCTGTCCTACGCCCAGGCGATGCGCGAGCTCACCCCGGACCGGGGCTGGGCCGTCATGCTTTCCCATCTCCACCAGGCGCGCGGCACCGCGCTGCTCGGCGACCGCCGGGAGTGCCGGCGGCACCTGGCACTGGCCCGGCGGCGGCTCGACGCCCTCGACCAGCGTGACCGGGAGGAGTCCCGGCGCCTGGACGGCACCCAGGGGCTGACGCACCTGGAGGCCAACGCCGGAGCGGCCCTGCGGGATCTCGCCGTCTCGACCGGTGACCGGAGGATCGCCTGGCAGGCGGTGCGCTCCACGCGTGCGTCGCTGGTCCACCTCCCGGAGTGGAGGCAGCCGCTGCGCCTGCTGCTCACGCTGCGGCTGGCCGACAGCTATGCCTGCGCGGGCGACCTGGACGCCGCGTGGGAGACCGCCTCGCCCGCCCTCCGGACCGCCGCGCTGACCTCAAGGGCCCTGATCGCCGAGGAGTTGCGGAGGCTGTCCCTGCGGCTGGGCTGACCCTCCGCGCCGTCAGGGGCGGTGCGGGCCGGTCCCGCGACACGACGGCTGCGACCGGTCCGTCACCTGTGCCCGGAAAGGCCCGCAGGCGGCGCCTGACGCGAGCCGCGCCGCCGTAGGCAACCTCTTCGCAACGTCGTAGGGCGTTGACTGGCCACGCGCCGTACTGGCTCACTGGCCGGACCCGGTCCTCCCGGCCGCCTGGCAACCTACGCCGCCTGACTACCTACGGAGCCGCCATGAGCGAAGAGTCCGCGACGGGTGACGAGTCGGCCTCGGGTGAGGCGGGCGGGGTGTCGCGCATCGCGCTGACCGAGGCGGCGGCCGGGCTCCTGCGGCACCTCACGCGGGCGCACGGGCCGCTGATGTTCCACCAGTCCGGCGGCTGCTGCGACGGCAGCTCGCCCATGTGTTACCTGAGGGGCGAGTTCCGTACGGGTGCGTCCGACGCGCTGCTGGCCTCGCTGACGGTGCCTGGCGTGGACGACCCGATCGACTTCTGGATGTCCGCCGACCAGTTCGCACGCTGGCGGCATACACGTCTCACCGTGGATGTGGTGCCGGGCAGAGGCAGCGGATTCTCTCTGGAAGCCCCCGAAGGGGTGCGCTTCCTGATCCGCTCCCGGCTGCTCACCGACGAGGAGCGGAAGCTTCTCGACGGCTGAGCGGTCCGCGCCCTGGCATCCGGTGCGGGCGGCTGACGCGGACGGCGCGCCAGCCGCCCGCTGGCCGTGCCCGGTCTCCGCGTCGGCGACCGGCCGGGAGCGACCGGCCGCCCGCGACCGGTACCCCCGCGACCGGCGCCCAGGCGTCGGCGGTCAGCCGCTGGCGACGTCGGTCAGGGCCAGCTCGTGCAGCCGGTCCGGCGGACCCGGGCGGGCGTAGTACCAGCCTTGCGCGGTGTCGCAGCCCAGCATCCGCAGGTGCTCGGCCTGCGACCCGGTCTCCACGCCCTCCACGGTCACCGCCAGGTCCAGCGTGTGCGCGAGCGAGACGATGCCTTCCACGATCTTGACGTCGATGGGGTCGGCGGGGTCCCGCTGCATGCCCAGCGTGAACGAGCGGTCCAGTTTCAGCGTGCTGACGGGCAGCCTGCGCAGATAGGCCAGGTTGGAGTAGCCGGTGCCGAAGTCGTCCAGGGCGATGTCCACGCCCAGGTCGGCGAGCTGCCGCAGCGGGCGCAGCGCCTCCTCGTCGGCCCCGATCAGGTCGTTCTCGGTGACTTCCAGGCACAGCGCGGCAGGGTCGAGACCCGCGTCGTCGAGCACCGCCACGGTGTCGGAGACCAGGTCCGGGTACCGCAGCTGGCAGGGCGAGAGGTTGACGTTGACCCGCAGCTGGTCTCCCGCGTCACCGGCGTCCCGCCAGGCGCGGGCCTGCCGGGCGGCCTCGGTGAGCACCCAGCGGCCGAGCGGCACGATCAGCCCGGTGCTCTCCGCGAGGGCGATGAACTGGTCGGGGCCGAGGACCCCGTGCACCGGATGCAGCCAGCGCACGAGTGCCTCAGCGCCGCGCACGGTGCCGTCCACGAGCCGTACCAGCGGCTGGTACTCGATGAAGAACTCGCCGTTCTCCAGTGCGGCGGGCAGGCCGTTGGTCAGGCTGTGGCGCGCGATGACGCGGGCGTCGGAGGCCGCGTCGGCGACCTCGTAGCGGTTGCCGCCCGCCGCCTTGGCCCGGTACATCGCGATGTCGACGCTGCGCATCACCGCCGCCCTGCTGGTCTCCCCGCGGGCCCCGCAGGCGACGCCGATGCTGGCACGTACGAGCAGGTCGCGGTCCTTGACCCGGACGGGCTCGGCGAGCGCGGCGAGCATGCGTTCCGCGAGGGCGACAGCGTCGCTCTGGGCGCTCGGGCCGACGGTCAGCGCGAAGAACTCGTCGCCCCCGGGCCGGGCCACCAGCTCGTACGGGGAGCTCACACACGTCTGGAGTCGTTCGGCGACGGCTATCAGCAACTGGTCGCCGACGACGTGGCCGAGGCTGTCGTTGACGGCCCGGAAGCCGTCCAGATCGAGGTAGCACATGCCGAAGCGGCTGGTGTCCGCCTCGTCGGCGGGCGGCGTGCCGCCGTCGCGCGCGAGGGGCGCGGTGCTGTCGTCCGTCAGCCGTGCGGCGCCGTCGCACGCGAGGTGCGCCGGGTCGGCGGCGTTGACATCGGTGTCAACAGTGGCGGTGCCATCGGCGGCGGGGCCCGCGGTCTCCAGGGCGCCGTCGTCGAACGCCTGGTCCGGCGCGGATTCCAGCACGGCGGGCGCGCCCGTGGCCGCCACCGAGCCGTGCGCGGCAGCCGATCCGGGGACGGCGGCGACCGCCTCGTCGAGCCGTTCGAAGAACAGCGTGCGGTTGGGCAGGCCCGTGAGTTCGTCGTGCGTCGCCTCGTACCGCAGGCGTTCGCGCAGCCTGCGCTGCTCGGTGATGTCCTCCATGAGCGCGAGCTGGTACTGCGGGGCGCCCGTCGCGTCCCGCAGCAGGGTGACGGTCAGATTCGTCCACAGCACGCTGCCGTCGCCCCGGTAGTACGGCTTCTCCATGCGGAAGTGCTCGCGCTGACCGGTGATCAGCTCGTGGTAGATGTCCATCGCCGCCGGGATGTCCTCCGGGTGGGCCCAGTCCACGACGTTCTCACCGAGGAGGTGGTCGCCGGGGCGGCCGAGCATCTGGGCCACCGCGTCGTTGACGAGCAGCACCTGGCCCTCCAGGTCGGCGACGCCGACGCCGATGACCGCGCCGTCGAACACCGCCTGGAAGCGTGCCTCGCTCGCGTGCAGCGCCTGCTCGGCGGCGGCCCGGGCGGCGAGCGCGTCCCGGGAGACGGATTCCTGCTCGCCCTTGACGCGGTCGCTGAGCGCGCGGGCGAAACCGGCGGCGAGCGCGTGCTGGAGCCGGGCGCAGCGGGACCGGCTCTCCTCGGCCGCCATCGGGCGGTCCGGCGGGCAGTACAGCACCAGGTAGGCGTCGAGCACGCCCAGCGTCAGGGGCAGCACCCCGGCGTCGGCGCCCTGGACTGTGACGAGCGCGCCGCCGACCTCGTAGGCGGGCCGGGTGTCCAGCGGCACGGTGCGCAGCGCGTCGCTCAGCCGACGCGCGAAGGGCACCAGGCAGCGCTCGAACTCGGCCTCGGGCATGGATGTTCCCAGGGCCGGGTGGACGGCCCTGCTCCAGATTCTGGCGAACCGCTGGAGCCGGTCGGCTTCACTTTCCGGCGCCGTACGGTACGGCTCGGCGCGTTCCGGCGCCGTGCCGTACCGCTCGGCGTCCTGTCTCCCGCTCGGCCTCGCGGTCACGCCTCGCGCCTCACTGCGGCCCGCTCCATCAGTTGCTCTCCAGCTCTCGGGGGGGGTGGTCCGGTCTCCGCGCGCCGTTGCTGAGCCGACATTACTGATCGGCCGTTCGAAGGGAAGACGTAAACGGAAATCTACGATCCGCATGCGACCACGGGCCAGGCCGAATTCTGCCGTGCTGAGGGCGTCCGCGTCGCGTAGCGGGCGTGTGATGTGGGTCCGGTGGGAGCCCGGGGGCGGAAGATGGCCTCGGGACACCGTGATTCGCCGCAGCGTCCCCTGCGCTTTCTCCCGCGTTCATCCCAGCCGCTCCCCGCCCGTGCGACCGGTCGGCCCGGGCGACCGGCTCGCGCCGTCGTGCCAGGTCCGGGCGCGTTTCCCGGCTGGTCCGCGCTGCGTCGCGGTGCGCGCCGGCGGCGCGGACCGGGCGTACGGCTCCGGCCCAGCGCACTGCCGCGACCGGTCATCCACTCGTGCCCCGCGGGCCCGCGGGTCCTTGACCGGTCCGCTGTCGTGCCAGTGATTGCGCCAGCCGTGACGTTCCTCCACTCCGTCTGTAGTGGTCTCCGGAGTGGAGGTGACGTACGTGCGCCCGGAGCGCGGGCAGCGCCGTGAGCCACCTTGGCCGAAAAGGGCTCACCCACTCCGACACCACCCGCATCCATGGCGGCGAATCCGGCGCGGATCACCGGCCGCTGGCCCGAGCAGGGCCGCTCACGCCGCGGCGGGCCGTCCTGGGTATCCGAGGTGGGACCCGCCCGCGTATCCGACGCGTAGTCGGTGTTGAGCGTGTCCGCTCCATCCGGCCGACTGTCATCGCGCAGTCGGCCCCCTACGGGCGAGACGCGTGTCACACCCGACAAGCCCACCGTCCGCGTTTATCGGCAAGGGTTGTCAAGTGCGCGGAGCAGCACTCTTGTCGCTTCCGGCAGCCGGGCAGGTCAAGACGGTGCCAATCCGGAGAGCCCGCTTGTCACTTTGAAATTCTTCGAAAGGCTGGCTCTCCTGCGTTACGCACCGGAAACTTGAAGGAGATACCAGTACGGGGGCGTTGACATACAGGTCGCAGCACGGGGGCATCGATGCGACTTCCACAGCCGTCCAACGGATGCCCCGTTCGGTATTCCGCGCGGATGTTCGCGGGGGCTTGGGCGAATCGCATCACCACACGCCTCATGCCCTTCGCACGGACGTGATATCCGCGTTCGCAGCCCGCCAACACCCGGCGCTTTCGGGCCACCGCTGACTTTCCGTTGGAGTTGTGATGCAAGAACACCGCGCGAAGACCCTCACCCGGTCACCGTCCCAGAAGCGATGAACGGGTCCTCAGCACCGTGACCAGCCCGGCGTTTGAGGAATTCCGCGCGTCCGGCGTAAGCCCCGCTCAGCCGACGGCGAAAGAGACGGCACCCCCACGGCGTTCGTCTCGGTCTCACCCGCCCACCTCCCACTCACCTTCCTTCCTTCCACCCGCCGGTCTGTCGCCCACGCACGGCGCCCCCGGCTTTCCCACGCCGACGGACATGTCCTGGCTCTCCGCCGCCTCACACACGCCCGCCCCGGATGGCGCGGCCCCCGGCGGTGATCCCGGCGCGCCGTGCCGAACACGCGTGGGCCAGGCGGCGGCAACCGCCCCTCCACGGTTTCCCCGCCTGGCCCCTCTCGCCCGATTCGTCCAGTACCGCAGCCCTTCCCACCGTCCGCGCGCGCCCCTGCTGACGCCGACGGACGCACCACCTCGTACGCGCGTCGGCCTCGCCACAGCCATCCGGCCCGGGCCGCCGCGCCGGTCAAGGAGGCCGGTCATGACCACCCAGCAAGCCGCCGCACAGCTGTCCGATGTCCAGGACCGCGTGCTCGACGACGTCCTCGTCGGCATGCCGTACAACAGCGCGTCCCAGTTCCACGAGTACTACGGCACCCGGGCCGCCCCCGAGCGGTTCGGCGCCTCCTGCGCGTGGCAGTCGTTCGCCGCGGGCCACGCGGTCGCCGAGCGCACCGGGGTCAAGGCCGACTACCTCATCGACGGCCGCCATGTGGCGGCCGTCTACCGCGAGCCGGAGTGCGTCACGCTGCTCGACCCGTACCTGCTGCACCAGCGCCCGCCGCGCCTGGAACGCGCGGCGGCCGTCGACGGCGAGGTGCGGGTCACGGTCGACGCGTACCCGCTCCGCATCCGGGCGGACGGCTCGCCCGCGCCCGCCCGGATGCGGGCGACCTGGCTGCTCGACGACGACTCGGTACGCCTGGACTACGTGCGGTACAGCCCGCGGCGCGGCCACAACGTCCTGTCGCGTTCGTTCACGCTGCGGCCCGACGTCCGGCTCGCCGCCGTACCGCCACCCGCCGAATGGGTCAGGCCGCTGCTCGTCCACCCCGAACAGCACAGCGTCTCGGTGCGCGTCGTCCACCCCGGCACCCGGCGGATGGCGGAGCTGATCCTGCCGTTGGCGCGGGCGCACGGCGGGGCGGCCGCCGGGGCCTCCGCGCTGGTGACCAAGGACAACGAGGGCGTGGTCAGCGCGTACGGCAGCGCTGCCTTCCAGCGGGACGCCGAGCTGGTGGCCGACGCGGTCCAGGCCACGGAGGCGGACGTCACGGCGTTCCTGCTGGAGGCTGCCGCGATCCACCGGGCCGTGGCTCCCGCCGGGCTCGAACTGGCCGCGTACTCCCTGGAGGACGAATGACCGCGCCACCGGCCGCACGCCGCCAAGCCCGCTCGTTCTTCCTCGCCGGGACCATGCAGGGCGCCCGCCCCGGCGCGCACGTCACCGACCAGTCGTACCGTGCGGCACTGACAGCCGCCATCACCGAGCGCAGGCCGGACGCGCTGGTCCACGACCCCGGGGTGATGATGCGCGACTGGCTCGCCGGGCATCCGGCCGACGTACGCGCCGCCCACGCGGCCCTCGCCGCACGGCAGACCATCCACCGCCGCGAACTCGGCCCGGAACTCATCGAGCTGACCGACCTGTTCCACCAGCTCACCCGTCTCGCGGCGGACAGCGACGTCTGCGTGGCGTGGCTGCCGGGGCACGAGCCGAGCATGGGAACGGCCGCCGAGATGCTGTCCGCCTACCGTGCCGGGACCACCGTCGTCACCATCACCGAGATGCGGCAGAACCTCGCCGTGCTGTCCTGCTCGACCCTCATCCTGCCGGACCTGGACGCCTTCACCTCGTGGCTCGACGACGCCGGTGACGCCAGTGCCGTCGGTGACGCCCCATGAGCGACGGGTCCACCGCGGACAAGCCGCGCGAGGCGTGCGGGGTCGCCGGAGCCCGCGGGCCGACGGGCCGGCACGCGGACCTGGTGCGCGAGCTGCTGCTCGCGCTCCAGCACCGGGGCCAGGAGACGGCCGGCATCGCCGTGGGCACGGGCGACTCCCTCGTCGCCCAGCATGGCGCCGGGCTGGTGGCCGAAGCACTCGCCGACATCAGCGGCCTGCCCTCGGGACCGCTGGCCCTCGGCCATGTCCGCTACTCCACCGACGGCGCGCGGGGCGGTCTGGCCGGGGCGCAGCCCATCGTGCTGCCCGGGCGCGCGCTGGCCGTCGCGCACAACGGCACCCTCGTCAACAGCCGCCCGGACCCTCGCGCGCCGGGCCCGGGGCACGGACCGGGAACGACCGACAGCGAGCACCTCGCCCACCTCCTGGCCGACGAGACGGCGGCCACCGGCGGCGACCTGCACGCCGCCCTGCACACGGTGCTCCCCCGGCTGGAGGGCGCGTACGCGCTCGTCCTGTCGGACGGCCGGGAACTGATCGGCGTGCGCGACCCGCACGGCTTCCGGCCGCTCGCCCTCGGGATGCTCGGGGACACCTGGCTGCTGGCCTCGGAGACGGCCGCCATCACCGCCGTGGGCGGTGACGTCGTCCGCGAGCTGGAGCCTGGCGAGGTGCTGACCATCGGCGCCCGGGGCACCCGCAGTTCCCGGCTGGCCGCGCCCGACGCCAAGACGGCGGCCTGCCTGTTCGAGTACGTGTACTTCGCCCGGCCCGACTCCGGGCTGTCGGGCCGCAGCGTCTACCGGTCCCGTTACCGGGCCGGGCAGGCACTGGCCGACTACGCCCCGCCGCCGCCCCGGCGCGGAGCCGAGCCGCCGGTGGTGGTCGCCACGCCCGAGACGGCCCGGGTGGCCGCGGACGGCTACGCCCAGCGCGCCGGACTGAGCACCGTGCAGGGCCTGTCGCGCTCCGGGGCGACCGGGCGCAGCTTCATCGAACGTGACCAGCGCTCCCGGGAGGCGCTGGTCCGCAGGAAGCTCGCCCCGATCCCCGCCGCGGTCGCCGGGCGGCAGGTGGTGCTCGTGGACGACTCGCTCGTGCGCGGCACCACGATGCGTACCGTGGCGGGGCTGCTGCGCCGGGCCGGGGCCGCCGAGATACATCTGCGCATCGCCTCGCCGCCGTACCGCTGGCCGTGTTTCTACGGCATCGACACCGGCGATCCCGCCGAACTGCTCGCCGCCCGGCTGCCGGTCAGCGCGATCGCCGGGCAGCTCGACTGCGACACGGTGGCCTTCCTGCCGCTCGACCGGCTGATCGCCGCGACGGGCGGGGACCCCGGCAACTACTGCACCGCGTGCCTCACCGGCCGCTACCCGACCGCTGTTCCCGCCTCCCCCGTCAGTCTGCCGCTCCCTGCCGCGCGGCCGGACTCCGACTCCGCCCTCGCGTTCCCAGGACGTGCCGAATGAGGAGAACACCAGCGTGAACATCGCACCTTCACCGGCGGCGCGGGCGTCCGGCCACCGCGACGCCCGTCCGTTGGACGCCCGTACGATCGTTGAGGCGCTGCTGATCCGCGCCACGGGGCCCCACGCCGACGAACCCCTGCTGACCGCGCTGGACGCGGGCGGCGAACCCGCCGAGCGGCTGACAGCATCCGGGCTCGACACACGGGCCAGGACGGTGGCGGCCGCACTGCTGGCGGTGGGCGGCGTGGGAGACCGGGTGATCGTGCCGGCCATGCCAGGTCTCGACTTCCACGTGGGCTTCGTCGGCTGCCTGTACGCGGGGATGATCGCCGTGCCCGTCCCCGCCTTCCGTGCATCCGTCACCCGCGGGTCGGCGCGCGCCGACCGGCTGTCGGCCATCTGCGGGGACTGCGCCCCGTGCGCCGTGCTGGTGTCCTCCCCGCGGGAGGCCGAGGCGGCGGACCAGGACCGACTGCCCTCGGTGGCCTGGGTCGCCGTACGGGAGCCCGCCGGGGCCGCGCAAGCCGCGGAATCCGCAGAAGCCGCAGAAGCCGCAGCCACCCCGGCGCTGCCCGACCCCGCCGCCCTCGACCCGGACACGACGGCCCTGTTGCAGTACACCTCGGGATCGACCGGTGACCCGCGCGGCGTCATCGTCGGCCATGGCAACCTGGTGGCCAACCAGGCCGCGATGCGCGACCGGTGCGAGGTCGGACCGGCCACCACGATCGTGTCCTGGCTGCCGTGCTTCCACGACATGGGACTGTGCACCGGCGTCGTGCTGCCCCTGGTGTCCGGGGCGCGCACCGTGAGCATCGAACCGGCGGCCTTCGTCCGTGACCCCCGGGTCTGGCTGCGGGCCATCGCCGGTGAGGACGACGTGTTCACCGCCGCCCCCGACTTCGCGTACGACCTGTGCGTCAACCGCGTCTCCGCGGAGGAACGCGCGGCCATCGACCTGGCGTCCTGGCGGGTGGCGATCAACGGCTCCGAGCCGGTACGCGCCGCGACGCAGCGCCGGTTCGCCGCCGCCTTCGAGGCGAGTTCCTTCCGCGCCGCGGCGTTCTCGCCCGGGTTCGGCCTCGCCGAGTGCACCCTCGGGGTGAGCCTCAGCCCGTCGCTGGTCCCGACGGTGGTCGCGCACTACGACCGGGACGCGCTCGCCGAGGGCAAGGCGGTCCCCGTGCCCCCGTCCGACGACGGCGTCGAACTGGTCGGCTGCGGCCCGGCGCTGGAGCGTACGGACATCCGCGTCGTCGATCCGCACAGCCGCGGCGCGCTGCCCGAAGGGGGCGTCGGCGAGATCTGGGTGCACGCGCCGGGAAACTGCCGGGGCTACTGGGGCCGGGCGCGGGAGTCCGAGGAGGTCTTCGCCGCCCGGATCGAGGGCGCGGACCCCGAAGCGGTCTTCGTGCGCACGGGCGACCTCGGTTTCCTGGAGGGCGGTGAGCTGTTCATCACCGGGCGGATCAAGGACCTGCTGATCATCGGCGGGGAGAACTACTTCCCGCAGGACGCCGAGGCGGTGGCCACCGAGGCGCACCCCGCGTTCGCCCATCAGCGCGCCGCCGCCTGGCCGCGCGGCGCGGACGACCGTGAGGTGGCCGTGGTGCTGGAGACCACCGAGCGCGACCCGGAGCGGCTGGCCGTGGCACTGCGCGCCGCCGGGATCGCCGTCGCCAGAGCGATCCCGGCCACGATCACGCTGTACGCGGTGGCCCGCAACAAGATTCCGCGCACCACCAGCGGCAAGGTCCGGCGCCGTGAGTGCGGCCGGCAGATAAGGGCGGGGCAGCTGACGCCGCACGGCCAGTGGTCCAGCAAAGAGCAGGTGGTCCAGCAGAGAGCAGAGGGAGGCACACCATGGGGGCGACACCGGTGATCACGGTGGACCGTGCCGTCGAGCGGTTGCGGAGGCTGCTCGCCGACACGGTGGAGATGGAGGTGGGGTCGGTGGACCCCGAGCTCCCGCTGAGCGCGTTCGGCATCGACTCGGTCAACGGCACGGTGCTGATCAACGATCTGGAGCGGTGGTCCGGGGTGACCCTGAGCCGCGAGCTCCTGGTCGGCGGGCTCACGGTCGTCGAACTGGCCCAGGAGCTCATGGAGGCGCTGGGGCGTGGCGCCGAGGCCGCCTCGGAGCCCTCGGCTTGACGCCTTGCCGGCTCCGCCCCCCGGGGGTGGGTGGAGCCGGCAAGGCCGCTGCCTCTCCGGCGGCGCGTACGGACCGGAACGGCGGTACGCGACCAGCACGGCGGTACGCGACCGGCGCGGGCGACGGTGAGGGGCGGGAGTGGTGGGGTGCGGCGCGGAAGTGGTGGCGTGCGGGGCGGGGAGCGGTCAGGACAGCGCGGCCAGCAGCGTGTTGCCGCGGGCGCTGCGCCGCAGGCGGATCTCCCGGCCGCACCGCTCGCGCACCAGGAGCCCGGCCATCTCCAGTTGGCGGCAGTGGTACGTGGCGGTGCTCGCGGTGCAGTGCACGCGCTCGGCCAGTTCGCTCATGTTGGTCGAGCTGTCGGCGCTACGCAGGATGACCGCGCGGACCTCTCCCAGGAGCGAGGTGAGCGCGTCGGAGGCGGCGGTCCTGGCGGGCGGTCCCGCGTCACGCCACAGCCCCGCGATGCCGGGAACCGGATACCCGATCCACACCGCCCCGGGCTGGTCGATCTTGTAGACGCAGGCGCGGCTCCCGGAGATGAGCGGCACCAGGATCAGCCGCCGGTCACCACGGTCGGCGCGCACCGGGTAGGAGGCGGGCAGGAACAGCGAGCCTTTCACGAAGCGGCTGGCCGGGCTGAGGTCCGCGAGGACGGCGTCCAGGCTGTGGGTGACGGCGGCGACCCCGACGCGCTCCGTCTCGCGCTCGATCAGCGGAGCGGCCCGGTGCCAGAGCGGGGCGAAGGCCGTCCATACGGCGCGGATGGCGCGGGCGTAGGCGTGCAGCGAAACCGCTGGACTCTCAAAGATGGCGGAGAAAACGGAATTTGGTGATCCGCCGCGGCCTTCCCTGATCCGCTCGACAAAGTCCCGCGGGGACATCTCTTCGAGCCGTCTGAGGGAAACCGCCATATCCGGTTCACCGCCGGGCTCCGCCATCGCCAGGCAGTACAGAGCGGGGAGTGCGGAAGAACCGAAAAGGAGGCGAATCCGGTCCGCGCAGTCGACCGGGACCGCGTCCATGACGAGCCGCTTCCAGCTCGTCGGCATCCCGCTCCCCGGCCGGCCTACGGCTTCGGAAAGCAACGAGACGATGGTGGCGGCGGGCTGAACGACAACGGACACGGGAATGTCATCGATATCGCCGAGACGCAGCTCACTGAACCCGCGCAACTCCACTCCCCCGCACAGTCGCAGACCGCGGCGCGGTATTTCCCCCCGCATAGGCCGATGAAAAATCTAGTCAGCCCGGTACGACCGCGTCAACGGACGTTTCTCGCCGCAATAGCGCCGGACAACAGCCGACCGCGATATCAGTGCGCACGCGTGACGCGCGGGCGCGGACAGTAAACGGGTTTTTCGCGCGTTGTCGCGGCTATCGGAACCATTCCAGTTCACGGCCGTACCACGCCGCGCACCAGCGGTTCATGGCGGCCGGTGGCCGGTGCGCGGACGGTCCTCGTGCCCGGCATGGCGAACCGGTCGGCCAGACACCCGGAAATTCGTACCGCCCGCCCTGCCGCCACTCCCCCTCCCGCCGGGCCGCCGACCCGCTGACGTGCGGGTTCACCCCCGCGCCGGGGCGCTGACGCGCTCACGCACCGACGGCCGGAACAGTACGGCGGGCACTGGTGTCAGCGGATTCCCACCGCGCGCAGGGCCCGCAGCTGACGGGCCGACGGTTTGGCCGGGAAGTACACGTAGGCGACGCCACCGGTACCGCCCACCACCTGGCCGCTCGCGTTGCGGCGCTTGGTCCGCAGCCAGATGTTCTCGAACTCCCGCCGGTCGTAGACGCGGCGCACCGCCTCGTTGGTCGCGCTCGCCGGGTCGTTGGCGATGACATCGCCGAGCTCGTTGAAACCGATGACCGTCATCAGATGACCGGCCGTGCCGTAGCCCGCTCCGGTCAGTTCCTCGGCGAGGAAGGACTGTGAGGTGATGAGCGGGATTCCGGCGCTGACCAGCGTCTCGGCGTCGGTGAGGGAGGAGAGCCGGGTCACGACGCCCGCGAGGTCCCGGTAGGTGGCGGCGTACGCGGCGTTGAACGGCCAGTTGCCGCAGCCCTGGTACTGGTAGTCGTACGTGAACCTGGCCGCGTGGCAGACCTGGGGGTCGGCGTAGTCGGGATTGACCCAGGCGAGGTCGGACGGGCTGGGCTTGCGGCCCCAGTACTCGATGATCATCTGAGAGGAGGTGGGGCTGCACCACGCCTCGCCGCCGTTGTCGTACTCCGGGTACTGGCCCTTGTGGATCTCCTGCGAGTAGCGCGGCACCGTCAGCTCGTGCCCCGTGGCCGGGCCGGGGTCGGTCTCCGGGACGGTGAACCGGTCGGGTACGTCGGAGCCCATGGCACCGGCCCGCCACACGGTCGGAGTCACCGGGGTGCCGGGCTTGCGGTAGAGGGTGAGCCTGATCCGGTAGGAGGCGACCCGCAGGCCCTCACCCGCCGGTCCCGAGTCGATGGACAAGGTGTCCGTCCATACGCTGCTCTTCTTGTCGCTCTGGTCGTCGACGGAGGCGCGCTTGATGTCCTTGTCGCCCGCCGCCCAGCGGCCCATCACATACCACGGGCTCTCCGTCTTGTCGGTGTACGTCGCCCGCAGCTCCACCTGCAGCCAGGTGCCCTCGGGGGTGTGCGCGTTCCAGGAGACGACCGCCTCGTTCGCCGGCACGGGGAGGGTGCGCGCCGGGCTGGTCCAGGTGGCGTACTCCCAGGTCGCCTTGGTCCCGCCATGCGGGTCGGTGTACTCGGTGGACCCGGCGGGCTCGCCGATGACGATGCCGGGTCTGGCGCCGTCCTGTACCCGCACCCCGCGCGCGCTGCCTTCGCGCCAGTCCGCGCCGCTCGTCCAGGCGTGGTAGTCCACGGTCGTCCTCGGGGCGCGCTCCGCCGCGGCCGCGCCCCCCGCGGCTCCGGCGCCTGGGCCCTGCGGCCGCGACGAGCCGTGCGCCGGGGAGACGGCGGACAGGCCGGCGGTCGCGCCGAGGGCGGCGAACAGGACGGTACGGCGTGGGGTGTGTCTGCTCATGATGGGAATCCCCAGTCATCCGGTGCGGCGGCAGGTGCACGACAGGTGACCCAACTATGACCGCTCCGGCTCCCGTCAGGCCAGAGCCCGCACTCCCCGGCGCGTCATGACCACAGGCATGGACCACTGGTCACCGGACCGTAGGGTGTCCCGGTGAACGCCCGCATCGACCCCTCACTCGTGCAGCTCGCCGGGCGGCTGCGCGCCCTGCCTCCCTCCTGCGGCCCGGTACGGCTGGTCGCCGTGGACGGGCACGCCGGTTCCGGCAAGACGACCTTCGCGGGGCGGCTCGCGGCGGCCCTCGGCGGCGCGCCGGTGCTGCACACCGACGACCTGGCCACGCACGCGGAACTTTTCGGCTGGACGGGACGACTACATGAGCAGGTCCTTGAGCCGCTGGCTCGTGGCGCCACCGCGCGGTACGGCATCTACGACTGGGAGGCCCGCCGATTCACGGGACAAGGGACTCTGCGCCCCGCCTCCGTCGTCCTTATCGAAGGCGTCGGCGCGGGCCGCCGCGCGGTGCGGCCCTTCCTCGCGTGCCTCCTGTGGATGGAGTTGGCCGACCGTGACTCCTGGTACCGGGGGCAACGCCGGGACGGGCCCGGGATGACCGGGTTCTGGGGCGACTGGCTGCCGGCCGAACGCGCGCATTTCGCCACCGACCCGACGCGCTCTCACGCTCATGCACTGGTTCTCCAGCGAGATACGAGCGGCGAGCGATACGCGGTGCTGCCAGGCCCTGGGGCCACCGCGTGAGCCACCGTCAGCCTCACTCTGCGTGAATACCTCCGGTTGTGCTGCCCTCAGCCGTCAGCCACTGTCAGACAAGTGCCCCAACTCCGCTTGACCTGGGGGCCATACAGGTCTTACGTTCTCAATGTGCGACTCATACGGGTCGCCCACAGACGCGAAGCCCCCGGTTGTTCCCCCGTGATCGGGGGCTTCGTTCTGCCCTCGGCCTGCGTTTTGCGTGCTTTGCGCCGCGCGACCCTCACCCTCGGTCACCATGGAGGAGTCCGCCGGGTGCGACCGGATCACGACCCTCCGGCACGAACAGCCGTGCGCACCCTTCGGTCGGCACCGTCTCCGCAGGTACGATGCCTTTCAGTGCAGCCAACGGGCGGACGCACTGGCACACTGGCCAATCCCCGGCCACAGCACTGCGGTTCGACGAAGCGGCGGCCGGGCACCCGCCCGGCGCCACACCACGGGGGCTCGGTTTGTGGGGGACGTGATGGATTTCGGCATCCAGGGCTCGCACGCCCCGGCCGATCTCACCTGGCTGCGCGGCGTCGACGCTTACACGATGGGCGCGTATCCGCAGGCCGAAGAGGAATTCCGGGCCGCGGTCGAACTCGATCCTGGCATGGCCGACGCGTGGCTGGGCTTGCACGCGCTCCGCGCTGACACCGCGACCGCGCTGCTGCGCATGTACAGCCACCGCGACCGGTTCGGCGAGCAGCGCGCCCGCCACCGGCGTTCGCTCAACTCCTGGTACTGGCTGGGCTGGTGGGTACAACCAGTCCTGGAGAGCGGCCGCGACCTGCTGCTCGCCCACGCCTCGCACTGGCTCGACGGCCGCCATGTGCCCGAGCTCGACCGGGCGCTGGCGGGCTGCCCGCCCGTGGAGGCCGACCCGCAGGCACGGTTCCTGCACGCCTGTCGCGCCTACCTCGTCAAGGACTGGGAACAGCTCGTACGGCACACCGAGCCACTCCTCCAGGACCCGCTGCTCGGCATCGAGGCCGGCCTGTTCGGCGGCATGGCCCGGGTCAGGCTGGAGATGTACTCCCAGGCGGAACCGCTGCTCTCCACCGCGCTCATGCGCTGCCGCAGCGAACAGCCCCAGCGCAAGGAGCTGCGCTACTGGCTGGCGCGCGCCCACGAGGGCACCGGCCGCAGCGCCGCCGCCCTTCCGCTGTACCGCGCGGTGCACCGGATCGACGCGTCGTTCATGGACACCGCCGCGCGGCTCGCCGCCATCGCGGAAGGGGACGGCTTCGACGAGAGCCCCGACCTGGCCGCGGTCTCCCTGGCCGGGGCGGGGCAGGACGCCGCCGACGCCCTGGACGGCGTCGAAACGGAACCCCTGCCGACCGCCGACCCCGTGGACGGGCGCGAACTGCGCACCGGGCCCGACCCCGACCCATCGCTCGCCCCGGCCTCGCCGGTCACCGACGGGCCACGCGGCCGCACCCCGCTGCACGGGCAGCCCGGCCCGGCCGACCTGCCACCCAGGCCGTCCGACCCGCAGTTGCTCGCCGCCACCCTCAGCGAACTCGACCGGATGGTCGGCCTGGAACCGGTCAAACGGCAGGTGCGGGCGCTGTCGGCGCAGCTGCATATGGCCCGGTTGCGCACCGGCCAGGGGCTGCCCGTCCAGCCGCCGAAGCGGCACTTCGTCTTCTCCGGCCCCTCCGGCACCGGCAAGACCACCGTCGCCCGCATCCTCGGCCGGGTCTTCTACGCGCTCGGCCTGCTCGGCGGCGACCACCTCGTGGAGGCCGGGCGCGCGGACCTGGTCGGCGAATACCTGGGGCAGACGGCCGTCAAGGCCAACGAGCTGATCGACTCGGCGCTCGGCGGAGTGCTCTTCGTCGACGAGGCGTACAGCCTGTCCAACTCCGGGTACAGCAAGGGCGACGCGTACGGCGACGAGGCGCTGCAAGTCCTGCTCAAGCGGGCGGAGGACAACCGCGACCGGCTGGTGGTGATCCTCGCCGGATACCCGGAGGGCATGGACCGGCTGCTCGCCGCCAACCCCGGCCTCAGTTCCCGCTTCACCACCCGCGTCGACTTCCCCAGCTACCGCCCGCTGGAACTCACTCGCATCGGCGAGGTGCTGGCCGCGGAGAACGGCGACCGCTGGGACGAGGAGGCCGTGGACGAGCTGCGCAGCATCAGCGGGCACGTCGTGGACCAGGGCTGGATCGACGAGCTGGGCAACGGGCGCTTCTTGCGCACCCTGTACGAGAAGAGCTGCGCCTACCGGGACTTACGGCTGTCGGGGTGGAGCGGTACGCCTGATCGTGAGGACCTTGCCACGTTGCGGCTGCCGGATCTCATGCAGGCTTATGGTGAGGTCCTCTCTGGCCGCGGCCCTGTCGACCGCGACCGAAAGGACCCACCCTTCACGTAGGGGTCGGGCCCCTGGGCGCTTTCTCCTGGGCCGGAGGGGCGAGTCCCGGGCGGGGCCCGTGCCTGGGCGTCGCGAGGGCTCCCTATGCCTGTGCGGGTTCGGTCATCCTGACCGCACCTGTGTCCTCAATCGCCGGACGGGCTGTTGTACGTATACGCAGGACCGCCTTGGGTGAACGCGCGCCGGCTCGTGCGGGCGGGACGTCCCGTCCGCACATGTGTCCTCAAACGCCGGACGGGCTGATATGCGCAGGACCGACTGATGTGTACAGGACCGCCTCGGGTGAACGTGCGCCGACTCATGCGGGCGGGACGTCCCGCCCGCATGTGCGTCCTCAAACGCCGGACAGGCTGGAACATGCGGGACCAATTCAGCCCGCCCGGCGCTTGAGGGCAACGCTGAGCAGCGGACCAGGGGCACGTGACGTCAGTCGACGACGGCCTCAAATAAAGCCCGCCCGGCGATTGAGGGCGACGGGTGGCCTCGGGCCAGGGGCACCTCAGCCGGCCATGGCGTTCCTTTCGGTGGGGGGCAGCGGCGACAGCCCCTGGCGTGGGTCGGCCACGCGCGCGCCCGGTGGGGTCTCGGTGGCCGCAGGGGCGGGCAGGGCGGACGGGGCCCGGTGGGAGGGGTCGCGGACCTCGCCGACCAGTTTCTCCAGGACGTCCTCCAGCGCGACCAGGCCGAGCACGCGCCCCGTCCCGTCGGCGACAGCCGCCAGGTGGGAGGCTGCCCGGCGCAGCACGGTGAGGGCGTCGTCCAGCGGCAGTTCCGCCCGTAGCGTCTGGATCGGCCGCCACACGTGCTGCGGTACCGCACGCTCCCGTTCCTCCAGGTCGAGGACGTCCTTCACATGCAGGTAGCCCATGAAGGTGCCGCCCGGCGCGCACACCGGGAACCGGGAGTACCCGGTGCGTACGGTCAGCTCCTCGATCTGCCGGGGTGTCACCGAGGCGTCGACGGTCACCAGGGCGGCCGGGTCGAGCAGCACCTCGGTGACCGGGCGGGTGCCCAGTTCGAGGGCGTCGGCCAGCCGCTCCTGCTCGCCGGGGGCGAGCAGCCCGGCCTGCCGGGAGTCGGCGACCAGGTGGGTGAGCTGTTCGCTGGTGAACACCGCCTCGATCTCGTCCTTGGGCTCGACACGGAACAGCCGCAGCACGAGCCTGGCGCACGTCCCGAACAGCGCGGTGACCGGGCGGCACAGCCGCGCGAAGGCGACCAGCCCCGGCGCCAGCCACAGCGCGGTCCGCTCCGGAGCCGCCATCGCGAGGTTCTTCGGCACCATCTCGCCGATGACGAGGTGCAGGCAGACCACGACGGCGAGCGCTATGGCGTAGCCGAGGGGGTGGATCAGCTGCTCGGGCAGATGCACGGCGTGGAAGACCGGCTCCAGGAGGTGGGCGACGGTCGGTTCGGCGACCGCGCCGAGGGTGAGCGAGCAGATGGTGATGCCGAACTGCGCGGCGGCCATCATCTGCGGCAGGTTCTCCAGTCCCTGGAGCACCGTGCGGGCGCGGCTTGAGCCTTCTGCGGCGCGGGGTTCGATCTGGCTCCGGCGTACGGAGACCAGTGCGAACTCGGCGCCGACGAAGAAGCCGTTGGCGAGCACCAGCAGTGCGGCGAACAGGAGTTGCAGCGCGGTCATCGCCGTGCCCCCCGGGCCGCCGTGGCGCGTACGGTGCCCGGCCCCGCGCCGGTCGTCACTCCGGCAGGGCACAGCACCGTGCCCGGCGTACACGGTGTGCCCGCGCTCATGGCGTGGGTCGGCATCGTGGCACCGGGGAGGGGAGGGGCGCCGGCCGGCCCGGTGGC
Source organism: Streptomyces sp. A01 (assembly GCF_059026195.1). Classification (NCBI taxonomy): domain Bacteria; kingdom Bacillati; phylum Actinomycetota; class Actinomycetes; order Kitasatosporales; family Streptomycetaceae; genus Streptomyces; species Streptomyces sp. A01. Next base: position 146,168 of record NZ_JBWLKN010000004.1, on the reverse strand, counting down.
GCGGGTGATCCTCACCCGCTCGGCGCGGTGGTGGCCGACCTGGCGGACGGCGAGCTTCCAGCCGCCGGGCAGTTCGGCGGTGTCACCGGGCACGGGGATGCGGCCGAGGAGGCCGGCGACCAGTCCGGCGGCGGTCTCGTACGGTCCCTCGGGGACGTCGAGCCCGATGCGCAGCAGGACGTCGACGCGGCAGCTGCCGTCCGCCTCCCAGGCCAGTCGGCCGTCCTCGCAGCCGACTTGGGCGAGCTGCGGCCGGTCGGCCACGTCGTGCTCGTCGCGGACCTCGCCGACCAGCTCCTCGATGATGTCCTCCAGGCTGACGACCCCGGCCGTGCCGCCGTACTCGTCGACGACGACGGCGAGCGGCTGTTCGCTGCGCAGCCGCTCCAGCAGCGGCTGCACGGGAAGGGTCCGGGGCACCAGCAGGGGTGGCTGCGCGATGGTGTCGACGGGGACGCGCAGCCTGTCGTGGGCCGGTACGGCGAGCGCGTCCTTGAGGTGGACCATGCCGATGACCTCGTCCAGCCTGCCCCGGTAGACGGGGAAGCGGGACAGGCCCGTCGCGCGGGTCAGGTTCAGGACGTCCGCGGCGGTCGCCGACGCGTGCAGGGCGCTGACCCGTACGCGCGGCGTCATGACGTGGTGCGCGGTCAGCCCGGCAAGTGAGAGCGTCCGTACGAAGAGGTCGGCGGTGTCCTGCTCGATGGCCCCGGCCTGGGCCGAGTGCCGGGCGAGGGAGACGAGTTCGCCGGGGGAACGAGCCGTGGCCAGCTCGTCGGTCGGCTCGACGCCCAGCATCCGCACCAGGCGGTTGGCGACGGCGTTGAGGAGGGAGATCAGTGGGCGGAAGAAGCGGGCGAAGGCGTGCTGGGGGCCCGCGACGAAGCGGGCGACCTGAAGCGGGCGGGAGACCGCCCAGTTCTTGGGGACCAGTTCGCCGATCACCATCTGCGTACCGGAGGCCACCAGCATGCCGACGACGACGGCAAGACCGGGGACGGCGCCCGCAGGGAGCCCGGCCGCGGTGAGGGGGCCGGTCAGCAGGTGGCCGAGGGCGGGCTGGGCCAGCATGCCGACGACGAGGGAGGTGATGGTGATGCCGAGTTGGGTGCCGGAGAGCTGGAACGACAGCTCGTGGAGCGCCTGCACGACGGTGCGCGCTCTGCGGTCGCCCCCGGCGGCGGCGCGTTCGGCTTCCGGCCGCCCCACGGTGATGAGTCCGAATTCGGCGGCGACGAAGAAGCCGTTGGCGAGGATCAGGAGGAACGCCGCGGCGAGCAGCGTCAGGGAAACGGTGAGGCTCATGCCGCCGCCTTCGAAGATGAGGCGGCGCGGGTACTACAGGACGAACCGTCCATCGCTGGAGGGAGTCACTCCTCGAATCGCAGGGGCCCACCCGGCCCGCGCGCTGCGCGCGGGATTCCGCCGGGGGGCGAGGCACAGGGGCGCGCCTTGGGGATACAGGGTAATCAAGGAGCTGTGGCGGACGGCAGAGTGCTCAGTGCGTGTGGTCGCCTGTCCCGTACTTCTCCGCGAGCGCGCGCAGCGTCCGCGCGTCGTGGATGGCCTGCGCCTTGGCGATGCCCGGCTGGATGCCGAGGGCGGGCAGGCTGGTGCCGTCTGCGAGGTCGAGAAAGACCCACGGATCGCCCGAGCGGAGGTTGACCCGTACAATCTCGGGCCACTCAAGCTGCCGCTTGACGGTGAGGTTGACGACCGTGACACCGGTGGTGTCAGCGATGACCTTGGGCCTGCTGAGAACAGCCAGCACGCCGGAGAACACCAGTCCGGTGAAGATGAAGCTGACCCGCTCCCCCGGGCTGAGTGCGGGCAGGATCAGCGCGATGATCAGCAGCGTGGCGAACAGCACGACGCTGACGACCGTCAGCACGACCCGGGTGCGGGTCGGGCGGAAGGTGATCGGCAGGTCGGGCAGGGGCGCGGACACTCGTCAGCCTCTCAGATCACGTCGGTCGGTTGCGGCGGGCCCGTACGGTGCGGGACCCGGCGGGCCGCCGCCGTGACGGCGGCCCAGCGTGGCCCGTCCCCCGGCCGCGGGCACTGCCGCGCCGCGCGGGACGGGCGCGGGGTCACAGGCGGCAGGCGTGGATGCCGGTGGTGAGGATGGCGCGGGCGCCGAGGTCGTACAGCTCGTCCATGATGCGCTGGGCGTCCCGCGAGGGAACCATGGACCGGACGGCGACCCAGCCCTCGTGGTGCAGCGGGGAGACGGTGGGCGACTCAAGGCCGGGGGTGAGCGCCACGGCCCGCTCCACGTGCTCGACGCGGATGTCGTAGTCCATCATCACGTACCTGCGGGCGACGAGGACGCCCTGCATGCGGCGCAGGAACTGCTGCACCTTGGGGTCGTCGGTGCGCTCCCCCGTACGGCGGATGACGACCGCCTCGGACTCCAGGATCGGCTCGCCGATGATCTCCAGTCCGGCGTTGCGCAGCGTGGTGCCGGTCTCCACGACATCGGCGATGACCTCGGCGACGCCGAGCTGGATGGCGGTCTCCACGGCGCCGTCGAGGTGCACGACGGAGGCGTCGACGCCGTTGTCGGCGAGGTGCTTGGTGACGAGGCCGGAGAAGGAGGTCGCCACGGTCATGCCGCCGAACTCGCTGACGTCCTTGGCGGTACCGGGGCGGGTGGCGTAGCGGAAGGTGGACCCGGCGAAGCCGAGCTGCATGATCTCCTCGGCCTGGGAGCCGGAGTCGAGCAGCAGGTCACGGCCGGTGATGCCGATGTCCAGGCGGCCGGAGCCGACGTAGACGGCGATGTCGCGCGGGCGCAGGAAGAAGAACTCGACGCCGTTGGCGGTGTCCACGAGGACGAGTTCGCGCCGGTCCTTGCGCTGCCGGTAGCCCGCTTCATGGAGCATCGCCGACGCAGGCTCGGACAGTGAACCCTTGTTGGGGACGGCGATGCGCAGCATGAGGTCAGGTTCCTTTGTGCGTTGGGATGCGGTGCGTTGGGATGCGATGCGTCGGTGTGCGGTGCGTCGGTGTGGGCGAGAACGTGCGAGGCGAACGGCGCACGAGGCGGGGTCGCCGCCGCGGGCGGTGCCGCTGCCCGCTTACGGGTGTCGGCGGATCAGAGGTGAGCGTATACGTCGTCGAGGGAGATGCCGCGGGCGACCATCATCACCTGAACGTGGTACAGCAGCTGGGAGATCTCCTCGGCGGTGGCGTCGGCGCCCTCGTACTCGGCGGCCATCCACACCTCCGCGGCCTCCTCGACGACCTTTTTGCCGATGGCATGCACGCCCTTGTCCACCAGTTCTGCGGTGCGGGATGTGCTGGGGTCGCCCGAGGCGGCCTTCTGCTGGAGCTCGGTGAAGAGCTCCTCGAATGTCTTGTTGGCCATGGTGGTCCTTAGCCTACGGGGTGGCGCGGGGCTGCTCAGCGCCAGGGCTCGGACACCGACCGCAGGGTCGTGGCGGTCGCGACGGCGGCGGTGACCGCCTCGTGGCCCTTGTCTTCCCGCGAGCCGTCAAGCCCGGCCCTGTCCAGCGCCTGCTGCTCGTCGTCGCAGGTCAGCACGCCAAAGCCGACGGGGACCCCGGTCTCGACGCTGACCTGGGTCAGGCCCAGGGTGACGCCCTGGCAGACGTAGTCGAAGTGCGGCGTGCCGCCCCGGATGACGACGCCGAGTGCCACGATCGCGTCGTAGCCGCGACCGGCGAGGCCCTTGGCGACCACCGGCAGCTCGAAGCTGCCGGGCACCCGCAGCACCGTGGGCTCGTCGATGCCCAGTTCGGTCAGGGCGCGCAGCGCCCCGCCGATGAGGCCGTCCATGATCTGCTCGTGCCACTGCGACGCGATCACGGCGACGCGCAGGTCTCCGCAGTTCTTCACGGACAGTTCCGGGGCGCCCTTGCCGCTCATGCTCTCTCCTTGGTGCGCTGTGCGCGCTGTGCGCGCTGTGCTGATGCGGGATGTCAGGTTGCTGTGCGGGGTGGTGCTCGCGGTGCTCGACGGGCGTGGTTGACGGGGGTGTGTCGAGGGCCGCCAGTTGACGGGCAGGTCCACTGGCCGACGCCGCGGGTCTCCGTTGGCCGGCGCCATCCCGTCACCGGTCCTTCGGTTACTGGCCGCCCAGGGCCGCGCCGTGGTCGGTGTCCAGGTCCAGGTCCAGCCAGGGCAGCTCGTGGCCCATCCGGTCCCGCTTGGTGCGCAGGTACCGCAGGTTGTGCTCGCCCGCCTCGACCGGCATCGGCTCACGGCCTGTGACGCGGATGCCGTGCTCGATGAGGGCGGCCGCCTTCTCGGGGTTGTTGGTCATCAGCCGTACGGAGCGCACGCCGAGGTCGGCGAGCATCTGCGCCCCGGCGGCGTAGTCCCTGGCGTCGGCAGGCAGGCCGAGCTCCAGGTTGGCGTCGAGGGTGTCCCTGCCGCGCTCCTGGAGTTCGTACGCGCGCAGCTTGGACAGCAGCCCGATGCCCCGGCCCTCGTGGCCGCGCAGGTAGAGCACGACGCCACGGCCCTCGGCGGTGATACGCCGCATGGACGCCTGGAGCTGGGTGCCGCAGTCGCAGCGCTGGGAGCCGAAGATGTCGCCGGTCAGGCACTCGGAGTGGACGCGGACGAGGATGTCCTCGCCGTCGCCGAGGTCGCCCTGGGCGAGGGCGATGTGCTCGATGCCGTCGACGGTGGAGCGGTAGCCGTAGGCGCGGAAGTCGCCGTAGGCGGTGGGCAGCCGGGTCTCGGCCTCGCGGCGGACGGTGGGCTCCGCCGAGGCGCGGTAGGCGATGAGGTCCTCGATGGAGATGATCGCCAGGCCGTTCTTGCGGGCGAACGGCACGAGTTCGGGCAGCCGCAGCATCGCGCCGTCCTCCCCCGCGATCTCCACGATGGCGGCGGCCGGGCGGAGCCCCGCGAGCCGGGCGAGGTCCACCCCGGCCTCGGTGTGCCCGTTGCGGGTGAGGACGCCGCCGGAGCGGGCGCGCAGCGGGAAGACGTGACCGGGGCGGACGAAGTCGCCGGGGGCGCTGTGCGGGTTGGCGAGGAGCCGGATGGTCGCGGCCCGGTCGGCGGCGGAGATGCCGGTGCTGACCCCGTGCTCGGGGCCCGCGTCGACCGAGACGGTGAACGCGGTCCGCATCGACTCGGTGTTGTGCTCGACCATCTGGGGCAGGTCGAGGCGGTCGATGTCGGAACCTTCCAACGGGACGCAGATCAGCCCGCGGCACTCGCTCATCATGAAGGCGACGACCTCGGGCGTGGCCTTCTCGGCGGCGATGACGAGGTCGCCCTCGTTCTCCCGGTTCTCGTCGTCCACGACCACGACGGGCCGTCCGGCGGCGATCTCGCCGATGGCACGTTCCACGGGGTCCAGGGCGAGGCCGTCGATGGCGGGGCCGCTGGGGCCCCGGTAGTCGGTGGCGCGGGAGTCGTACCAGCTGAGCGGCGCGGTCATGCGGGCGCTCCTTCCAGGACGGGCGCACCCGGGCGGGAGCGCTGCCACCGTGCGCGGGCGCCCCACAGGGCGGGCGTGAGGTGGCCGGGGGAGACCGGGCCGGAGGAGGCCGGGCCACTGCTGAAGGCGAGGGCGGCGGGACCGGACGCGTCGCCGGTCGTGCCGGACCGGATGACGTGCCGATCGGACAGCGGGAACGCCTGGCTGCCCGGCCGGTCGGCGGGGTTCACCGGATGACCCCCTCGGGTGCCGGTCGCGCGCCGCTGGTGGCGGGGAGCGCGGTGCCGCTCGCGTTGAGGAGCCGTTCGACGTACTTGGCGAGCACGTCGACCTCCAGGTTGACGGGGTCGCCGACCTGCTTGGCGCCGAGCGTGGTGAGGCTCAGCGTGGTGGGGATGAGGCTGACGGTGAAGTGGGTGGCGGCCGCTTCGACGACGGTCAGACTGATTCCGTCCACGGTGACGGACCCTTTCTCCACCACGTAACGGGACAGCTCGGGCGGCAGCGAGACCTTGACGATCTCCCAGTGCTCGCCGGGCACGCGCTCGGCGATGACGCCGGTGCCGTCCACGTGCCCCTGCACGAGGTGGCCGCCGAGGCGGCCGCCGAGCTCCATGGGGCGCTCCAGGTTGACGCGCGAGCCGGGGACGAGCGTGCCGAGACTGGAGCGGTGAAGCGTTTCGGCCATCACATCGGCGGTGAATTCGCCGTCGGTGGTCTCGACAACGGTCAGGCAGACGCCGTTGACGGCGATGGAGTCGCCGTGTTTGGCGCCCTCGGTGACGAGCGGGCCACGCAGCCGGAACCGGGAGGAGTCCCCACGGTTCTCGATGGCGGCGACCGCACCCAGTTCTTCAACGATTCCGGTGAACACGTCAGCTCTCCTGAGGGGTCGAAGGAGCGGCCAGTGGCTGTGGCACGGCCGTAATGCGCAGGTCAGGGCCGATGCGCGCGGTGTCGGTCACGTCGAGCCGCAACGCCTGCCCAAGGGTGGTGATTCCGGCGTCGGCGAGGGCCGCGGGCCCGGCGCCGAGCAGCACGGGAGCGAGGTAGCCGACGACCTTGTCGACGGCGTGGGCCGCGACGAAGGACCCGGCCAGCGTGGGGCCGCCTTCCAGCAGCACCGACCGGATGTCCTGCTCGTACAGGGCGTGGAGCAGCGCCGGGATGTCCAGGCCCCGGCCGCCGGGTCCCGCCGGCAGCCGCAGGACGCGGGCGAGTCCGTCCAGGTGCCAGGTGTCGGCGTCCTCGGCGACGGCGACCAGGGTGGGGGCGGTGCCGTCGAGGACGCGCGCGCCGGGCCGTACGACGACGGCCCGGGTGTCGATGACGACCCGCAGCGGCTGGCTGACGTCTGGGGCCGCGGTACGGGCGGCGAGTTGCGGGTCGTCGAGGCGGGCGGTGCCGGAGCCGACGATGACGGCGTCGGCCTCGGCGCGCAGCCGGTGGACGTCGGCGCGCGCCTCGGGCGAGGTGATCCACCGGCTGCTGCCGTCGGCGGCGGCGATCCGCCCGTCGAGGGTGGCCGCGTACTTCCACAGCACGAACGGGCGCCGGGTCCGGACCGAGGTCAGCCAGGCTTCGTTCCCGGCCGCCGCCGCTTGGGCGAGCAGTCCGCCCTCGGTCGTGATTCCGGCGGCGGCCAGTGTCCGGGCGCCGCCGGTCGCCGCGGGGGTGGGGTCGGCGACGGCGTAGACGACGCGGGCGATTCCGGCGTCGATGAGGACACGGGTGCAGGGGCCGGTGCGGCCGGTGTGGTCGCAGGGCTCAAGGGTGACGACGGCGGTGCCGCCACGGGCCCGCTCACCGGCGGCGCGCAGGGCATGGACCTCGGCGTGCGGACCGCCCGCCCGCTGGTGCCAGCCTTCGCCTACGGGCGTGCCCGAGGAGTCGAGGATGACGCAGCCGACGACGGGGTTGGGGCTGGTGTTTCCAAGGCCGCGGGCGGCGAGCGCGATGGCGTGGCGCATGGCGGCGGCTTCTGCCGCGGCTGCCGATTCGGGGGCCACCGGGTCCTCCTGCCTCTTCGGGCACGGACTCCGGGGCTGTCGAGATGACAGAACAACGGGTGTGTCACACCGGGGGGCGCCGAAACCGGGAAAACCGGGAAAGGGAGCTCACCCGTAAGGATGAACCGCCACAGCGGCGCACCGGTGCTCACCCGCCGCGCACTGCCTCCCATCCGGACTTTAACCGTCGGTCCAGGAGTTTCACCTGGTCAACCGGCCGCTGGCAGCGGACGGGTCGCGGACTATAACCGCCGGTTCGGACTTTCACCGACCCCGGAGTGCGCTGACGTCACTGGTACAGGTTCCAGTCTGCCATGCCTGCCGAGCGGGCATACGGGTGGAACCTGTGGTCTGACTCACAGCCGCGGCTTGTTTTCGCCGGTTTCGGGCTGTCTCCGGCCCGGTCCGCGTCGCCTCCCGGAGGAGATGCGGCGCCTGGGCCCGCCCACCACAAGCTCGCCGACCGGCTGCGTGCGTACGGCACCGGCCAAGCGCCACGTAGCCGGTGGGCCCCACGGCACACGGGGTCCACGGTCCTTTGACCAGGAATCAGGCCGTGGACTCTCCACCCTTGACGGAGGGCGGTGGCGTGGCACGCTCCAGATCATCCTGACGCCGCACGCGCGGCCCGGCGGGCGGCTCTCACCAAGCGAGGTCCTGCCCGGCCTCGGCGACGGCCCGCCGGAAGCGGTCGCGCAGCAACCGGGACTCGGCCGTGTCCCCGGCGCGCAGCACCGCCGAGAAGTCGGTCAGATAGTCGTCGTCGGCCTCCTCGGCCAGCACGCGCAGGACGAAGTCCACGTGCCGGACCCGGCTGCCGAGCTGCTGCCGCTCCAGCTGCTGAGGGAGGATCAGCTTCCGGGGGGTCCGCCCGACGAGCACCCGCAGAACGGTCCGCGCCTCCTCCTCGCAGCCGAGGTCCAGGAGGCCGTTGACCACCTCGACGCACTGCGAGGACAGGCCCTGACCGATCGCGGTGCACAGCTCCCCGACCGCGCTCCGGTTCGGCAGGTGGCCGAGATCCCACACCAGCCGGACCGTCTCCTCCGAGCTCCTGCTCTGGCACCAGCCGTTGAACAGCGGCCCTCTGCGCCCGGCCGACGGCCAGCGCTCGCACAGCCGCAGAACGTCCACGCGGGACCGGCGCCGCCCCGCTTCCCTGAGCCATCGCCTGACCCGGATGCCGTCGTGCGTCACCTCGACCATCTGCGCCACCTGCTGCCACGGGCGCAGCCGTATCGCGTCGGACACCAGCTGTTCGGCGTCGGCTCGCGCCCGCTGGTCGAGCAGCCACTTCCACAGCTCGACGACGTCACCGACGGGCCTGGCCCACGCCGCCTCGGCCAGCTCCCGCGCGGCCTCGTGTGCCTCGCCCGCCTCCCACAGCGCGGTCAGCCGCTCCCGGAACGCCTCCAGCGGCACCACGTTCCCGGTCCCGCCCGCCGCCTCATGCTGTTCGGCGAGCCGCACCTCCAGCGCGTTCAGCCGCGCCTCCAGGTCGGCGCAGCGCGCCTCCGCCGTCTCCTTCGCTCTGCTGGTGCGGTCCAGTTCCTCGCGCAGCCGGGCGAGCTGCCCCAGCAGCTCGTCGCTGCCCAGCCGCTCGGCGGCCCAGTCCGTGCGCAGCCGGCCCAGCTCCCGCCGCGCCTCGTCGGCCTCCGCCTGCTTCTTGTCCAGCAGCAGCGAAAGGCCCTCCTGGTGCTGCCGCAGCCGGTGGACGTCGCGCTTGGCCCGCTCGACCTCGTCACGCAGCAGTTCCAGCCGGTGCTCGCCCGGGTCGCACACCCGCAGCGCCTCCAGCCGCATCGCGCGCAGCCGCTGCCGCACTTCCGGCTGCAGGCCGCTGCCCCGGTGCCGTTCGACCTCGCTGACGAGGCGGTCCACGAAGTCCTGCGGGGCGATACGCCGCCCGCGCAGGAAGCGGGAGACCGCCGACTTGTCGAGCTTCACCCGGTACGCGTACTGGTTCTGGCTGATGCCCAGGTCGTTGAAGAGGGCCGTCAACGCGTTGCCGAGCTCCGCAACCTCGGCCACCTCGCCGCGCTCCACCGCGCCGGAACCCGCAGTCCGCCGCGTCACATCCGTCACCGCGTTGCCCCCTTGGCCTTTGCCAGGAACTGGCAACCCCGTTGCCGCTACCGCACTCAACGCGCGCTCCGCACAGTGGGGTTCCCACCGACCGAAGGGACCTTATCCCCGTGCAACCACTGTCCGCGCCCCCGGTGCGTGCCCTTGTCGTAGCCCTCGCGCTGCTGCCCCTCCTGCTGGTGACGGCGGCCTGCGTCCCCGCGCTGATCGTCCTCCCCTTCTTCCCGCACGGCGCTCGGCGCGCTCGCGTGATCGTGGGGCAACTCGCCGGATGGACGCGGCTCGTGCTGTCCGGCAGCCGCGAGCACGAGGTCAGCGCGCGACGCCGAACAGGTCGTCCTGGGCCGCGTCCATCGCGGTGAGCACCGCGCCGCGCAGCACGGCGCCACCGCCCACGGTGCCCGGGCGGACGTCCAGGCGGACCGGGGACATCCGGGCGACCCGCTCCTGTACGCGCCGGGCCAGCGTCTCGCCACCGGCGAGGCCGCTCTCACCGCCGAGGACCACGCAGCCGGGGTCGAGCACGGCGCTGACGGCGGCGGCCCCGATGGCGACGCCGTCCGCGTACGCGTCGAGGAAGGCGTTCTCAGGTCCGGCCGCCCCGTCCTTCTCCAGCACGGCGACGGCCGTACGCAGCACGGCCGCCACCGCGTGGGCGTCCTCGCCCTCGGCCGCGAGCCCGTGCCGGTGGGCGAGCGCGCGCAGGGCCGCGCCGCCCGCCAGCGAGTGGAAGCCGCCGTCGCAGCCGCCCGCACCCGGCAGGCCGCCGGTGCCGGGCACCGGCAGGAAGCCGATCTCTCCCGCGCCGCCGGAAGCGCCCCGGCGCAGCGCGCCGTCGAGGACGACGGCGGCGCCTGTTCCGCTGCCCAGCCACAGCAGCACGAAGGTGTCCCGGTCGCGGGCCGCACCGAGCCGCTGCTCGGCGACGGCGGCCAGGTTGACCTCGTTCTCCAGCAGCAGGGGCGCGCCGACCCGGTCGCGCAGCGCGGCGACCAGGGCCCCGTGCCAGCCGGGCAGCCAGCCGGTGTGGCCGAGTGTGCCGGTGGCCGGGTCGAGCAGGCCGGGCGCGCCGACACCGACGGTGTGCAGCGGACCGGCCCCCGCGTCGGCGGCCGTACGTTCCAGCAGGGCCACGGCGGCTTCGACGGCGGGCGCGCCGGCGGTCTCGGGGCCGATGGGGAGCGACGCCTCGGCGAGCGCGCGGCCGAGCAGGTCGGCGACGCAGACGGTGACGCTGTCGGTGCGTACGTCGACTCCGGCGAGGTGGGCGCGATCGGCGACGATGCCGTACAACCGCGCGTTGGGCCCTCGCCGCTCGGCTCCGCTCTCGCCGACCACGCTGATCAGGTTCGCCCCCTGGAGTCGTTCGACGAGGTCGGCGACGGTGGGGCGGGAGAGCCCGGTGAGCGATTTGAGCTGGCTCGCCGTCAGCGGCCCCTCGCGCTGGAGGAATCCGAGGGCGAGCCGGTCGTTGATGGCGCGGGCGGTGCTGGGGGAAGCGGTGCGGCCGGTGGAGTGCACGCGCGTCGGGGTCATGCGGGAATCCTTGCATGGGCCTGGAGGAAAACATTATTCATTAGGGAGCCTTCCTGATAGTTTACGCGACGAACTGACGCGGACACCCGCGGCGGAGAGGCTGGAGTGCATGAACGCGATCGAGAGGCCGGATGGGGCCGGGCCCGGAAGCGGGCCGGGGGACGCGGCACGGCGGGTGCGCCGGGCGCGCGTCGCCGTCGCCCTGGTCTTCGCCGTGCACGGATCAGTCACCGGAAGCTTCGCGACCCGCATCCCCTGGGTGCAGGACCATGTGGACGTCAGCGCGGGCCAGCTCGGCCTCGCACTCGCCTTCCCCGCCCTCGGCGCCTCGATAGCCATGCCGCTCGCGGGGCGGATCAGCCACCGCTTCGGCGCGCGCGCCGCGCTGCGCGGATTACTCGCGCTGTGGACCCTCGCGCTCACGCTGCCCGCGCTCGCCCCGAATCTGCTCGGACTGTGCGGCGCGCTGTTCGTCTTCGGCGCGACGGCGGGCATGTCGGACGTCGCGATGAACGCCCTGGGCGTGGAGGTCGAACAGCGCCTCGACCGGTCGATCATGTCCGGGCTGCACGGCATGTGGAGCGTGGGCGCCCTCATCGGCTCGGCCGTGGGCACGGTCGCCGCACACGCCGAGGTGGACGCCAGGCCGCACCTGGCGGCCACCGCTGTGCTGCTCACCGCGCTGGGCGCGGTGGCCTGTCAGGGCGTACTGGACCTGCGCAGCACACCGGAGGAGCACCCGCCGCCGCGCTTCGCGCTGCCACCCCGGTCCGCGCTCATCATCGGCGCGATCGGGTTCTGCGCGGTCTTCGCCGAGGGCGCGAGCCTGGACTGGTCGGCGGTGTATCTGCGCGATGAGCTCGACACGTCCCCCGGCCTCGCCGCCGCCTCCACCACCGCGTTCGCCTGCACGATGGCGGTGGCGCGGCTGTCCGGGGACGCGGTGGTCACCCGGTTCGGCCCCGTACGCACGGTGCGGGCCGGAGGGGTGTGCGCGACCCTCGGCGGAGTGCTGGTGGTCACCGCCGCGCACCCGGTGATGGCGATGGGCGGCTTCGCGCTGCTCGGCCTCGGCATAGCGGTCGTGGTGCCGCTGGCCTTCGCCGCCGCCGCGCGCAGCGGCCCGGCACCGAGCCAGGCCATCGCGGGGGTGGCGACGATCACCTACACGTCGGGGCTCATCGCCCCCTCAGCGATGGGCTCGGTCGCCGACATCACCTCGCTGACGGTGTCGTTCGGGCTGGTGACACTGCTGGCGCTGGGACTGGTCGCGGGCGCGGGCGTGCTGCGCCCGGCCGGTCAGGACCAGACCGCCGCCCCCTCGGCGCAGGGCGCCCCGGGAACACGGCCCCCGAGCGAGGGCGCGCGCCGGCCGGACCACGGCTGAGCGGGCCGGGCACCGCCGTCCCGGCCCCGCCCTCGGCCCCCACCGGCCATGCCGGCCGGGGCGGCAGGCCGGATGCCCGGCCGGCCGGCGCCGCACACCGCTGACCACCGCCGCTCGCCGCCGTCCCGGCCGACTCCGCCGCTCCCGTCCGGCTGGGGCGGCGGCGCGTACGAAATCTGCGGCGGCACGCACGGAGCCCGCGGCGGCACGCACCGCGCCCGCGGCCGCGCGTACCGAGTCTTCGGCGAGCCGCCCGGAGTCGGCGGCGGCGTGTAGGGAGTCTGCCGCTGGCCGTAGGGAGTCTGCCGCTGGGCGTACGAGCCCGTGGCGGCGCCACGGTCACGTCAGGGCCGATGGGCGGGTGATACTACTCAGCGTCATGCTTGCGGCCGGGCATCCCGGCGCCAACTCGGGATAAAGCACGCTTTTGCCGCATTAGCCTGACACAGATCATCACTGTGCGAAGAAGTGGAGCACTCCTATGGGCCTCGGCGTGCGCTGGACCCTCCACGGCGACGGGCGCACTCCCGCCCCTGGAGCCGTGGTCAGACCCGATGAGCGGCTGTCATGGCCCAGAACGGCCGGCCTCGGCGCACAGCATGTGGTGGCGATGTTCGGGGCGAGTTTCGTCGCTCCGGTGCTGATGGGGCTCGACCCCAACCTCGCGATCATGATGTCGGGCGTCGCGACCATCCTGTTCCTGCTCGCCACCCGGGGCCGCGTGCCCAGCTATCTCGGGTGCAGCCTCTCCTTCGTCGGTGTCGCCGCGGTGATCCGTGCCCAGGGCGGCGGGAGCGCGGCCATCACCGGCGCGATCTTTGTGGTCGGCGGCGCGCTGTTCCTCAGCGGCCTGGCGGTACGGAAGTTCGGCGCGCGCATCATCCACGCGGTGATGCCGCCGGTCGTCACGGGCGCCGTCGTCATGCTGATCGGGTTCAACCTGGCGCCCGTGACGGCCAGCACCTACTGGCCGACCGACCAGTGGACCGCGCTGCTCACCATGTTCTTCACCGGTCTGGCCGTGGTCTGCCTGCGCGGCTTCTGGTCCCGGATCGCGATCTTCCTGGGCCTGGTCTTCGGCTACGTCCTGTCCTGGCTCCTCGACCGCGCCTTCGGCAAGATCCACTCGGTGAACGGCGGCCCCGAGGCCGTGGACCACTGGCGGCTCGACCTATCCGCCGTCTCCGACGCCCAGTGGGTCGGGCTGCCCTCCTTCCACGCACCGAGCTTCGAGTGGTCCGCGATCCTCGTCGCCCTGCCGGTGATCATCGCGCTGATCGCTGAGAACGCCGGGCATGTCAAGGCCGTGGGCGAGATGACGGGCGATCCGCTGGATGACCAGCTCGGCCCGGCGATCGCCGCCGACGGCGTGGCCACCATGCTCTCCACCGCGGTCGGCGGCCCGGCCAACACCACGTACTCCGAGAACATCGGCGTCATGGCCGCCTCCCGCGTGTACTCCACCGCCGCCTACTGGGCCGCCGCCGGATTCGCCCTCCTCTTCGGGCTCTGCCCGAAGTTCGGCGCCGTGGTCGCCGCCATCCCCGGCGGGGTGCTCGGCGGCATCACCGTGATCCTTTACGGCATGATCGGCCTGCTCGGCGCGCAGATCTGGGTGCACAACAAGGTGGACCTCCGTAACCCCCTGCACCTGGTGCCGGTCGCGGCGGGCGTCATCATCGGCGTCGGCGGCGTGAGCCTGAAGATCAGCGACAACTTCGAGCTCAGCGGCATCGCGCTGGGCACCCTCGTCGTGATCAGCGGCTACCACGTGCTCCGCGCACTGGCGCCCGCCCACCTCAAGGGCCCGCACCCCGCCCCCGCCATCGGCGACCGGGCCCCGCTGCTGGACGAGGGGACGAGCACGTACGACGACAACGGCACGCCGCGGACGGACGACACCGCGAAGGGCGCCAGCTGAGGCCGCGCGCGCATGTCCCATGTCCTCCCGCTGATACGGCGGTTACTCCGTTGTGGGGAAGCGGCGGCTCCCGGCCACCGCGCCCGCGGACCGGCTGGGACGCTGACGGCATGACGTTGGCCAAGCAGCGAGTCGTCCCCCGCAGCGCCAGCCGCGCGGCCGTGCCCACCATGCCCGAGGTGCTGAAACGGATGAGCGCGCTGGAGCGCGCGCTGCCGGAGCGCGACGGCCTGGCGGTCTTCAACAGCGTGTACCTGTCCGTCACGCAGGAGGTCGAAGACCGGCTCTCCGCCGGGCACTTCACCAGCGAGCAGACGGCGGAAGGGCTCGCGGCGCGCTTCGCCGCGCGCTATCTCAGCGCCGTGGACGCGGTGGCCGCGAGCCGGCGGCCGCCCGCCTGCTGGCGCCCGCTGTTCCAGGCGCGGCGGCACCCGGCGGTGCGCCCCGTGCAGTTCGCCCTGGCCGGGATCAACGCGCACATCGGCAACGACCTGGCCCTCGCCCTCGTCGACACCTGCCACGCGTACGGCATGGAACCGGACGCGCTGGAAGCCGACTTCGACCGGGTGGGCGATCTGCTGTCCGGCATGGAGGAGCGCGTCCGCGAGGACCTGATGCCGGGCCCCGATCTGCTCGACGTGGCGGACCCGCTCACCCACCTGGTCGGCTCGTGGAGCCTGGACCGGGCGCGCGACGCGGCCTGGGCGTCGTTCCGCGCGCTGTGGGGTCTTCGCCGACTCCCTGATCTGGCGGAGGAGTTCGCCGAGGGGATCGACGCGAGCGTGGGGCTCGTCGGCCGCTGCCTGCTGACTCCGCTGCGTACCGGCTGAGGCGGGCGGCAGGTGAGCCGGGACCGCCCGCACCTGGCACGCGCCCAGCCGCGACCGGCCGTACCGGGGAGGCGGGTTACCGGACACTGACGGGGAGGCCGCCGAACGTTCGGCAGCCTCCCCGTCAGCCTGTGGCTCCTGTCGTTCCCGACAGTCCCGACAGCGGTCCCGGCAGTCCTGTCGGTCCCGTTGTCGGTCCCGTCAGTCCCGTCAGTCCCGTCAGTCCTCCGGGAGTTCCACGGGCGCGATCTCGTCGTAGACGTCACCGGGGCCCGGGTTGGTCGCGTCGGTGGCGCCGCCGAAGTGCCGCATGACGCCCCACACGGCGTTCAGCGCCGTCTGCACCGCGCCCTCGGCCCAGCCCGCCGTCCAGGAGATGTCGTCGCCCGCGAGGAAGATGCCGCGCTTGTCCTCGGGCAGCCGGTCCTGCATGAAGTGGGTGAACAGGCGCCGCTGGTAGCGGTAGTGGCCGGGGAGGTTGGCCTTGAAGGCGCCCATGAAGTAGGGCTCGTTCTCCCAGGAGACGGTCACCGGGTTGCTGATGATGTGCTTCCGGATGTCGACCTTCGGGTAGATCTCGCGGAGCGACTTGAGCATGACCTCCATCCGCTCGTTCGCGGACAGGGGCAGCCACTTGAGGCTGTCGTCGCACCACGTGTACGAGAGGCAGATGACGGCGGGCTGGTCGGGCCCGTTGTCCAGCAGGTAGGTGCCGCGCGTCATCCGGTCGGTGAGCGTCATGCTCATCGCGTCCCGGCCGGTCTCCTCATCGGTGTCCAGCCAGAACGGCCGGTCCACGGGCACGAAGAGCTTGCTCGACTCCATGTAGTGCGTGCGCTCCATCGCCGTCCAGTGGTCGATGGGGAACAGTGAGTCGTCGCACTCGATCTTGGAGAGCAGCATCCAGCTCTGCGCGGTGAAGACGGCCGCCCGGTAGGTGCGGATGTCGCCCGAGGCATCGGTGACGGTCACCCGGTTGCCCGCCGTACGGTGCAGCCGGGTCACGGCCGGGCGCGGGTCGCCGTCGTGCAGCGAGCGCAGCGAGGTGCCCTGGGCCCAGTGCACGATCTTGCCGGGTTCCCGCTCCCACAGCCGCTCGGGCAGCTGCTGGCTGCCGCCGACGATGCCGCGGTGGTCGTCGTCCGCGCCGGTGTAGACGACGCGCAGGATCTCCAGGATGGAGTTGGGGAAGTCGGTGTCCCAGCCGCCGGTGCCGAAGCCGACCTGGCCGAAGATCTCCCGGTGCCGGAACGACTTGAAGGCCGGGGAGTCGCAGAGGAAACCGTAGAAGGTCTGGTTGTCCAGCTTCTCGACGAGCTGTGACCAGATCGCGCGGATGGTGGGGATGTCGCGTTCCCGGATGGCGCGCTGCATGTCGGAGAAGTCGGCGCCCTCCTCCAGGCAGCTGTTCCACGCCTCCATCACCTGGTGGTAGACCTCCGGCAGGTCGTCCAGGGTGCGGGCGTAGTGGGACTCGCCCTTGAGGTCAACCACGGTGGAGGGGGTGCCGGGGGCGAGCGGGTTCGGGAAGGGCCGGGTCTTGAGGTCCACCAGGTCGATGTAGTGCTGGAGCGCCGTGGAGCACGGCGGGAAGCGCATCGCGCCCATTTCGGCGGTCAGTTCCTCGGCCCCGGGCATGCCGTCGGTGGTGCAGCCCTCGAAGCGTGCGGTGCGCAGCCGTCCACCGATCTGGTCGGCCTCGTAGACGACGGGCTTGAGCCCCATCTTCATCAGCTCGTACGCGGCCACGATGCCGGAGAGGCCGCCGCCGATGACGGCGACCTCGGCGCCGTGCTCGGTGGCCGGTATCTGACCGAGCCCGGCGGGGTGCGCGAGGTAGTCGTCGTACGCGTAGGGGAAGTCCGGCCCGAACATGGTGACCGGCGGCTCGGCGGGCTGCGGGGACTGCTCGTCGTGGACAGCGGTGGGCACCGTGGACGTCATGGGGTGCGGGCTCCTTGCGGTGGGGCGGGCGGGGCTGAGCTGGGTGGGGCGGGGCGGGTCCGGGCGCTGACGCGCGGCCAGGCGCACTGCCGGGCGGGGCGGGGCGGGCTGTGATTGAGGTGATCGGCGCCGGTGGGTGGTGGCGACGGTGTCAGCTCAACGAGGCGTAGAGCGCGGGGCGGCGGTCGAGGAGATACGGGTTCGTCTGCCGCGACCGCGCCAGGAAGCCCGGGTCGGCGTCGGCGATGACCAGTTCGTCGTCGGCTCCGGCGCGGGCCCTGACGACGCCGTCGGGTCCCGCCAGGCAGCTGCGGCCGATGAACTCGAACTCGCCTTCCGGGCCGCAGCGGTTGACGTAGGCGACGTACAGCTGGTTCTCGAACGCCCGGACCGGGATGAGGGATTCGGCGACGAACTGGAACGGGTGCATCTGCGCGGTGGGCACCAGCAGCAGATCCGTACCGGCGAGGGCGTGCGCGCGGACGTTCTCCGGGAACTCCACGTCGTAGCAGATCATGATGCCGACGCGGAGCCCGTTCAGTTCCGCCTGGACGACGGAGGTCTGGCCGGGGGTGAACCAGCGCTGCTCGAAGGCGCCGAAGAGGTGGGTCTTGCGGTAGTTGGCGAGGCGTTCGCCGTCGGGGCCGATCAGCTGGGCCGCGTTGTAGACGACCTGCTCATGGCCCGGCTCCGGCGCCGGTGCGCCTGGCTCCACCGCGTCGGGCGCCGGGCCGCGCTCCGGGTAGCCGTAGACGACGGCGAGACCGTGCCGGGCGGCGATCTCGGCGACGGCGTGCGCGCTGCGGCCGTCGGCCGGTTCTGCCAGCTCGTGGATCTGGGCGCCGATCGCGTAGCCGGTGAGGAACATCTCCGGGGTGACCAGCAGCCCGGCCCCGGCGGAGGCGGCTCGCGCGGCGGCCTCGTCGAGGACCCGGAGATTGTGCGCGACGTCGCCAAGCCGTCCGGAACTCTGGAGCAAGGCGGTGCGCGACGACGTCATGGAATCCCTCGGACGGGTGATGCGGGGCAGGGGGCGCGGCCACGAACGTTCAGGTGGGGCCCTATAGACGGTACGGTCCGCCGCTCACGGCGGACAAGGCGCGTCCGTTGCGCGCCAGCGACCGATTCATTGCGCGTTGAGGGGCTTCTGCGGCGATTCGTTGCACCCGGGGTTGCCGCAGGCGGTGAGGCGTGCAGGGCGGCAGTCATCGAGGCGGGCGCGAGGGCTTCTGCGGGGACCGTGCCGGGTCTTGTGCCCGCATTTGTGAGGGGCACCGCTGGCGAGCCTCACGGCAGGCGGACGGGCGCCGTCAGTCCCCGTCGCATGGCTCCCCCGCCCGGTCACCCGCTCATGGGCTGAGGGCGGGCCCGGACCGGTCACGGGGACCGTCAACCGGCGGGCGGCTCCCTCCGGGGCGGGGCCCGTCGCCCGGCTCCTCAGGCACCGCCGCCACCGCCTCGCGCACCAGGTGGCGCAGCCAGCGGTGGCCGCCGTCGGCGTCGTGCCGGGGATGCCAGGCCATGGCGATCGGCAGCGGCGGCAGATCGAGCGGCACCTCGAAGGTCCGCAGGCCCAGCGCGGTGACCGCCGCCCGGCCGAGCCTGCCGGGCACCAGGCCGACCACGTCGCTGTGCGGCAGCAGGAACAGCGAGGCGGCCAGCGTCGGGGCCGACCCGACGACCCGGCGCCGCAGACCGCGGGCGGCGAGCGCGTCATCGACGGGCCCGGCGAGACGGCCGCGCCGGGAGACGACGAGATGGCTGGCCGCGGCGAAACGCCGGGCGGTCACCGGGCCCTCGGTCAGCGGGTGGCCGGGCCGTACGACGGCGACCATGCGGTCGGTGAGCAGCGGCTCGCTGCTGGTCTCCGGTTCGTTGTGGTCCGGGATGCCGACCTTCAGGTCCACCGCGCCGTCCCGCAGCGACACGGTCCCCGACGAGCCCTCGGCGAGGAAGCGCACGGCCGCGTGCGGCGCCTGCTCGGCGACGCCGGCGAGCAGCCGCGCGCCGAAGGCCATGACGTGCACATCGTTCGCGGAGAGGGTGAAGGCGCGGGTCAGGGACGCCGGGTCCACCGGTTCGGCGGCGGCGAACAGGGCGCGGGCATCGCCGACGAGCCGCCGCACCTCGGCGCGCATCGCGAGCGCGCGGGGAGTGGCGACCATGCGGCGGCCCGCGCGGACGAGGACGGGGTCGCCGAGCGCGGCACGCACCCGCCCCAGGGCACGGCTCATCGCGGGCCCTGACAGCCCCAGCCGGTCGGCGGCGGCCGTGACGCTCTCCTCCTCCAGCAGCGCGTCCAGGGCGATCAGCAGATTCAGGTCGGTACGGGGGCCGTGTTCCCCGCTCCGAACAGGTTCTTTGCGCATGACGCAAGTATTCCCTGTGGACCTTGCATTTGAGATCAACAACCGGCGGCTCTAGCGTCCTGCACGTCGGTCTCTCGGCTTTCCCTTCGTTGTCCCTCTGCCTTTCCCTCCCCTCCCTCCCCTTCCATCCACCACGTCCCCCCGGGGGTCTCTTCGCCATGTCCGCGACCGTTTCCACCGCCGCTCCCGCCCGCTCTCCGGCCGGTCACCGCGGCGTCCTCCTCGCGATGTGCGCCGCCGTGCTCGTCGCGCAGTCCCTCGTCGCCGCCATCAACCTCGCGATACCGCTGCTCTCGGCGAGCGGTCTGCGGCCTTCGTCCGCCGAGCTGCTGTGGATCGTCGACACGTACGTCATCGTCTTCGCCGGACTGCTGATCCCCGCCGGAGCGCTCGGCGACCGGTTCGGCCGCAAGGGCGCGCTGCTGGCCGGGCTCGGGCTGTTCACCGCCGGTGCCGCGCTGTCGGCGGCCGCGTCCTCCGTCCCCTTGCTGCTGGCCGGACGCGGCCTGTCCGGCGCGGGCGCCGCGCTGGTGATGCCCGCGACGATGTCGCTGCTGCTGCACGTCACAGCCCCCGAGCGGCGCGGCGCCGCCGTCGCCGGCTGGAGCGCGGCGGTCGCCGTCGGCGGCATCCTCGGCAACACCGGCGGGGCGCTGATCCTGGAGTACCTGCCGTGGCGCGGGCTGTTCTGGGCGTACGTGCCGCTGGGGCTCGCGCTGCTCGGCTGGACCGCGCGCGTCGCGCCGCGCCCGCCCCGGAACCGGGTGGCCCTCGACGTGCCGGGCTCCGTGCTGCTCGTACTCGGCCTGTTCTCGCTGCTGTACGGCGTCATCGAGGGACCGGGCCGGGGCTGGTCGTCAGCGCCCGTACTGGCCGCTTTCGGGCTGGCCGCCGCCCTGCTCACCGTCTTCGCCGTGCACGGGCTGCGCACCGCGCACCCCATCCTCGACCCGCGGCTGTTCAAGCTGCCCGCCGTACGCTCCGGGACGATCGGGCTGGCCGCCACCTTCTTCGGCATGTTCGCGCTGTTCTACGTCAACGCGCAGTTCCTGCAGTACGTGAAGGGGTTCGGCGCGCTCCAGGCCGGTTTCGGGGTGCTGCCGGTGGCGGTCGGCATGATGCTCGTGACCCGGCGCGGCCTGGGCTGGGCGGCGCGCTTCGGCACCCTGCCGACCGTCGCCGGTGGTCTGCTGACCATCGCGGCCGGACTGCTCGCCCTGTCCACGGCGGACGCCGGGACGCCGTACCCGCTGTACATGGTCTATCTGCTGGTCATGGCGACGGGCTGCGGCATGACGATGCCCGTTCTGTCCCACGCCGTGGTGACGTCCCTGCCCCCGGAGAAGGCGGGTGTCGGCTCCGGGCTGAACGCCGCCGCGCGGGAACTGGGAGCCGCACTCGGCGTCGCGGTGATCGGCACGGTGCTCTCCGCGCGGTTCTCCGCCCGCCTCCCCGCCACCCTCGGCGACCAGGACGGCTCGGCCTCCCGCGCGCTGTCCGCCGCGTCGAGGGCGGGCGGCACCGCGCACGCGGAGGTGATCTCGGCGTACACCCACGCGGTCGCCACCGGATACCGCGTCACAGCGGCGGCTTTGGTGCTGCTCACCTTCGTGGTGGCGGCAGGACTGCGCGGACGGGCTGCCCGGACCCGCTCCTGAGACGGCGGTGGGGCGCTCGCTACGTCGGGGCCCCCGACGTGAAGCGGCGCAGCAGCGGTGACAGGATGAGCACGGACTTCGTCCGTTCGACGAAGGGCTCGCCCGCGATGCGTTCCAGGACGCCTTCGAAGTGCCGCATGTCGGCGGCGAAGACCTGGACGATGGCGTCCGCCTCACCGGTGACGGTCGACGCGGACACCACCTCCGGGTAGCGTGCGAGGCCCCGGTGGATGTCCTCGGGTGAGGTGTTCCTGCGGCAGTAGAGCTCGACGAACCCCTCGGTCTCCCAGCCGAGCGCCGCCGGGTCCACCCGTACGGTGAAACCGGTGATGGCGCCTTCGGCGCGCAGCCGGTCCACGCGCCGCTTGACGGCGGGGGCGGACAGGCCGACCTGGGCGCCGATGTCGGCGTAGGACCGGCGGGCGTCCTCGGCGAGGGCGTGCACGATGCGTTCGTCGAGTGGGTTCAGTCGCACTGCGGGTGGTTCATCTCTCTGCGGTGGCCGGTCGGGGAACGGCATATGCCTGTATGCCTGTACGAAGTAGACCACGGGCCCGCGCCCCGCTCGCCCCGGCGAGCACCAGGTGAGGGCACGGAGCGGGCGCCGCTGACGGGCGGCTGCCCACACGCGCGTGCGCGCGTGTTCCCGGCGCGGCAGTGATCGGCCCCCAGTCCCCGGAGGCCGTGATCCGGGCCGCGGACGGCCGGAGCCCGTACGCACCGTACGGGCCCTCACCCCCCGCACGGCGGGACCAGACCACGGCGCCCCCGCCCGGTCCCCGCCACGGAGGCGGGGGCGGGGCGGGGGCGCCAAGGGGACGGGGGTGCGCGGCACCGTCACGGGAGTGCCGCGGCTACGGCTACGCCCAGCTGGCGTGCAGCGGCTTGCCCTCCGCGTAGCCCGCGGCGCTCTGGACGCCGACGACGGCCCGCTCGTGGAACTCCTCAAGGGAGCCCGCGCCCGCATAGGTGCAGGAGCTGCGCACACCGGCGATGATCGAGTCGATCAGGTCCTCGACGCCCGGCCGGGCCGGGTCGAGGAACATCCGCGAGGTGGAGATGCCCTCCTCGAACAGGCCCTTGCGCGCCCGGTCGTAGGCCGATTCCTCGCTCGTACGGTTGCGTACGGCACGCGCCGACGCCATGCCGAAGCTCTCCTTGTACAGCCGCCCGTCAGCGGACTGCTGAAGATCGCCGGGCGACTCGTACGTACCGGCGAACCACGAGCCGATCATGACGTTGGACGCACCGGCGGCCAGCGCCATCGCGACGTCGCGCGGGTGCCTGATTCCGCCGTCAGCCCATACATGCTTGCCGAACTTCCGTGCCTCGGCGGCACATTCGAGCACCGCGGAGAACTGCGGGCGGCCCACACCGGTCATCATGCGCGTGGTGCACATGGCACCGGGGCCGACGCCGACCTTGATGATGTCGGCGCCCGCCTCGATGAGATCGCGCACACCTTCGGCGGCGACGACGTTGCCCGCCACGACCGGCACCTGCGGGTCGAGCGCGCGCACCGCCTTCAGCGTGCTGAGCATCGACTCCTGGTGGCCGTGCGCGGTGTCCACGACGAGCGTGTCCACGCCCGCTTCGAGGAGGGCCTTGGCCCGGGTCACAGCGCTGCCGTTGACGCCGATGGCCGCGGCGATCCGCAGGGCGCCGTCAGCGTCGGTCGCGGGGGTGTAGAGCGTGGCGCGCAGGGCGGCCTTGCGGGTGAGGATGCCGACGAGCCTGCCGTCCTTGTCGACGGCGGGCGCGAGCTTGCGGTGCGCGGCGTCGAGCTGGTTGAAGGCCAGCCGGGGGTCCATGTCCGCGTCGATCACCAGCAGTTCCTTGGACATGACCTCGGAGAGCTGGGTGAAGCGGTCCACGCCGGTCAGGTCGGACTCGGTGACGATGCCGACCGGCCGTCCGCTGCGCGCCGCGCCCGCCGCCTCGTCCACGGAGTGCCCGTGGCGGGGACCGGTGCCGTCGCCGGAGTCGGCGACGACGACACCCGCGCCGTGCGCGCGCTTGGGCAGCAGGGCCAGCGCGTCGGCGACGGTCTGGGAGGGGGTCAGCACGATCGGAGTGTCGAGCACCAGGTGCCGCGTCTTCACCCAGCTGATCACCTCGGTGACGACGTCGACCGGGATGTCCTGGGGGATCACGACGAGGCCGCCGCGCCGGGCGACGGTTTCGGCCATCCGCCGTCCCGCGATGGCGGTCATGTTGGCGACCACGAGCGGGATGGTCGTGCCGGTCCCGTCCGGGGAGGCGAGGTCGACGCCCTGCCGGGAGCCCACGGCGGAGCGGCTCGGCACCATGAACACGTCGTCGTACGTCAGGTCGTACGACGGCTTCATATCGTTAAGAAATCGCATGCTAACTCTCTCACCTGCGGTTTTACGGAAGGGCGGGTGGGGAGTCAGCACCGGGCCCAGTCGGGTTCGGACTGCGGCTCCTACGCCATCATCACCGATGGCGGCGGGAAGTGGCGAACCGGCGTTCCCTTTTCTATGGCTTCCGCCAAGGGCGCGGGGTCTCCTCTGTACCTTCGCCCAAGAGCCGCGCAAGAGGCGAACCAGCCGCGTCGCGGCGCCCGGCAGCGGCCATGCGCGGCGGCCGTCACCGCCTACGCCGACACCCGCTTGCGGACGTCTTCGACGACGGACTTGTCCAGGGCCGCGCGGACGAGCCCCGCCGCCAGACCCGCGGTCTGCTTGGGTGTGACCAGCCGTGCCAGCCCGCTGGGCTTGGCAGGCAGGCCGAGACGCTCCGCGCCCTGCAATGCCTTGGAGTCGAGATACGGGGCGAACTCGGGCCACACCTGCTGCGCTTCCCTGAGGAAGATGTCGGCGCCCGCGGGTCCGAGGCCGGGGACCTCCTGGAGCAGACGGCGCAGCTCTTGCGGATCGCCGTCCGCCGCTTGGCGCATGCGCCGCAGATCGCCGCCGTAGCGGTCGAGTACGAGGTTGGCCCCGTCGCCGAGTTGGGTGGCGGTGCGCTCGTCGTAGCGGCGGTATCCGCCCTTGCCGAGGGCGTCGACGCGCTGCTGCCACGTCGCCTCGGCCATGCCGCGGGGGCCGCGCATGCCCGCCTCGAACAGGGCGCGCGCGGCCGCGACCGCGACGGAGGCGCGGATACGGGCGCTGAGCAGGTCGGACAGGACGAGGAGTTGATACAGCGGCTGCGGGGTGTCCCGCAGCCGGATGCCCGCCTCCGCCGCGTACGTCTGGCCATGCGTGGTCAGCAGGGCACGGGCGGTGGGCTGGGCCCCATCGGTCTTCCCGCGGTCGGTCGTCATGATCGGTCCCTTCTTCCTCCGCGCCCGCGACGCCCGCCGCTCCCGCACGCCCGGAGATCACGGGATCAGGAGTTCGGGAGAGCTCCGGGCTGAGGGTGGGACAGAGGGGCCGGGGAACAACGGCGTGAGGGGTAAGGGGTAAGGGGTGAGGGGTAAGGGGCTGGTGGCGCGGGCTCAGCGGCCGAGCGCCTTCGCGAGCTCGTCCTTGGTCATCGACGAACGGCCCTCGACGCCACGCTTCTTCGCCTCTTCGTACAGCTGGTCCCTGGTCGGGCCCGCCGCACCGGTGTGGGAGCGCTGGCCTCCCCGGCGGGAGGACGACATGTCCTGCGTGGAGGTACGGCTCGCTGTCTTGGACTCACCAGCACGGGCGCGTTCCTTGTTGACTGTCCGGGCGGCGATCTCCTTCGCCCGCTTGTCGCTCGTCCCGCGCTCTTCCTGACTTTCCTTGATCTTCTCGTACTGGCGCTCGCGCTTGTCGCTCGTTCCTCGTGGCATGGCGGCACTTCTCCTTACCAGTGCTTCCTTACGCTCGTGCTTCCTTGCCTCTCGTCCCGTGAGAGCGGGCCCTGCGGCAGGCGCCCGCCGTTCGCGGTGTCCATCCCCGGTACCCGTCCCGCAGGCGCCGAAACGCGCTCCCCCGGCGCGGCGGGGCACCCGGACCGGGAGCCGGTACGAGCCCTCGCGGGCCCGTGAGCTGGGAGGTTTCCCGGCTCCGCTTCCGGTTACCCGGCGTGCCATACCGGACGGCGCCGAGGAGGACGCATGACGACGTACGGCTACTTCCTCTCGTGTGAGGAACACGGGCCGCAGGAGTTGGTCGAACAGGCGCGCATGGCGGAACAGGCCGGGTTCTCCGCGCTGTGGATCTCCGACCACTTCCACCCGTGGAGTGACGAACAGGGCCAGAGTCCGTTCGTGTGGTCGGTGATCGGTGCGCTCTCCGAAGCGACCTCCCTGCCGGTGGAGACCGCCGTGACCTGCCCCACCATCCGGCTGCATCCCGTGGTCACGGCCCAGGCCGCGGCGACCAGCGCCGTGCAGCTCGACGGCCGCTTCCGGCTCGGTGTCGGCAGCGGTGAAGCGCTCAACGAGCATGTCCTGGGCGACCGGTGGCCGACCGCACCGGAACGGCTGGAGATGCTCGACGAAGCGGTGCAGGTGATACGGCAGCTCATCGGGGGCGAGGAGGTCGACCACCACGGCAGGCACTACACGGTGGAGAACGCCCGGCTGTACACCGTCCCGGACGAGCCGGTGCCCATCGACGTGTCAGGGTTCGGCCCCGCGGCGACCGAGCTCGCCGGGCGCGTCGGAGACGGCTTCGTCACCATGGCCCCCGACGCCGACGCGATAGCACGCTTCCGGCGCGCGGGCGGCGGGCAGAAACCGGCGTTCGCCGGGCTCAAGGTGTGCTGGAACCTGGACCGTGAAGAGGCCGTACGCACCGCGCACCGGCTGTGGCCCAGCGGTCAGCTACCCGGCGAACTCGCACAGGTGCTCCCCACCCCGCGCCACTTCGAGCAGGCGTCGACGCTGGTCACCGCCGAGCAGATCGCCGAGAACGTGCCCTGCGGAACCGACCCCGAGACCCACCTCGAAGCACTGAACGCCTACGTCGAGGCGGGATTCGACACCGTCTACGTCAACCAGATGGGTCCTGATCAGCGCGGGTTCTTCGACTTCTACCGCACCAAGGTCCTACCGCAGCTGCCCGTCTGAACGCACCGCCGGACAGCCGTACCACCCCACGGAGCGACGAAGAACCACCGGCCCTCGGGGGCCCGCCCGGCCTACCCGGACCGTTGACCGGCGCATCGGGATCTTTACCGTCCGGCCGCGGACGTAACCTGTTCCGTTTCGCTCGGACAGGGCACCCGGGCCGTGAGCCGCCATCGCACCGTGTGACCCACAGGAGGCATCATGCAGCTCACGCACCTTCGGCCGATCCTCCAGCACCCGGGACCGTGGGCGTCGGTGTACACCGACGCCTCCCACGTCACCGAGGACGCGGCCAAACACCAGGAACTCTCCGCCCGCGCCGTGTCCGATGAGCTCGCCGCCCTGGGCGCGACCCCCGCCACCTGCGACGCGGTGTACGGCGCGCTCCACACCAGGGAGCTGGGGAAGCCGGGTGAGCGAGCGGGTCGTGCCCTCTTCGCCGCCGACGGCGAGGTCGTCCTCGACGTACCCCTCGCCGGTCCGCCCGCCGCGCCCCTCACGGCCTGGGCCCCGCTGCCGAGGATCACCCCCCTGCTGCGCGGCGCCGGGGAGACTCCGGCCTGCCTGGTGGCCTACGTGGACCGCGCCGGCGCCGACTTCGAACTGCGCCACGACTCCAGCCGCCAGGACGCCGGACACGTCACCGGCGACGACTGGCCACTCCACCGCACCTCGACGGCGGAGTGGTCCGAGCGGCACTTCCAGACCGCGGTCGAGAACACCTGGGAGCACAACGCGGGCGAGATCGCCGCCACCGCGGCCGACCTCTGCCAGGAGAGCGGGGCCGAGGTGCTGGTCCTGGTCGGTGACGCACGGGAGCGGCGCACCGTACGCGACCGGCTGCCCGAACCCCTGCGGTCGTCGGCCGTCGAGAGCGAGCACGGCGGGCGACCCGCCGGGGCGGGCAGCCCCCAGCTTGAGCGCGACATCGCCCAGGCCCGCGCCGTCCGCGAGGTCGAGCGCATCTCCGCGATAGTGGAGCGCTACCAAGCCGGGCGCGACGAGCACAGCGAGATGGCCCACGCCGTCGCGGGTGTGCCCGCGCTCGTGGAAGCCGCGCGGGAGCACCAGATCGACACGCTTCTGGTCGCGCCGCACGGGCAGGACACCAGCCGCGAGGTGTGGGTCGGCCCCGAGAGCGATCAACTCGCGGTCCGCAGCACGGAACTCCAGTACCTCGGCGAGGTGCACCCGACCCCGGCACGCGCGGACGACGCGCTGCTGCGGTCGGCCATCGCCAACCGCGCCGAAGCGGTCTTCGTCAGCGACCCCGACGCGGCCCCGGTCGGCGGCCTCGGCGCACTCCTGCGGTGGGCCGCTCCCCCGCAGCACTGACGGGAGCACCGATGGGAGCACCGACCTGGGAGTGCGGGCGTACGCGGCGCGTACGGGTGCGCGTGTCCAGGTGGCGAGAGAGAACTCATCAACGCCCGCGCCGAGTGTTTCGGGTGTGCCGGGGCGGGCACTCGGCGACAGGCCGAGCGGTCGGCCTCACTGTGGGGAGTGAGTGGAGACAGGGGCGCCGGACCGGAAGAAGTGACCTTCCGGTCCGGCGCCCCGCACCGCTCCCGGCCACGTTTCTCCCGGCCGCTCCTGTACGCCGCCCGCTCCCGCCGGCCCCGGAGACGGCGGAGGGGGCGGTCACCCGGTTTGAGTCGCGGGCGTCCGGTGTACCCGGGCGGCGCACCACGGCGGCACGCCGCCTGGACACCGGCCGCGACGGGCACCGACTGCCAGGGACACCGACCGCCACCGGCGCCGATCAGCACTTCCCGCCACGGACACCGCTGGAAGGACCGGCGAAGGACCGGCGCGCCGGTTCCCGTAGTAATCCCGTAGAAATCCCGTAGAACGGAGTCGTGATGAGGGCCCTGACCTGGCACGGAAAACGTGATGTCCGGGTGGACACGGTTCCCGACCCGCAGATCCAGACGCCGACGGACGCGATCGTGCGCATCACCTCCAGCGGGATCTGCGGCTCGGACCTCCATCTCTACGAGGTCCTCGGCCCCTTTCTCGACGAGGGCGACATCCTCGGGCACGAACCCATGGGCGTGGTCGAGGAAGTCGGCAGCGAGGTGACCTCGCTGGCCGCGGGCGACCGGGTGGTCATCCCGTTCAACGTCTCCTGCGGCACGTGCTTCATGTGCCAGGCGGGACTGCACTCCCAGTGCGAGACGACGCAGGTCCACGAGCGCGGCATGGGCGCTTCCCTGTTCGGCTACACGAAGCTGTACGGCCAGGTCCCCGGCGGGCAGGCGGAGTTCCTGCGGGTCCCGTTCGCCGACACGCTGCCGGTGAAGGTGCCCGACGGGCCGCCCGACGAGCGGTTCGTCTACCTCTCCGATGTGCTGCCCACCGCGTGGCAGGCCGTCGAGTACGCGGCGATCCCGCCAGGTGGCAGCGTGGCGGTGCTGGGGCTCGGCCCGATCGGCGACATGGCCACCCGGATCGCCGCGCATCGCGGAGCCGACTGCGTCATCGGCGTCGACCTCGTTCCCGAACGCCTGGAACGGGCGCGCGCGCACGGCGTGCGCGTGCTCGATCTGCGTGAGCACCGCGAGAATCTCGGTGACGTGATCCGCGACTTGACCGACGGGCGCGGGCCCGACGCGGTCATCGACGCGGTCGGCATGGAGGCCCACGGAGCGCCGGTCGGCAAGTTCGCCCAGCAACTCGCCGGGATGCTGCCCGGACTGGCCGCCGAGAAGCTGATGGAGCACGTCGGAGTGGACCGGCTGTCCGCCCTGCTCGCGGCGATCGACATCGTGCGCCGGGGCGGCACGATCTCCCTGAGCGGCGTGTACGGCGGGATGGCGGACCCGCTTCCGCTGCTCACCATGTTCGACAAGCAGATCCAGCTGCGGATGGGCCAGGCGAACGTCAAGCACTGGGTGGACGACATCATGCCGCTGCTCACCGACGGGGACCCGCTGGGCACCGAGGGCTTCGCCACGCACAAGGTGCCGCTGGAGGACGCCCCGTGGGCCTACCGCACGTTCCAGGCGAAGGACCACGGCATGGTGAAGACGCTCATCAAGCCGGGCGCGTAAGCCGGCGCCCGAGTCGGCGCACAGGCCGGGTCAGGCGCCGGTCCCTCCGCCCGCGGTACGAGCCGACCGCCCGCACAGTCCACCGCGCTCCGGGCCTCCTGCCGCCAGACCGGACCCGTCAGCTGACGCCGTCCGGGTCCGTGCGCTCCAGCGCGGGGCGCGGCCCCGGGCCGGTCTCCGTCAGCAGGTAGTCGGCGGCGGCGGTGTCCGTGACCAGGCTGGTGACGAGGCCGGAGCGGAGCACCGCGCCGATCGCCTCGGCCTTGCGCTGCCCGCCCGCGATGGCGACGACCTCCGGGATACGGCGCAGCCGGTCCGCCTCGACGGTGATGCACCGCTCGCCGAGATCGCGGCCGATGCGGCGGCCCTCGGCGTCGAAGAGGTGGGCGGACATCTCGGCGGCGGCACCGAGCGACGCGTAATGCGCCCGCTCCTCCTCCGTCAGCATGTCGTAGACGGTGGAGATGCCCGGCGCCCAGGAGCCGATGGAGACGGCGGCGACGGTGACCTTGTCGAAGTAGTCGAAGGCGCGGGCGATGCCGGGCTGGCGGCGCAGCGCCGCGGCGGTCGCCGGGTCGGGGAGCAGCATCGGCGCGTAGATGGGGTGCGCCTCGCCGCCGGAGACGGCGGCGGCGCGGCGCACGGCCTCGACCGAGCCGCGCTCGGCGGTGCCCGCGTCGTAGACGCCGGTCAGCTGGACGACCGTGCACGGCGGCAGCCGGTGCAGGGCGGCGGCCATGTGGATCGTGGAGCGGCCCCAGGCGAGTCCGAGGACATCGCCTTCGGCGACCAGTTCCCCCAGCAGGTCGGCGGCGACCTCGCCCAGGTTCTCCGGGTCGGTGGGGGCGCCACCGGCGCCACCCACGGCGCCGGTGGTCGTTTCGTCCGTACCCTCGGCCGGGGACTCGACGACGACCGCGTGCCGCAGCCCGTAGCGGGCGCGCAGCGCGTCCGAGCGTTCGGCGTCGAGCTCGGCGGGCACCCGGATCTCGATGCGCACGAGGTCACGGTCGAGCGCGGTCTCCAGTACGCGGGCGACCTTGAAGCGGCTGACGCCGAACTCCTCGGCGATCTGGATCTTGGACTTGCCCTCCAGGTAGAAGCGGCGCGCCATGGCCGCCGCCTGCACCAGCTCGGCGGGTCCCATCCGCGTGGCTGAACGGCCCGTCGACACCGCGTTCTCCTCACTGTTCACGTTCTGGACTCAACCGTCATCCTGTCAGAAACGGCGGTCCTTGGTTCGCCCTTTACCTTGGCGTTCACCGAGCCGTGGCTCAGTGGCCGCACGCCCAGGAGGCGGTGGAGGTCACCTCACGTGCCTGCGCCCGCAGCCTGCTGACCGCCTGGGCCGGGTCGTCCGCCCCGTAGACGGCCGAACCGGCGACGAACACGTCGGCTCCCGCTTCAGCACAGCGTTCAATGGTCGAAGACGAAACCCCTCCGTCCACTTGCAGCCACATCTCCAGGCCGTGCTTGGAGATCAGCTCCCTGGTGCGGCGGATCTTCGGCAGCATGATGTCGAGGAACGCCTGCCCGCCGAAGCCGGGCTCGACCGTCATCACCAGCAGCATGTCCAGCTCGGGCAGCAGGTCCTCGTACGGCTCGATGGGCGTGCCCGGCTTGAGCGCCATCGATGCCCGGGCGCCCTTCGCCCGGATCTCGCGCGCCAGCCGCACCGGCGCCGCGGCCGCCTCGGCGTGGAAGGTGACCGAGCCTGCTCCTGCCTCGACGTACTGCGGGGCCCAGCGGTCCGGGTCCTCGATCATCAAGTGGCAGTCGAGGGGGATGCCCGTCGCCTTGCCGAGCGACTCCACGATGGGGACGCCGAGTGTCAGATTCGGGACAAAGTGGTTGTCCATGACATCGACATGCAGCCAGTCGGCGCCCTCGGGGCCCGATACGGCTTCCGCCTCCTCCGCCAGGCGAGCGAAGTCGGCGGAGAGGATACTGGGGTTGATCTGAACGGCCATGGCGCCAAGCCTGCCACGGCCGACGGTGGCGGGTGGACCCAGGATTGCCGCATTCCGCATCGAGTCGGCCCAAAAGTCTCGCGGATCACGTAGGTGCGTGCGAAAGTGGCAGCCACCGGCCGCAGGGGGGCTCATGCCGGAGATACGAGGTCGCGGCATCGCGTGGTCCGTGTGCGGCCGCCGGTCCAAGTGGCTGGTTCTCGTGCTGTGGCTGGTGGTGATCGCCGCCCTCTCCCCGCTCGCGCAGAAGCTCACCGACGCCCAGGACAACGACGCCGCCTCATGGCTGCCGGGCAGCGCGGAGTCCACCCAAGTCCTGGAGCTCTCCGAGGACTTCAGGCCCGAGGTGATTCCGGCCATCGTCGTCTACGCACGCGAGGACGGCCTCACCGCGCGGGACCGGGAGCGGATCAGCGAGGCCACCGCCAAGCTGAAGACCCTCACCGAGCACGGCGTACGCGGGGGCGAGACGCGCGGCCCGGCCTTCGACCGGGCCGAGGCGCCACGCGCCGCGCAAGTCTTCGTGCCCATCACCATGGACGCGGACGGCTGGGAGCGCATCGCCCCCGCCGTCGACTCCATGCGCGATGTCACGGGCGAGAGCGAGGACGGCCTGGCGGTGCACATCACCGGCCCCGGCGGCACCTCGGCCGCCTTCGCCGAGGCGTTCTCGGGCATCGACTCGACGCTGCTGCTCTCCGCTCTCGCCGTCGTCATCGTCGCCCTGCTCGTCACCTACCGCAGTCCCAGCCTGCTGCTGGTGCCCGTGGTCTCGGTCGTCGGTGCGCTGCTGGCCGCCCAGGCGATCATCTATCTGCTCGCCGAGCACGCCGGACTGACCGTCAACGGCCAGAGCGCGGGCATCCTGACGGTCCTCGTCTTCGGTGCGGGAACGGACTACGCCCTGCTGCTGGTCGCCCGCTACCGGGAAGAGCTGCGCCGCCACGAGGACCGGCACGAGGCGATGGCCATGGCCCTGCACCGCGCGGGCCCGGCCGTGCTCGCCAGCGGGGCCACCGTCGGGGCCGGGATGCTCGTCCTGCTCGCCGCAGAGATGAACTCGACCAGCGGACTGGGCCCGGTGTGCGCCATCGGGGTCGCCGTCGCACTGCTGGCGATGATGACGCTGTTCCCGGCCTTGCTGGTGATCTGCGGACGGTGGGTCTTCTGGCCGCTCATCCCGCACCACGGCTCGCCGGAACCGACCGAGCGCGGCCTGTGGGCCGAGGTCGGCGCGCGCATCTCCCACCGCCCCCGGGCCGTCTGGCTGACCACCTCCGTCATCCTCGCCTCCCTGGCGTTCGGCATCCTCGGGCTGCGCGCCGCGGGCATCAGCAACGCCGACGCCTTCACCGACACCCCGGACTCCATCACCGGCCAGCGGGTCTCGGCCGAGTACTTCCCGGCGGGCAGCGGCGACCCGCTGGTCGTCGTCGCGGACGCGGCCCAGGCACATACCGTGAAACGCGTGGTGGCCCAGGACCCCGGCGTATCCCCCGGGTCCGCCACCGTGCCGCCGGGCACCGCGCCGGAACACGAAGGCCGGGTCCTGTTCGAGGCCACGATGACCGACCCGGCCGACAGCCGCGCGGCGAAGGACACCGTGGAGCGCGTACGGGATGCCGCGCATGAGGTGCCGGGAGCCGACGCCAAGGTCGGCGGGGGCACGGCCGCACTGCTCGACGCCGACGAGGCGTCCACCCGCGACAACATCGTCGTCATCCCGCTCGTGCTGCTCATGGTCCTGATCATCCTCGCGCTGCTGCTGCGCGCCCTCATAGCGCCGCTGGTGCTGATCGCGACGGTGGTCCTCTCGTACGCCACAGCGCTCGGCATCAGCGCGCTCGCCTTCCGGTACCTGTTCGACTACGCGGGCGAGGACACCGCCTTCCCGCTGTTCGTCTTCGTCTTCCTGGTCGCCTTGGGCATCGACTACAACATCTTCCTGTCCACCCGCGTCCGCGAGGAGTCCCTCCAGCACGGCACCCGCGCGGGCACCCGCACCGGACTCGCCGCGACGGGCGCCGTGATCACCTCGGCCGGTCTGGTCCTCGCCGGAACCTTCGCCGCACTGGCCACCCTGCCCATGGTGGGTTTCGCCGAGATCGGTTTCGCCGTGGCCCTCGGCGTCCTGCTGGACACCTTCGTCGTACGGTCCGTGCTGGTCACCGCGCTCTTCCTCGACCTGGGCCCCCGCATGTGGTGGCCGCACCGGCTCGCCAAGGAGGACGGGCGCCCCTTCGCCGAGCGGGCGGGGCTGCGCTGACGGCGGCTCAGCGGCGCGCGAGGGGCCGGACAGGGCACGCATCAGGGTGGGGGTGAGCTGGACTGGGCCTACTCCAACCGGGCGAACAACGTGACCAGGCTTCGAGCGGACAGAACAGCGTCAGCGGTCACTGCATTACCCGCGAGAACGCGTCGGCGGTCTTCCGACGCTGCGATCCGGAGGACGCGGACCAGCAGTGGGAGCTCGTCGGCGGCCGCATGTCCACCCCGGCCGACCATCTGAGCCTGACCCCCGTCGAGTAGGGAGCATGCTTCCGCGCGGAGCCCCCATGGCCTTCACGCAGATCACGTCACCCCAACGAGCGACAGTCCGTTTCAAACGCATAGGCGAACCGGATCACCTGAGACCACAAGTGAATCGAACCACTTCACCTGAGACGTGGACCAGATCCCTAGAGACGGGACTCCGGCTCCAGGCGCTCGCCTGGCGTGACAGCGCTGTGGGTTCCCAACTCGGCTGTCCCAGCGCCCGGCAACGACCTGCTGTGATCCGGCCTGTCTCACCTGGGGACAGCAAACGTTCGTCTCACGACCGTGGCCCATGGGTTCCGCCCCCCACCATGTCGATCAGCGGCTGCTGATGGGTGGCGAGGGCGCAGGGAATTATCGCCGAAAGCGTTGGCCTGTGTGCCGGGCTGTTCAACTGAAGTAATCCTCGGGGCCGGAGCCGGCGCGTACGGTATCGAGGGTGAAGCAGTGGAATCCACCGCTGAACAGCCGCCGGTGGCGGTGGCGCACCGGCACCACGGTGAACCCGTGCGTTTCGAGAGTTTTGATCAGCTGGGACGCCTGAGAGTTGGCGATCACGGTGTTCTCGTCGATGGAGAGCACGTTCATGTCGATATGAAGGCTGGTGAGGGTCAGGTCATCGGGGCCGTAGTCAGGGAAGTCGGCTGCGCTGGGCTCCGGTGCATGGATTCTGTCCCACCGGCGCAGCGGCTCGGGCAGCCAGTCGACGACTCCCGGGTGGCGCAGGAGGAGCATGCCGGGCCGCAGCGGCAGCACCTGTGTATCGATGTGGTTGTTGTCCAGGCAGCGTATGAGGTGGAAGCGGAACCTTTCGCCGAAATGTCGGCACAGCCATTGGGCACCCAGTGCATGGTGCTTGGTGGCGGTGTTGACGAGGACGTCCCGGCGGAAGCGCAAGCACTGCGCGGCATCGAAAAGCATCTCCACACCCATGCCACTGGCGAAGGAGGCCAGTTCGTCGGTCCCGGGGACGTGCCGAGAATCCTTGGTTCGGGCGAGGGAGAGATCGAAGGAATGGTCGGCCATGACCGGCCGGGGCATGACCGACCACTTCGCCCCCCTTGGCGAAACACCCGGCAAATAGCGGCTTGAGGAGATCGTTCTCGAAGTACCGAGCCCGGACCTGCGGTGAGGTTTCGACGATCTCGTCCCCGAGGATGATGACCTGGTCTCGGACGTTGAGCGCGGGAGTGCTCATGGATTCCCAGTACAGCGTCCGGAAGTCCGCGCGTTTGGGCAGCGACAACGGTCGGTGCACCGTGACGGACAGCCCCTCCAGGGCGGCCACCAACTCTTCGATGTCCTCCCGCAGTTCCTCGACGTATCGCTTTCTGACCGGTTTCCGTGACATACCGGTGAACTCGTCGAACACCTTGAAGAACAGCCGGAAGGCCAGGTCCAGTTCATGGCCGTCGTAGCCGTCAGGTGAACCGACAATGACCTCGCGCAGCGGGGACCACTCGTCATGGCTGTTGACGGTCATGAGCACCCTTCCAGGCGTGGGAGCCGCCCGATGGCTCCCTGGCGGAACACGGCCGAACGCCGGTCAGACCTACCCGTCTCAGGGGCTGCCTACCCTTCGCTCGGCAGTGGCCGCCCTCCGCCCCATCAGGGCTTTCATCCCCCAACCGGTCGGCCCATGCCTAGAGCCCATTACCGGGCCTTCGGCCCGGGCACCACGAGATCAGCGGGGTGCCCGAGCCATGCGTGGCCCGGGCACCCCGGGCCCGCGTCAATACGACCCTACAAGCGCCCCCCGCCGTCAGGCCGTACGCCGCAGCAGCGCCAGATACATCGCGTCCGTGCCGTGCAGATGCGGCCACAGCTGGATGTCCGGGCCCTCGCCCAGGCCCGCGACTCCCGGCAGCATCGGCCGGGCGTCGATCCACTCCGCGTTCCCTGACGCCTTCATCACGTCGTCGACCACGGCCCGCGTCTCGGCGAGGTGCGGCGAGCACGTCGCGTACCCGACCACACCGCCTACGCGGGCGGCCGCCAGCGCCTCCTGCAACAGGCCGCGCTGGAGCGGAGCGAACCCCTCCAGGTCCGTCGGCTTGCGCCGCCACCGCGCCTCCGGCCGCCGCCGCAGCGCACCGAGACCCGTACACGGCACATCGACCAGCACCCGGTCGAAGGAGCCGGGCCGCCAGCTCGGCCGGGTGCCGTCGGAGGCGATCACCTGGTACGGGCCGGGGTTTCCCTCCAGCGCCCGCGCCACCAGCCGGGCCCGGTGCGGCTGCTTCTCGGAGGCCACCAGCGCCGCTCCCCGCTGCGCGGCCAGCGCGGCGAGCAGGGCGGCCTTGCCGCCGGGTCCGGCGCAGCCGTCCAGCCAGCGCCCGTCCACACCCTCGATGGGCGCGTTGGCCAGCGCGGCGGCGACCAGCTGGCTGCCCTCGTCCTGCACTCCGGCGCGCCCCTCACGCACCGCGTCCAGCGCGCCCGGCTCGCCTCCCTCGGTGAGCCGTACGGCATACGGTGACCAACGGCCCAGCAGGGCGCGGTCTTCGCCGACGGCGTCCATCAGCTCCGTCACGCTCGCCCGCCCGGGGCGCGCGACGAGGGTGACCTCGGGCCGCTCGTTGTCGGCCTCCAGCAGGTCCTCGATCCCGGCCCGGCCGCCACCAAGGGCGTCCCACAACGCGGAGACGATCCAGCTCGGGTGCGAGTACATGACGCCCAGGTGCGCCTCGGCGTCATCGTCGTAGGGGGGCGCGACGCGGGCCAGCCAGCCATCGAGATCGTCGGCGGCGATCTTCCTCAGCACCGCGTTGACGAACTTCGCGCGCCCGTCCCCCAGCACCACCCTGGCCAGCTCGACGGTGGCACTGACCGCCGCGTGCGTCGGAATCCTGGTGCCGAGCAGCTGGTGCGCGCCCAGGCTCAGCACGTCGAGCACCGGCGGGTCGACCTCGCGCAGCGGCCGGTCCACGCAGGCGGCGATGATCGCGTCGTACGTGCCCTGCCAGCGCAGCGTCCCGTACACCAGCTCGGTGGCCAGCGCCGCGTCCCTCGCGTCGAAACCGGTGTCCTCCCTGGCCTTGCGGAGCAGCGGCGGCAGGACGAGGTTGGCGTACGCGTCGCGCTCGTCGACGGCCCGCAGCGCCTCGAAGGCGAGGACCCGCACGGGGTCCTTCTGGGGACGGCGGTAGGGCTTGGCGGGGCGGCGACGCTCGTTCACGAAAGGTGCTCCGGGGCTGGAATGACGAAGAATGCCAGCCTACGTCCCTGCGGGCGGCGTCGTGCGCGCGGTACGCCGCGCGCGGCCACCGTCCCCCGGGCGCCCCGCGAACGCCACACGGGCGCCCCCGGACACCTCCCGTATGCCTCCCGGGCGGGGTGGGGTGATCAGCCCGCCCCGTCAGGCGAAGGCGGGCATGATCTCGTCGTGGATGAGCCGCAGCTGCGTGTCCACGTCGGGGACGCCCTCCAGGTCCAGGCCCGTGAACGTCCGCACCAGGCCGCGGTCGGTGATCGCGCAGATCATGTGGTTGACGCCGGTCGGGGCGATCTGGGTACGGATCTCGTCCAGGCACTCCGCGGGTGTGCCGGCGATGGACAGCCGTCGGGCACCGCCGCCCGCGGCGGCGGGGGCCGCTACCCGCCCAGCCGCTCCCCGGCGGAGATGCGCACGCCGCGCGCCCAGTCCGCGCCGCGCATCGGCTTCTTGCCCTGCGGCTGCACCCACAGCAGCTCCACCGCGTGGCTGCCGGTCCCGACGTGGACGGCGTTCTTGGTGGCGGCCAGTTCACCGGCCGCCAGGTCGGTACGGTCGGTGACCAGCCCCGCCGAGATCACCTTCAGCCGTTCGCCGCGGAAGGTCGTCCAGGCCCCGGGCGCCGGGGAGCAGCCGCGCACGACCCGGTCGACGCGCAGCGCGGGCGCCGACCAGTCCAGCCGGGCGTCCTCCACCTCGATCTTCGGGGCGAGCGAGATGCCTTCCGCGGGCTGCGGCACGGCGTGCAGCGTGCCGTCCTCGATGCCGTCCATCGTCGCCGCCAGCAGTCCCGACCCCGCGAAGGCGAGGCGTGTCAGCAGGTCACCGCTGGTGTCGGTGGGCCGCACCTCCTCGGTCAGCACGCCGTAGACCGGGCCCGAGTCAAGTCCCTGCTCGATCAGGAACGTTGACGCGCCCGTCACCTCGTCCCCCGCGAGCACCGCGTGCTGTACGGGGGCGGCGCCCCGCCAGGCCGGCAGCAGGGAGAAGTGCAGGTTGACCCAGCCGTGGGCGGGGATGTCCAGGGCGGCCTTCGGGAGGAGCGCCCCGTAGGCGACGACGGGGCAGCAGTCCGGGGCGATGTCGCGCAGCCGGGCGAGGAAGTCCTCATCGCGCGGCTTGACCGGCTTGAGGACCTCGATGCCCTCCTCCTCGGCGCGCTGGGCGACCGG
This sequence comes from Streptomyces sp. A01, assembly GCF_059026195.1. Classification (NCBI taxonomy): domain Bacteria; kingdom Bacillati; phylum Actinomycetota; class Actinomycetes; order Kitasatosporales; family Streptomycetaceae; genus Streptomyces; species Streptomyces sp. A01. The sequence goes on along the minus strand of NZ_JBWLKN010000004.1, from coordinate 108,052 downwards.
GCTGGCGACGAGCCGCCGCCCGCGCCCGGCCGGCGCGTCGGGCCGGGTGACCACGGCCACGACCTCGTGCCGGTCCGACGCGAGCAGTGCGTCAAGGGCGGGTACGGCGACCTCGGGGGTACCGGCGAAGACGAGCCTCATAGCTGGCGAACTACCTCTCTCGCGCTGCGGAACAACGCCTCAGTCTAGGGGCCGCCCACCGGATGGCCCCGCGCCGTGACCAGCCCGGCGCCCGGTCAAAGGGGGCGTACGCGATCAGCTGCGCGCGCCCCGGACCGTGACCACCAGGGCTGCTGACGCGTTGGTCAAGTGAGATTGACCTCACCGGGCCGCTTCAGCGGCCCGGTGTTCTTCCCTGTAGGTTTCAACGCCGGTTTCGAGAGGCTTGTTCATGGCCGACCACGCAACCCACGACGCCCAGGCCCGGGCCAGCCTCCATCTGCTGGTCCGGGACATCGAGCGGGTCCGGCGGCAGGTGGACGCACTGCGTACCCTCACCGCCCAGCTCGGCAACGTCTACCGTCCGCGCCGCACCGGCCCGTCCGCGGGCTTCGTCGTCTACGGCCGCGCCCCCGCCCCCACCGTGCGACTCGCGCAGGAGTTGAGGGACAGCATCGAGACGCTGGTCACGGCCGCGGTGGACTTCGATCGCTCGCTCGGCTTCTCGTGGGACGCCGTGGGTTCGGCGCTCGGAGTAACCAAGCAAGCGGTGCACCGTCGCTACGGTTCACGCCGCACCGCCACACAGGGCGGGGGCGAGAACGGCGAGTCGCTGCGGACCGCCGAGCGCCCGGCGGACGTGCCGGGTCTGCCGGTCGTCCCCGCGGCGCGTTCGGTCCCGTCGCTGCCCAGCCAGGCCGTCCCCAGCCTCCGCGAGGACGCCCGCTCGGGCGCGCTCCCTGGTGCGCTTCCCGGTCCCCGCAACGGCTGACGCCACCGCCGCGTCAACGGGGCGCCCCCACCGCGCCGCGTCGCTGCTCGGCGGCGACTCCGGAGGCCGACGCGACCACCCGGCCGGTCCGGGTGACCAGCGGGACCGCCCCGGCATCCCCCCACCGACTCCCCACTTCCCCCACTCCCCCCAACTGCCTCACCCCTGACCGGACACCGTCCGGCAGCCCCGCCCTCAGCGGGTGGCCAGACCACCCGCTCCACGAGGGCCGGGCCCGCCTGAAAGCTCGTCAGAGCTCAGCGCACAGGGCATCGTCTTCCACCGGCCTGGCGGCTCAGCGGCTGCCGGGCCGGACGCCTGTCCGCCTTCCCAGCGGTCTCCTACCGGTGTCAGCCCGCACTCAGCCGATGTCGGGCGGATCGACGCGCACCCAGGCTGGATCGCCGTCGCGGCGCGTCAGCCGGATCGCCTGAGCCTGCTTCAGCGCGCCGGCGAGCGCCGCGCCCTGCCCCGGCCGCACCCGTACCAGCGCGCGCTGCCAGCTGCCGTCCGGCTCGTCAGCGCCGAGCCGCACCGCCGTCGGCGGCGGCTGCCCCGCCGCGGACCCGGGCCGGGCGCGCCCCGAGGCGGGCGGTGTGACCGGCACGGGGCCGAGCACTTCAGCGGTGTCCGGCAGCGCCGCCAGCTCCAGCAGCGCGGCGACCGCCTCCGGTGGGCCCGAGACCGAGGCCATCCGGGAGACCGGCGGAAAGCCGAGCTCCGACCGCTCGGCCAGTTCACGCACCGCGTGCCCCACGGGGTCCCAGCGCACCAGCGCCTGTACGGGACGCAGCGTCGGTTCGGCGACGATGGTCACCACGCCACCCGCCTCCTGGCCCCGGACGAGCGCGGCGGCCCCCAGCCACCGGCGCAGTGCCTCCTCGCCCGCGCGCAGATCAGCGCGGTTGAGGAGCGCCCAGCCGTCGAGCAGCAGCGCGGCGGCGTAGCCGGGTCCCTCAGCGACGGGCTCGGCACCGGGCGTGGAGACGACCAGCGCCGGTCGCCCGGGGACGGTGTCGAGCACGTGGTCCTTGCCGGAGGCGAGCACGGGCACGTCGGGGAACGCGCGGCCCAGCTCCTCCGCGGTCCGCCGCGCGCCGACGACGCGCGCGCGCAGCCGTCGCCCGCCGCACTCGGCGCAGTGCCAGTCCGGCGCGGCCGTGCCGCACCAGCCGCAGCACAGGGCGGTGTCCGCGGCATGGGCCTCCAGGGGGCCGTGGCAGTGGCCGCACCGCGCGGGCTCCCGGCAGCGCTCGCAGCCCAGCCGGGGCACGTAGCCGCGGCGCGGGACCTGCACGAGGACCGGGCCGTGTGGCAGGGCCTGCCGCACGGTCTGCCAGGCGAGGCTGGGCAGCCGCGCGGCGCGCGCCGCCTCATCCCGCGCCAGCTCGCTGTCGCCGACCGTACGCACCAACGGGGCAGCGCGGCGCGTCTGTTCACGGTCCGCGATCAGAGGACGCGCCCACCGGGTCTCGACGAGCTGGGCGCCCTCGACCGTGCAGCTGATGCCGCCGAGCAGGAAGGCGGCCTTCTCGTGCGCGCTGCGCAGCAGCAGCACCTCGCGCGCGTGCGGCTGAGGTGCGTGCGGCTCGCTGTGGCTGCTGTCCCCGTCGTCCCATATCGCGACGAGCCCGAGGTCACGGACGGGGGCGAACATCGCGGCGCGGGTCCCGACGACCGCCCGCACGGCGCCGCGGTTGACCGCCAGCCATCGCCGGTAACGCTCCTCGGGGCCGCTGTCGGCGGTGAGCAGTACATGGTGCCCGGCGCCGAGGAGAGCGCTCAGTGCGGCGTCGACGCGCACCGCGCTGCGGCCGTCGGGCAGCACGGCGAGGGCGCCACGGCCCGAGGCGAGCGTGCCGGCCATGGCCCTGGCCAGCTCCTCCGGCCAGGACGGGCCCGGCAACGCGGTCCACACCGCACGGGGGGCGTCGCCCCGGGCGAGGGCTCCCACAAAGCTCGGCCCGTGCGGATACCGGCTCCAGCCGCCCGGATCGGGCGCGGCCGGCGGCGGCAGCGGATCGTCGGACGGCTGGGCCTCCACGCGCGCGTGGCGGTGCGGCACGGCCAGCTGTAGGACGTCGGCGAGCGAGCCCGCGTACCGGTCAGCGACCAGTCGGCACACGGTGAGCAGCCCGGGGCCGAGGGCCAGCTCCGGCGAGAGGACCTGGGCGATGGCGGCGAGCGGGCCCTGGTAGTCGGACTCGGCCACCCGTTCAAGGATGTAGCCGTCGAGAAGCCCGCCGCCTTCGCGACGCCCCCCGCGCACCTGGCTCGTGCCCGCGCCGAACCGCACCCGCACCCGCACCCCCGGCTGCGCCTCGGCGTCCAGCTCGGCGGGGACGGCGTAGTCCCAGAGCTTGTCGAGGTGGACCGGGCCCTTGTCGACCAGCACCCGGGCCACGGGCAGCTCCTTGGCGAGCGCCGCCCCCCGCCAGGTGCGCGGCTTGGCGCGCGGCACCTTCGTCTTGCGGACGGTCTCCCGGATGAGCGCGAGCTGCTCGCCCCCTGGCGGCTCCGCCGGGGGCTGTTCTTCCTGGCCCGCCGGATCACGCCCCGGCCGCCCGTTCTCGCTGCTCACAGCATCAGTCTTAGCAGAGGCCACTGACAGTGCGGGGGCCTGGGCGCCCGGGAGGGGAGTCGGGGGCGGCGCTCTGCCACTGGGCCTGGCGGCGCGGGAGCTTCTGTCCGTGCGTCGCGAAGTGCGGGCGCGTTGTGGCTGGGCGCGCAGTTCCCCGCGCCCCTGACGGGGCACACCACCTGGCTGGGCCAGGGCTGCTTCCCCCCGAGCCTGGCGCGGCCTGGAAGCCCCTGCCCGTACGTCGCGAAGTGCGGGTGCGTCCTGACTGGGCGCGCAGTTCCCCGCGCCCCTGGCGGGGCGCACGACGCGGCCCCGCACCCTCATCCGGGTCCGGGGCCGCGTCGTGGTGTTCTTCGCGCCGACGGCTCGCCGTCGGGCCGCCTGGTTACAGGCCGACGGCCGTGCGCAGGGCGTCCACCCGGTCCGTGCGCTCCCAGGTGAAGTCGGGCAGCGCGCGGCCGAAGTGGCCGTACGCAGCGGTCTGGGCGTAGATCGGGCGGAGCAGGTCGAGGTCGCGGATGATCGCGGCCGGGCGCAGGTCGAAGACCTGGCTGATGGCCTGCTCGATCTTCTCCGCGTCCACCGTGGCGGTGCCGAAGGTCTCCACGAAGAGGCCGACGGGCTCGGCCTTGCCGATGGCGTAGGCGACCTGGACCTCGCAGCGCGACGCGAGGCCCGCGGCGACGACGTTCTTGGCGACCCAGCGCATCGCGTAGGCGGCCGAGCGGTCCACCTTGGACGGGTCCTTGCCGGAGAAGGCGCCGCCGCCGTGCCGGGCCATGCCGCCGTAGGTGTCGATGATGATCTTCCGGCCGGTGAGCCCGGCGTCGCCCATCGGGCCACCGATCTCGAAGCGGCCGGTCGGGTTGACCAGCAGCCGGTAGCCCTCGGTCTCCAGCTTGATGCCGTCGTCCACCAGGGCCTTCAGCTCCGGCTCGACGACGAACTCGCGGATGTCGGGCGCGAGCAGCGACTCCAGGTCGATGTCCGAGGCGTGCTGCGAGGACACGACCACGGTGTCGAGGCGGACGGCCTTGTCGCCGTCGTACTCGATGGTGACCTGGGTCTTGCCGTCGGGGCGCAGGTACGGGATGGTCCCGTTCTTGCGGGTGTCCGACAGGCGGCGCGAGAGCCGGTGCGCGAGGTGGATCGGCAGCGGCATCAGCTCGGGGGTCTCGTCGCAGGCGTAGCCGAACATCAGCCCCTGGTCGCCCGCGCCCTGCTTGTCGAGCTCGTCGTCGTCGCCCTCGACACGGTTCTCGTACGCGGTGTCGACGCCCTGGGCGATGTCGGGGGACTGTGCCCCGATCGATACGGACACCCCGCAGGACGCGCCGTCGAAGCCCTTCTTGGACGAGTCGTACCCGATCTCAAGAACCTTGTTGCGCACGAGCGTGGCGATGGGCGCGTACGCCTTCGTCGTCACCTCACCGGCCACGTGCACCAGGCCGGTCGTGATGAGGGTTTCCACGGCGACCCGCGAGTGCGGGTCCTCCTTCAGGAGGGCATCGAGGATGGTGTCGCTGATCTGGTCAGCGATCTTGTCAGGGTGGCCCTCGGTGACGGACTCCGAGGTGAACAGGCGGCGGGACACATCGCTCCCTGGGGTTGCAGCGGCTGCTGGCTGATCATTGGCGGAATCGTCCGGGAGCTGCGCCCGACGCGAATCCGGAGCTCAGTTTATCCGGCGTTCTCGATGAATGGGCCTCCTGTCTCGCAACACGGGCACAGCGTGACTTGTCACACACGCTTGCGCCAGGGGCCGGCGAAGGCTACGGAGACGTCCGGGGCGGCGTTTCTCCGCCTGCCGTGCACGCGAGCCCCGCGGTTGTGGGGGCGCTCCGCCCCCTACCGCGCGCCCCGGAAATGTCCGGCGGATCGCGCGTGCCCAGCAACGGGCCGCGCATGGGGCCTCCCAGGCCGCCAGACCCGGGGCAGGCAGCCCTGGCGCAGGCGTGTGCCCCGTCAGGGGCGCGGGGAACCGCGCGACCAGCCACGACGCACCCGCACTCCGCGACGCGCGGACAGGGGTCCCCTCCCCAGCACGATCCGCAGGACACGGCCCAGGTCTCCGCCGGAGTCAGCCGGTCCGCCCCCTGGGGTCACGGGCGGGCGGCTCGGAACGGTCGGCCACCAGGTCCCATACGGCCTCGGCAAGGGCGTCCTTCGGGCCGTAGGGCACGGGCGTCTCGGTGCCGTCGGCGGCGAGCACGACGGCCTCGTTCTCCTCGGCGCCGAAGGTCTTGCGCTCCCCCACCTCGTTGACGACCAGCAGATCGCAGCCCTTGCGGGCGAGCTTGGCGCGGCCGTTGGCGAGAACGTCGTCGGTCTCGGCGGCGAAGCCGACAACGAGCTGGCCGGGACGAGCGCGTTCGGCGGAGAGCTCGGCGAGGATGTCCGGATTACGCACCAGGGTGATCGGCGCGGGCTCCTGCCCGTCCCTCTTCTTGATCTTGCCGGAGGCGTACTGGGCGGGCCTGAAGTCCGCGACGGCGGCGGCCATCACCACGACATCGGCGTCCGCCGCGGCCTTCAGCATGGCCTCCCGCAGCTGTACGGCCGTGCCCACCCGGACCACGTCGGCCCCGGCGGGGTCGGGCAGCTCGCTGTTGGCGGCGACGAGGGTCACGCGGGCGCCGCGGGCCACGGCGGCGCGGGCCAGCGCGTACCCCTGCTTGCCCGAGGAGCGGTTGCCGAGGAAACGCACCGGGTCCAGCGGTTCCCTGGTGCCGCCCGCGCTGACGACCACATGGCGGCCCGCGAGGCCGGTGCCGCCTTCGCCCGTGGCACGCGCGCCCCTCGCCAGCACCCGGCGGCAGACCTCGTAGATCTCTCCGGGGTCGGGGAGCCGCCCCTTGCCGGTGTCCACGCCGGTCAGCCGCCCGACGGCGGGCTCGATGACGACCGCGCCCCGGCGGCGCAACGTCGCCACGTTCTCCTGGGTGGCGGGGTGCTCCCACATCTCGGTGTGCATGGCGGGCGCGAAGACGACGGGGCAGCGCGCGGTGAGCAGGGTGTTGGTCAGCAGGTCGTCAGCGAGGCCATGGGCGGCCTTGGCCAGCAGGTCGGCGGTGGCGGGGGCCACGACGACGAGGTCGGCCGACTGGCCGATGCGCACGTGCGGCACCTCGTGGACGGTCTCCCACACCTCCGTGGCGGCGGGGTGCCCGGACAGCGCGGCCCACGTCGCCTCGCCGACGAAGTGCAGCGCCGAGGCGGTCGGCACGACCCGTACGTCATGGCCGGACTCGGCCAGGCGGCGCAGCAGCTCGCACGCCTTGTACGCGGCGATGCCGCCGCTGACTCCCAGGACCACTGAGGGCTTGTCCACCCCGGCTGAGGGCTTGTCCATCGCTCGTGTCTCCCCGCACTCTCGCATTGACCCATGACACACCACGGGCCCGGCAGCCGCTCCCCCAGCTCGACGCTGAGAGTGCCCCTGCCGGGCCCGTGGTGAAATAACGAAACTGTGCCCTGTGCTACTGAGCCGGGCCCTCGATGGCCTCGGAGGTCAGCAGACCCGCGTTGATCTCGCGGAGTGCGATCGAGAGCGGCTTCTCGTGGACGTGGGTGTCCACGAGCGGACCCACGTACTCCAGCAGGCCCTCACCGAGCTGCGAGTAGTACGCGTTGATCTGGCGCGCGCGCTTGGCGGCGTAGATCACGAGGCTGTACTTCGAGTCGGTGGCCTCAAGCAGCTCATCAATCGGCGGGTTGATGATGCCCTCGGGCGTGGTGATGGAAGAGGACACTCTCTGCCTTCCGATGGGGTTCAAAGAATGGGGCTTATGGATCAGACCACTCGCATCAAGGCTAGCAGCTCAGCGCTGACGTCCTCGACCGAGGTGTTGACCAGGGTCGTATCGAACTCGGACTCGGCGGCCAGTTCCACCTTCGCGGCCTTCAGACGGCGCTCGATGACCTCGGGGGCCTCGGTGCCCCGGCCGGTGAGGCGGCGTACCAGTTCCTCCCAGCTCGGCGGTGCGAGGAAGACCAGCTGCGCCTCCGGCATCGACGCGCGGACCAGTCGCGCGCCCTGTAGGTCGATCTCCAGCAGCACCGGCTCACCCGCCTCAAGGCGGTCCAGGACCGCCCGGCGCGGAGTGCCGTAGCGGTTGCCCGCGAACTCGGCCCACTCCAGCAGCTCGCCGTTGGCGACGAGCTTGTCGAACTCCTCGTCCTCCACGAAGAAGTACTGGACGCCGTGCCGCTCGCCGGGACGCGGCTTGCGGGTCGTGGCGGAGACCGAGAGCCACACCTCGGGGTGGGCCTTGCGCAGATGCGCGACGACCGTGCTCTTGCCGACCCCGGAGGGGCCGGAGAGCACGGTCAGCCGCGGACCTGCGTCCGGAGATACGGGGGAAACCGCCTGCGAAGCGAGGGGGCTGGTCGCCCCCCGGGTGTGTGCTGCCATGCGGCGATTATCCAGGTTCCCGGGAGCCCTTGAGAACGTCAGGCCCGGCGTCAGGCGGAGCCGCCGCCGAACTCGCGCTCCAGGGAGGCGATCTGGTTGGAACCGAGACCCCGCACACGGCGGCTCTCGGAGATGCCGAGCCGCTCCATGATCTGCTTGGCGCGGACCTTGCCGACGCCGGGGAGCGACTCCAGCAGAGCGGAGACCTTCATCTTGCCGATGACGTCGTTCTCCTGGCCCTGCTTGATGACCTCATGGAGCGAGGCGCCGGAGTGCTTGAGCCGATTCTTGACCTCGGCGCGCTCCCGGCGAGCCGCGGCGGCCTTTTCGAGCGCGGCTGCGCGCTGTTCAGGGGTAAGGGGCGGAAGAGCCACGCCTACGTCACCTCGGATATCGAACTGTCGGATACGGACCGGTGAGGAACCTAGTCGCCCCTCACCTGGGGAGCAACGCGCAACGCGCTTGCACGTTCGCTCTCGTCGGAGACTAGCGGGCGCGGCCGCTCCAGTCAGCGAGAACAGACGAAAAGTCCTGGTCAGACTCGATCGACCAGGACTTTTCGGGGCAAACCCACCGCGTTCTTGCGAACTTATTTCGCAGCCGCCCGCACTTCTTCGGCGATCCGGGCCGCGGCGGCACGCAGCGCGGCCACGTCAGGGCCGTGCCGCAGCACTCCCCGGCTGACGCTCGGGACGACATTGCCGACCGCCGCGCCGAACACTCCGGGAAGGTCCGCGGGCGTCGCGCCCTGCGCGCCGATGCCGGGGGCGAGCAGCGGTCCCTCGATCTCCAGCGAGGCGCCCGCCGCGCCCAGCGACCCGCCCAGCGTCGCGCCGACGACGGCGCCGAAGGACCCCAGCGGCACGGCGCCCTCGGGGGACGCCTCGCGCTCGGCCGCGTTCTCCGCCTTCAGATGGGCGAGCACGGTGGCGGCGACGCTGCGCCCGTCGGCGCCGGTGGCGTGCTGCACCTCGGCGCCCTCCGGGTTGGAGGTGAGAGCGAGGACGAACAGGCCGCGGCCGTACCGGCGCGCCAGCTCGACCGCCGGGCGCAGCGAGCCGAAGCCCAGGTACGGGCTGAGGGTCACCGCGTCGGAGGACAGCGGGGAGGCCGGGTCGAGGAAGGCGGCGGCGTACGCGGCCATCGTGGAGCCGATGTCGCCGCGCTTGGCGTCCATCAGCACCAGGGCCCCGGCGGCCTGGGCGTCGGCGACGGTCCGCTCCAGTACGGCGACGCCGTGTGAGCCGAAGCGCTCGAAGAACGCGGACTGCGGCTTGAGGACGGCGACCCGGTCGGCGAGGGCTTCGACGACCGTACGGGAGAACCGCTCCAGGCCCGCGACGTCGTCGGTCAGGCCCCAGTCGGCGAGCAGCGACGCGTGCGGGTCGATGCCCACGCACAGCGGGCCACGGGTGTCCATGGCGCGGCGCAGCCGGGCCCCGAACGGCGGCGCACCGGCCGGTCCGGCAGCGGTGCCCCCGGCGGAGTCGGTGTCGTTCTTCGCTTCACTCACGCGGCGTTCCTCCGGGCTTCGGCCCCCACCGCGTCGGCGAGGGTGGCGTACGGGCTGGCGGCGAGCCGGGCCGCCAGCCCCTTGTGGATGGTGCGGCACCAGAACGGGCCCTGGTAGATGAAGGCGCTGTACCCCTGGACGAGGGTGGCACCGGCCAGGATGCGCTCCCAGGCGTCGTCCGCGGTCTCGACACCGCCGACACCGACGAGGGTGACCCGGTCGCCGACGCGGGCGTACAGGCGGCGCAGCACCGTCAGGGAGCGTGCCTTCAGTGGGGCGCCGGAGAGCCCGCCGGTCTCGCGGACCAGCCGCTCGTCGCTGGTCAGGCCCAGGCCGTCGCGGGCGATGGTGGTGTTGGTGGCGATGATGCCGTCGAGGCCGAGGTCGACGGCGAGGTCGGCGACGGCGTCGACGTCCTCGTCGGCCAGGTCGGGCGCGATCTTCACCAGGAGGGGGACGCGGCGGCCGGTGACGGTACGGTCGGCCGCCTCGCGTACGGCCGTCAGCAGCGGCCGCAGGTGGGCGGTCGCCTGGAGGTCGCGCAGGCCGGGGGTGTTGGGTGAGGAGACGTTGACGACGAGGTAGTCGGCGTGGGCGGCCAGTCGCTCGGTGGAGGTCACGTAGTCGGCGATGGCCTCGGCCTCCGGGACGGCCTTGGTCTTGCCGATGTTGACGCCGACGGTCGTCTTGAAGACGGGTTCGCGGGCCGCGAGGCGGGCGGCGACGGCGGCCGAGCCCTCGTTGTTGAAGCCCATCCGGTTGATCAGCGCCCGGTCCTGGACGAGCCGGAACAGCCGCTTCTTGGGGTTGCCCGGCTGCGGCTGCCCGGTGACGGTGCCGATCTCGATGTGGTCGAAGCCGAGCATGGTCATGCCGTCGATGGCCACGGCGTTCTTGTCGAACCCGGCGGCGAGGCCGAAGGGGCCGTACATGCGCAGACCGAGCGCCGTGGTGCGCAGCGCCTTGTGGCGGGGAGCGAGCGCGGCGGCGACGAGGGTACGCAGGCCCGGCACGCGCGCGGCGAGCCGAATCCAGCCGAAGGCGAGGTGATGGGCCCGCTCGGGGTCCATCCGCTGGAAGAGGAGCCGGAAGAGGAGGGGATACATGGCGGGCCGTGGGCCTTCCGTGCGAAGGAGTACCGGGAGTACGGAGGGGACGCGAAGCGCGGCGGGGCGCCGGGCCGGGTGCGGGCGCGCGGAGGGGGACGGCCGGGGTGTCCGCTGTGGGAAGCCCCCGCCGTCCCCCTGGCCTGTCCCTACTCCGCGCGGGAGGCGTTCAGCTGCTCGGCGTGCTCCTGGAGGGAGCGGACGCCGATGTCGCCGCGGCTCAGCGCCTCGATGCCCTGGACGGCCGCGGCGAGCGCCTGGACCGTGGTGAGGCAGGGCACCGAGCGTGCGACGGCCGCGGTGCGGATGTCGTAGCCGTCGAGGCGGCCGCCGGTGCCGTACGGGGTGTTGACGATCAGGTCGACCTGTCCGTCGTGGATGAGCTGGACGATGGTCTTCTCACCGTTCGGCCCCTCGCCCTCGCTCTGCTTGCGTACGACGGTGGCGGTGATGCCGTTGCGCCGCAGGACCTCGGCGGTGCCGGAGGTGGCGAGCAGCTCGAAGCCGTGGGCGACCAGCTCGCGGGCCGGGAAGATCATCGAGCGCTTGTCGCGGTTGGCGACGGAGACGAAGGCCCGGCCCTTGGTGGGCAGCGCCCCGTACGCGGCGGCCTGCGACTTGGCGTACGCCGTGCCGAAGACCGTGTCGATGCCCATGACCTCGCCGGTGGAGCGCATCTCCGGGCCGAGGATGGTGTCGACGCCGCGGCCCGAGGCGTCGCGGAACCGGGTCCACGGCATCACGGCCTCCTTGACGGAGATCGGCGAGTCCAGCGGCAGCGTGCCGCCGTCGCCGGTGGCGGGCAGCATGCCCTCGGCGCGCAGTTCGGCGACGGTCGCGCCGAGCGAGATGCGGGCGGCGGCCTTGGCGAGCGGCACGGCGGTCGCCTTGGAGGTGAAGGGGACCGTACGGGAGGCGCGCGGGTTGGCCTCCAGGACGTAGAGGATGTCCCCGGCCATCGCGAACTGGATGTTGATCAGCCCGCGCACCCCGACGCCGCGTGCGATGGCCTCGGTGGAGGTGCGCAGCCGCTTGATGTCGAAGCCGCCGAGGGTGATCGGGGGCAGGGCGCACGCGGAGTCACCGGAGTGGATACCGGCCTCCTCGATGTGCTCCATCACGCCGCCCAGATACAGCTCGTGGCCGTCGTAGAGCGCGTCCACGTCGATCTCGATGGCGTCGTCGAGGAAGCGGTCGATGAGGACCGGGTGCTCGGAGATCAGACCGGCGTGCCGGGTCAGGTACTCCCCCAGTGAGGGCTCGTCGTAGACGATCTCCATGCCGCGCCCGCCGAGCACGTACGAGGGGCGGACCATGACCGGGTAGCCGATCTCGGCGGCGATGCCCTTGGCCTGCTCGAAGGAGAAGGCCGTGCCGTACTTCGGGGCGGGCAGCCCGGCCTCTTGCAGCACCTGGCCGAAGGCGCCGCGCTCCTCGGCGAGGTTGATCGCCTCGGGTGAGGTGCCCACGATGGGGACGCCGTTGTCCTTGAGCGCCTGCGCGAGGCCGAGCGGGGTCTGGCCGCCGAGCTGGACGATGACACCGGCGACGGGTCCGGCCTGCCGCTCGGCGTGCACGATCTCCAGCACGTCCTCCAGCGTGAGCGGCTCGAAGTACAGCCGGTCGGAGGTGTCGTAGTCGGTGGAGACCGTCTCCGGGTTGCAGTTGACCATGACGGTCTCGTAGCCCGCTTCGCTCAGCGCGAAGGAGGCGTGGACGCACGAGTAGTCGAACTCGATGCCCTGGCCGATGCGGTTGGGCCCGGAGCCGAGGATGATCACGGCGGGCTTCTCGCGCGGCGCGACCTCGTTCTCCTCGTCGTAGGAGGAGTAGAAGTACGGGGTCGTGGCGGCGAACTCGGCGGCGCAGGTGTCGACCGTCTTGTAGACGGGGCGGATGCCGAGCGCGTGCCGTACCTCGCGGACGACATCGGGGCCGAGGTCCCGGATGGCGGCGATCTGGACGTCGGAGAAGCCGTGGCGCTTTGCCTCCGTCAGGACCTCGGGGGAGAGCTTGTCGGCGGCGGCGACCTCGTCGGCGATCTCCTTGATCAGGAAGAGCTGGTCGACGAACCACGGGTCGATCCTGGTGGCCTCGAAGACCTCCTCCTGGGTGGCTCCGGCGCGGATCGCGTCCATCACCGTGTTGATCCGGCCGTCGGTGGGGACCGCGGCCTTCTCCAGCAGGGCGGCCTTGTCGCCGGGCGGGCTGACGAAGTCGAACTGGGAGCCCTTCTTCTCCAGCGACCGCAGCGCCTTGTTCAGCGCCTCGGTGAAGTTGCGGCCGATGGCCATGGCCTCGCCGACCGACTTCATGGTGGTGGTGAGGGTGGCGTCGGCGGCCGGGAACTTCTCGAAGGCGAAGCGCGGCACCTTCACGACGACGTAGTCGAGCGTCGGCTCGAAGGACGCCGGGGTCTTCTCGGTGATGTCGTTCGGGATCTCGTCGAGCGTGTAGCCGACGGCGAGCCGGGCCGCGATCTTGGCGATCGGGAAGCCGGTGGCCTTCGAGGCGAGCGCGGAGGAGCGGGAGACCCTCGGGTTCATCTCGATGACGATGACCCGGCCGTCGTCGGGGTTGACGGCGAACTGGATGTTGCAGCCACCGGTGTCGACGCCGACCTCACGGATGATCGCGATGCCGACGTCCCGCAGCGTCTGGTACTCACGGTCGGTGAGCGTCATCGCCGGGGCGACGGTGATGGAGTCGCCGGTGTGCACGCCCATCGGGTCGAAGTTCTCGATGGAGCAGACGACCACGACGTTGTCGTTCTTGTCGCGCATCAGCTCCAGCTCGTACTCCTTCCAGCCGAGGATGGACTCCTCCAGGAGCACCTCGGTGGTCGGCGAGAGCATGAGGCCCTGACCGGCGATGCGGCGCAGCTCGTCCTCGTTGTGGGCGAAGCCGGACCCGGCGCCGCCCATGGTGAAGGAGGGGCGGACGACGACGGGGTAGCCGCCGAGCTCGTCGACGCCCGCGAGGATGTCCTCCATGGAGTGGCAGATGACCGAGCGGGCGGACTCGCCGTGGCCGATCTTGGCGTTGACGGCCCGCACGACCTCCTTGAACAGGTCGCGGTCCTCGCCCTTGTTGATGGCCTCGACGTTGGCGCCGATCAGCTCGACGCCGTACTTCGCGAGCGTGCCGGAGCCGTGCAGGGAGATCGCGGCGTTGAGCGCGGTCTGGCCGCCGAGGGTGGGCAGGAGCGCGTCGGGGCGCTCCTTGGCGATGATCTTCTCGACGAACTCGGGGGTGATCGGTTCGACGTACGTGGCGTCGGCGATCTCCGGGTCGGTCATGATCGTCGCCGGGTTGGAGTTGACCAGGATGACCCGCAGACCCTCGGCCTTCAGGACACGGCATGCCTGGGTGCCGGAGTAGTCGAACTCGGCTGCCTGACCGATGACGATCGGGCCGGAGCCGATGACCAGGACGGACTGGATATCGGTGCGCTTAGGCACGCTGGCCCTCCATGTGCTGGGTGCTCCGCTTGTCGCGCATGAGCGCGACGAAGCGGTCGAACAGGTAGTCGGCGTCGTGCGGTCCCGCCGCTGCCTCGGGGTGGTACTGGACGCTGAACGCGGGGACGTCGAGGCATTCCAGGCCCTCGACCACGTCGTCGTTGAGCCCGACGTGGGCGACCTTGGCCCGCCCGTACGGGGTGTCGATGACCGTGTCGAGGGGGGCGTCCACGGCGAAGCCGTGGTTCTGCGCGGTGATCTCGACCTTGCCGGTCGTACGGTCCTGTACCGGCTGGTTGATGCCCCGGTGGCCGTACTTGAGCTTGTACGTGCCGAAGCCGAGGGCCCGGCCGAGCACCTGGTTGCCGAAGCAGATGCCGAAGAGCGGGGTCTTCCGCTCCAGGACGCCCTGCGCCAGGGCCATGGGGTGGTCGGCGGTGGCGGGGTCACCGGGGCCGTTGGAGAAGAACACGCCGTCGGGGGCGACCTCGTAGACCTCCTCCAGCGTCGCCGTGGCGGGGAAGACGTGCGTCTCGATGCCGCGCTCGGCCATCCGGTGCGGGGTCATCGTCTTGATCCCGAGATCGATCGCGGCGACGGTGTACTTCTTCTCCCCTATCGCGGGGACGACGTAGGTCCGCTCGGTGGTGACCTCGGCCCACAGGTCGGCGCCCTTCATCTGCGGGGCTGCCTGGACCTTGGCGAGCAGCACGGCGTCGTCGGTGGCGGCCAGCGGCGAGCCGGAGAAGATGCCGACGCGCATCGCGCCACGCTCGCGCAGGTGGCGGGTGAGGGCGCGGGTGTCGACGCCGCTGATGCCGACGACGCCCTGACCGGCGAGCTCCTCATCGAGGGAGCGGGTGGAGCGCCAGTTGGACGGCTTGCGGGCCGGGTCGCGTACGACGTAGCCGGAGACCCAGATCCGCGCGGACTCGGGGTCCTCGTCGTTGACGCCGGTATTACCGATGTGCGGGGCGGTCATGACGACGACCTGCCGGTGGTACGAAGGGTCGGTCAGGGTCTCCTGGTATCCGGTCATGCCGGTGGAGAACACCGCCTCGCCGAAGGTCTCCCCCACCGCCCCGTAGGCCCGGCCACGGAACGTGCGGCCGTCCTCCAGGACGAGTACGGCGGGAACCTTGGCTCCCTGGGTGGAGAGCGTCATCATGTGCCTTTCTCGGGGGTCGCGGGGGTCGTCCCCCGCAATGTCGCAGCCTCGGGGGTCGCGGGGGTCGTCCCCACGGAGACAGCAGCCTCGGGGGTCGCGGGGGTCGTCCCCTGCGCGAGTGCGGGCGCCGGGGAGGAGTCCCGGCCGGTCGCCTTCCCGTCACGCTGTGTGGCTGTGGCTGTGGCTGTGCCGGCCGCGTCGCTGGGGCCGCCGGTGAGGTCGTTGATCGCCGTGACCCACGCCGCGTGCTCGGCGGCGTGGTCGGAGCGGAAGCCGGAGTCGATCCGGTGGTCGCCGTGCTGCCAGGTGACGACCAGCAGGCCGCCCTCGGCGAGCACCTTGCCCGCGATGCCCTTGTCGAGGCGGGCGCCGAGCAGGGCGGCGGCGGGCACGAAGAAGTCCCGTGCCCCGGGGCGCAGCACGCTCAGGCCCGCTTCGGTGAGCGTGACGTCCGCGCGGCTGCGGGTGCCGAGGCCGTGCGCGACGATGCGCTCAAGCCACTGCCCGGCGTTGGTGCTGCCGTGGTAGCGCCCGGCCATGCTCAGTATCGGCTCGCCCGGCTCGTCGGGGACGGCGGCGGGCTCCGGCACGTCGGACTGGAGCAGACCGCGCCACTTCCAGCCCTCCCGCATCAGCCAGTACAGCAGCGCGATGACCAGCAGCAGACCGACGACCCAGCCGGTACGCGCCGCCCAGTCGCTCGCGTTCTGGGTGTTCTCGTCCGCCGCCAGAATTGTCAC
Organism: Streptomyces sp. A01; assembly: GCF_059026195.1. Classification (NCBI taxonomy): domain Bacteria; kingdom Bacillati; phylum Actinomycetota; class Actinomycetes; order Kitasatosporales; family Streptomycetaceae; genus Streptomyces; species Streptomyces sp. A01. Next base: position 92,138 of record NZ_JBWLKN010000004.1, on the reverse strand, counting down.
AGGTGTCACGTCAGCTTCCCGTCCACGACCGTCGCCCGGCCCCGCAGGAAGGTGTGTGTCACCCGGCCCGGCAGCTCACGGCCCTCGTACGGCGTGTTGTGGCTGCGGGAGGCGAAACCCGCGGGGTTCACGACTCCACGGTATGCCGAATCGAGCAGGGTCAGGTTGGCGGGCTCACCGGCGGCGATCGGGCGGCCGTGCCCGGCGAGCCGGCCGATGACGGCGGGGCGGAAGGCCATGCGGTCGGCGACGCCCGCCCAGTCCAGCAGCCCGGTGTCGACCATCGTGTGCTGGACGACGGAGAGCGCCGTCTCCAGGCCCACCATGCCCATGGCGGCCGCGCCCCACTCGCAGTCCTTGTCCTCGTGCGGGTGCGGTGCGTGGTCGGTGGCCACGCAGTCGATGGTGCCGTCGGCCAGGGCCTCACGCAGCGCCATGACGTCGGCCTCGGTGCGCAGCGGCGGGTTCACCTTGTAGACGGGGTTGTAGGAGCGTACGAGCTCGTCGGTGAGCAGCAGGTGGTGCGGGGTGACCTCGGCGGTGACGTTCCAGCCCTTGGACTTGGCCCAGCGCACGATCTCCACGGACCCGGCGGTGGACAGGTGGCAGATGTGCACCCGGGAGCCGACGTGCGCGGCGAGCAGGACGTCGCGCGCGATGATGGACTCCTCGGCGACGGCGGGCCAGCCGCCGAGGCCGAGTTCGGCGGAGACGACGCCCTCGTTCATCTGGGCGCCCTCGGTCAGCCGGGGCTCTTGAGCGTGCTGGGCGACGACGCCGTCGAACGCCTTCACGTACTCCAGCGCCCTGCGCATGATCACCGCGTCGTCCACGCACTTGCCGTCGTCGGAGAAGACGACGACCCCGGCTGCGGAGTCGTGCATGGCGCCCAGCTCGGCGAGCTGCTTGCCCGCGAGGCCGACGGTGACCGCGCCGACCGGCTGCACGTCGCAGTAGCCGGACTCGCGGCCGAGCCTCCAGACCTGCTCGACGACACCGGCGGTGTCGGCGACGGGGAAGGTGTTGGCCATGGCGTGTACGGCGGTGAAGCCGCCGACGGCGGCGGCGCGGGTGCCGGTCAGGACGGTCTCGGAGTCCTCGCGGCCCGGCTCCCGCAGGTGGGTGTGCAAGTCGACGAGGCCGGGGAGCAGGATCTGGCCCGCCGCCTCGACGACGGTGGCGCCCGCCGCGTCCAGACCGGTGCCGACGGCGGCGACGTGCGTGCCGTCGATGAGGACGTCGGCGGTCTCGCCACCGAGGATCTTCGCGCCGCGGAGCAGGGTCCTGGTGTTCTCACTCATGTCTTATTCGCTCTCGTCGGTGCGGGTCTCGGTGGCGGCGGCCGTGGGGGCGATGGCGGGCTCGTTCCCGCCGAGCAGCAGGTACAGGACGGCCATCCGGATGCTGACGCCGTTGGTGACCTGTTCGACGGCGGTGCAGCGGCGGGAGTCGGCGACCTCGGCGGTGATCTCCATTCCCCGGTTCATCGGGCCGGGGTGCATGACGATCGCGTGTTCCGGCATGCGGGCCATGCGGTCGCCGTTGAGGCCGTAGCGGCGGGCGTACTCACGCTCGGTGGGGAAGAAGGCGGCGTTCATCCGCTCGCGCTGCACGCGCAGCATCATCACCGCGTCGGACTTCGGCAGCACCGCGTCGAGGTCGTAGCTCACCTCGCACGGCCACTGCTCGACGCCGATGGGCACCAGCGTGGGCGGCGCGACGAGGGTGACCTCGGCGCCGAGGGTGTGGAGCAGGTGCACGTTGGAGCGGGCGACCCGGCCGTGCAGGATGTCGCCGACGATGGTGACCTTGCGGCCCGCCAGGTCACGCCCTGTGCCCTCGCCGGGACCCTGGTGGTGGGTGGGGCCGCCGTCGGGGGCGCCCGCCAGGTGGCGGCGCATGGTGAAGGCGTCGAGCAACGCCTGGGTGGGGTGTTCGTGGGTGCCGTCTCCGGCGTTGACGACCGAGCCGTTGATCCACCCGGAGGTGGCCAGCCGGTGCGGGGCGCCGGAGGCGTGGTGCCGGATGACGACGGCGTCCGCGCCCATCGCCTCCAGGGTCAGCGCGGTGTCCTTGAGCGATTCGCCCTTGGAGACGGACGAGCCCTTCGCGGAGAAGTTGATGACATCGGCGGAGAGGCGCTTGGCCGCGGCCTCGAAGGAGATGCGGGTCCGCGTCGAGTCCTCGAAGAAGAGGTTGACGACGGTACGGCCGCGCAGGGTGGGCAGCTTCTTGATCGGCCGGTCCGCGACCCTGGCCATCTCCTCGGCGGTGTCGAGGATGAGGACGGCGTCGTCGCGCGTGAGATCGGCGGCCGAGATGAGATGTCGCTTCATCTGGGGGCTCCGTGGGTGAAGGAGTGGGTAAGGCGTGCGGGCAGGCGACAGCGCGGGCCCAGGGTTCCCGGGTCCACGCGGGGGCGCTACTGCTCGGCGTCCCCGAGGTCCGGGGAGGCGCCGACGCGGGGCGCGGCGGAGGAGACACCAAGGAGCACGCTGTCCCGGCCGTCCAGCTCGGTGAGCTGGACCTTGACCGTCTCGCGCAGCGAGGTCGGGAGGTTCTTGCCGACGTAGTCGGCGCGGATCGGCAGCTCGCGGTGGCCGCGGTCGACGAGGACGGCGAGCTGTACGGCGCGGGGCCGTCCGATGTCGTTGAGGGCGTCGAGCGCGGCGCGGATGGTACGGCCCGAGAACAGCACGTCGTCGACGAGGATCACGACGCGTCCCTCGATGCCGTCGCTGGGGATCTCGGTGCGCGCGAGCGTACGGGCGGGACCGAGCCGCAGGTCGTCGCGGTACATGGTGATGTCGAGCGAGCCGACCGGAATGGCACGGCCGGTGATCTCTTCGAGCTTGTCGGCGAGCCGGCGGGCGAGGAAGACGCCGCGGGTCGGGATGCCGAGGAGGACCACGTCGTGGGCGCCCTTGGCGCGCTCAACGATCTCGTGGGCGATGCGGGTCAGGACCCGCGCGATGTCCGGAGCCTCCAGCACTGGGCGTGCGGGAGCGGAATTCTTCTGGGGGGATGCGTCCATCACTGAACGGACCTCCTTCTCCGCCTCACGGGACGGACGTTAAAGGACGTCGGATTTACGATATTGACGGTACCAGGACTGAAAACGAACGGTGTCGGCACCCCCCACGAGCACGCGTACGCAACATTCGGCTTGACGAAGGCAGATTACGCTGCGTAACCTCACAGTGAGTTACCAGACACGCGGCGGAGCCGCACGTCTATACAGCGTCCGGGGAGCTTTATGTCCAGCGAATACGCTAAGCAGCTCGGAGCCAAGCTCCGCGCCATCCGCACCCAGCAGGGGCTCTCCCTTCACGGTGTCGAAGAGAAGTCGCAGGGCCGCTGGAAGGCCGTGGTCGTCGGTTCGTACGAGCGCGGCGACCGTGCCGTGACCGTGCAGCGACTGGCTGAGCTGGCCGATTTCTACGGCGTGCCCGTGCAGGAACTGCTGCCCGGCACGACGCCGGGTGGCGCCGCCGAGCCGCCGCCGAAGCTCGTGCTCGACCTGGAGCGGCTGGCGCACGTGCCGGCCGAGAAGGCGGGCCCGCTCCAGCGGTATGCCGCCACCATCCAGAGCCAGCGCGGCGACTACAACGGCAAGGTGCTCTCGATCCGCCAGGACGACCTGCGCACCCTCGCCGTGATCTACGACCAGTCGCCGTCCGTGCTGACCGAGCAGCTCATCAGCTGGGGCGTGCTCGACGCGGACGCCCGGCGCGCCGTGCAGCACGAGGACCTCTGACCGGCTGACGGCACCAGCTCCGGCTCTCCGGCCACAGCCGTTCGCGCGGCATGGCCGGTGCCCGGCCGCCGCCTGAGCGCGTACCGCTCGACCGGCACCCGCCGCCCGAGCGCCGCCCTGCCAGGCGCCTTGGCCCGGCACACGGCGACGGCTCACGCCACGCAACGCGCATCGCGCGCAAACGTCACACTGCCCCTGGGGCGGACCCGATCGGGTCCGCCCCAGGGGCAGTGTCGTGTCAGCTTCAGCCTTCTTCGCGGCGCAAGCTGGGCTTGAGGTCCTTCAGACGGCCCAGCAGGCCGTTGATGAACGCCGGTGAGTCATCGGTGGAGAACTCCTTGGCGAGCTGCACCGCCTCGTCGATCACCACCGCGTCCGGGGTCTCGTCTTCCCAGATCAGCTCGTAGGCGCTGAGTCGCAGAATGTTCCGGTCCACGACCGGCATCCGGTCGAGCGTCCAGCCGACCGCGTAGGTGGCGATCAGCTCGTCGATACGGTCCGCGTGTGCCGCGTACCCCTCGGCCAGCTGCATCGTGTACTCGGTGACCGGCGGCTGCCGGTCGTCGGTCCGCCCGTGCCGAATCCAGTCACCGAGGACCGTCTGCACGGCGGTCGCGCGCTGGTCGGCCTCGAAGAGGATCTGGAAGGCGCGTTTGCGGGCCTTGTTGCGGGCAGCCACGGTTAGCTGTTCACCCGACCGAGGTACTCACCGGAGCGGGTGTCAACCTTGATCTTCTCACCGGTGGTGATGAAGAGCGGCACGGCGATCTCGTGGCCGGTCTCCAGGCGAGCGGGCTTGGAGCCACCGGTGGAGCGGTCACCCTGAACGCCCGGCTCGGTGTACTCGATGACCAGCTCGACGGAGGCGGGCAGCTCGATGTAGAGGACCGAGCCCTCGTACATCGCGATGACGGCCTCGTTGCCCTCAAGGAGGTAGTTGGCTGCGTCGCCGACCGTGTCCGGGGGGATGTTGATCTGTTCGAACGTCTCCGTGTCCATGAACACGAAGTCGGAGCCGTCCTTGTACGAGAACTGCATGCCGCGCTTGTCGATGTTGGCCGTTTCGACCTTCACGCCAGCGTTGAAGGTCTTGTCGACGACCTTGCCGGAGAGCACATTCTTCAGCTTGGTGCGGACGAAGGCAGGGCCCTTGCCCGGCTTGACGTGCTGGAACTCGACTACGGACCAGAGCTGGCCTGCGTCGAGCTTGAGCACCAGGCCGTTCTTGAGGTCGTTCGTGGATGCCACGGTTGCGGAATCTCCTGGACTGAAGCTGGTGGAACCAGAAGGTGCGCGCTAGAGCGCGAGCAGCTCCTTGGTCGTGATGGTGAGTAGCTCGGGTCCGCCGTCCGCCTCGGGGCGGACGACGAGCGTGTCATCGATCCGGACGCCGCCCCGACCCGGGAGGTGGACCCCCGGTTCGACGGTTACCGGCACACAAGCGTCCAGTTTACCCATGGCTTCCGGTGCCAGCCGAGGGTCCTCGTCGTTTTCCAGGCCCACACCATGCCCGATCCGGTCTCCCAGCGTCTCCACCTGGCCCGCGGCGGCCAGCACCTGCCGCGCCGCACGGTCCACATCCCGGTACGCGGTTCCCGGGGCCAGCGCCTCCCGCCCGGCCCGCTGCGCCGCGAAAACCAGGTCGTACAGCTCGATCTGCCAGTCGGCGGGCGAGGTGCCGATCACGAACGTACGGCCGACCTCGCAGCGGTAACCCCGGTAACTGGCGCCCAGACAGACAGTGAGGAAGTCGCCCTCCTCCACCCGGCGGTCGGTGGGCGCGTGCCCCGCCTGCCCGGAGTGCGGTCCGGCGCCCACCGACGTGGCGAACGCGGCACCGTCCGCCCCGTGGTCCACGAGGCGGCGCTCCAGCTCCAGCGCGAGGTGCCGTTCGGTGCGGCCGACGAGGATCGACTCCAGCAGCTCTCCGAGGGCCTGGTCGGCGATCTCGGCGGCGATCCGCAGACAGGAGATCTCCTCGTCGTCCTTGATGATCCGCTGCTGCTCGACGGCGCAGCCGAGGTCGGTCAGCGCCAGCCTGGGCGCTACGGAGCGCAGGGCGCGGTGCCGGGCGACGGTCAGGTCATGCTCCTCGACGGCCAGCCGGTCCGCCCCGGCGGTCTCCACCAGGTCAGCGGCGGCGACGGCCGCGTCGGCGTACGGCGCGGCCAGCTCAAGCACCCGGACACCGTCGGCCGGCAGCCCGAGCGCCGGGTCGAAGACACCGCAGGCCGGGCGCAGCAGCACGTCCTCGGCGGGGCCGAGAAGCAGGACCGCGCCTGGCGGCGAGCCACCGCACAGATAGCGCACATTGGCAGGACGGGAGACCAGGGCGGCCGAGCTGCCGACCGCCGCGCACCGGTCGCGCAGCCGGGTGCGTCGGGCCGCGAACACCTCGGACATGCTCCGAGCGTAGGTCCGAGCGGCGGGCCTGGCCGGTCGGGCGCGTCCGACTGGGCGGTGCGGTGCGCTGCGCTGAGCGGCGGGCAGTCCCCCGGCGGGCGGGGCGGCCCGCCCCCTTGCCCAGCTACCGCTGGGCTGTCCTCAATCGCCGGACGGGCTGACTTTCAGCCCATCCGCCACCGGGGCCACACGAAGACGGGCCTGGCATGCCAGGCCCGTCTTCGACGCACGCGGACAAAACGAGCCCGGTCCGCTGAATCAAGCCGTCCGGCGATTGAGGACACACCACGCCCGACCGGCACCCGCAGACAAACAAGCCCGGCCAGGCGCCCTATCAAGCCCGTCCGGCGATTGAGGACACACCGACCCCGTCCGGGGCCACAAAACAAGCCTGTCCGGCGTTTGAGGACGAAACCAGCCCGTCCGGCGATTGAGGACACAGCTTGGGCGTGGCTGAGCCGCGGGCCGGAGTGGGGCTACCAGCTGGGGGGGCTGGCGATGCTGCGGGCTACTACGTCGTCCAGTACGCGCGCCGTCGTCGCCACGTCGTACTGCGAGTTGTCGATGATCGGCAACCCCGACCCGTACCACCCGGCCATCCGCCCATGGATACGGGCGACCTCCTCATCGCTGAGGCGCCGGTTGCCCGAGCGAGCGGCGTTCCGCTCCAGGACGATCTCCAGGCCAGGCAGCAGGACCACGGGCAGCAGCCCGGGACCCACGTGCCGTTTCCAGCCACCCAGGCCGACGACCGGGCGGTCCGGGAAGACGGCGTCGTCGAGGATGCAGGAGATCCCGTTGGCGAGGAAGTTGCGCGCGGCGAAGCCGCAGGTGCGGCGGGCCAGGCGGTACTGGGCCTCGGAGTTGTCGTTCCAGCCGGACTGCGGGTTCGCGAACCCGGATCTGACCCACTCGCGGACGTCGTCCAGGCTGATGTGGGAGGTCGGCACCCGCCGGTTGTCGGCCCAGAGCCGGGCGACGGTGGTCTTCCCGGCTCCCGCCGGGCCGATCAGCAGCACGGCGACGGCCGCCCTGGAGGCGTCGATCACCGGCTGGTCGGCGAGCGCGTGCGGCAGCGGGACGGGCGCGCCGGGGGGCAGCCGGACCGGACCCGTGGTGGTGTCCGTGGTCGGCGGCGCGGCGGGCGGCGGCGCGGTTATCGGCGGCGCCGGTGGCGCGGCGGGCGCGGGCTGCCGGCCCTGCCCGGTCCAGCCGGGGGCGGAGCCGGGGTGCTGTACCGGGTGGCCGCCCATGGTGGGCGGCCGGCCATGCGGGGCGGGCGGCCCCGCGTACTGCGGCCCGTCGGCGCCGGGCCCCTGCTCCGGCCCCTGCGACGGGGGCAGCGGAACTCCCACTGCGTGCTGCATCCGGTGGCTCTCCGTCTCGTACGGGCGACTGACCTGTCGCGACCAGCCGTTTACCGAGAGCGGGCCGGGCGCGCTACCGAACGGTACATCCCCCGGACGCCGCTGGGCGGTGCACCCGTTCTCGGCCTTCACCGAGTGAACGGCCGGGACAGGCGACGAGTGCCCGATATGCCCCGTCAGCCGGGGAGTTCGGCCGCGAGCGCCTGCAACGCGAGGCGATATGACCCGATTCCGAAACCCGCGATGGTGCCGCTGGCGACAGCGGCGATGACAGAGTTGTGACGGAACTCCTCGCGCGCGTGCGGGTTGGAGATGTGCACCTCGATGAGGGGCGCGGTGCGCTGGGCGGCCGCGTCCCGCATGCCGTACGAATAGTGCGTGAACGCGCCCGGGTTGATCACGACGGGGATCGCGCCGTCCGCGGCCTCGTGCAGCCAGCGGATCATCTCGCCCTCGTCGTTGGTCTCGCGGACGTCGACGTCGAAGCCGAGTTCCTTGCCGAGCGTCGTGCACTGCTCGACGAGCCCGGCGTACGAGGTGGCGCCGTAGACGTCCGGTTCGCGGCTGCCGAGCCGTCCGAGGTTGGGCCCGTTGAGCACGTACACCCGCTGGGCGGCCGTCACTTGGAGACCTCCCCGTACGCGGCGAGCAGCAGCGCCGGGTCAGGACCCTCCAGCACAGTGGGCTTGCCGAGGGCGTCGAGCACGATGAACCGGAGCATGTCGCCACGGGACTTCTTGTCGACGCGCATCGTCTCCAGCAGCTTGGGCCACTGGTCGCCGCGGTAGGTGAGCGGGAGGCCCACCGATTCCAGCACGGTGCGGTGCCGGTCGGCGGTCGCGTCGTCCAGCCTGCCCGCGAGGCGGCCGAGTTCGGCGGCGAAGACCATGCCGATGGACACGGCGGCGCCGTGCCGCCAGTTGTAGCGCTCGTTCTTCTCGATGGCGTGCGCGAGGGTGTGGCCGTAGTTCAGGATCTCGCGCAGTCCCGACTCCTTCAGGTCGGAGGAGACGACGTTCGCCTTGACCCGGATGGAGCGCTCCAGCAGCTCGGCGGTGTGCGGGCCCTGCGGCGTACGGGCGGCGGCCGGGTCGGACTCGATCAGGTCGAGGATGACCGGGTCGGAGATGAAGCCCGCCTTGATCACCTCGGCGAGCCCGCTGACGTAGTCGTTGACCGGCAGCGACTCCAGCGCCGCGAGATCGCACAGGACCCCGGCCGGAGGGTGGAAGGCGCCGACGAGGTTCTTGCCCTCGGCGGTGTTGATGCCGGTCTTGCCGCCGACCGCGGCGTCCACCATGCCGAGCACGGTGGTGGGCACGGCGATCCAGCGCACACCGCGCAGCCAGGTCGCCGCGACGAAACCGGCAAGGTCGGTGGTGGCACCGCCACCGACACCCACGATCACGTCGGAGCGGGTGAATCCGGTCTGGCCGAGCGCCTTCCAGCAGTACGCGGCGACCTCGACGGTCTTGGACTCCTCCGCGTTGGGCAACTGGATAGCGATGGCCTCGTAGCCCTGCTCGGCGAGGTCTTCGCGCAGCGCCTCGCCGGTGCTGGCCAGCGCCTCGGGGTGCAGCACGGCGACCCGCTTGACCCCGGGACCGATGAGCCCGGCGAGCTCGCCGAGCAGCTGGTGGCCGACCAGCACCTCGTACGGCGCCGTCCCGGCGCTGCCGCCGACCTTGATACGGGTCGGGGCCTGCGGCGCGGACTGGGAGGAGTCGGCGGAGGCAGCGGTGGAGGCGGCCTGGGACGGGTCAGTCATGCGTTCCTCACTGCGGGATGAGCGGGATGATGCGTCACGGTTACTTCTCAAGCTCCAGCGCGTCGGCGACCGCCAAGGCCACCTCCTGCGGGCTGCGGTCATCGGTGCTGACGACGGCGCGGGCCACCTCGGTGTACAGCGGACGGCGCGCCGCCATCAGCTCCCGCCAGCGCTGCCGCGGGTTGATGGCCAGGAGCGGGCGCGGCGCGTCGAGGCCGACCCGCCGCACGGCGGCGGCCAGCTCGACGTCGAGGAAGACGACGGCGAGACCCTTGAGCAGCGCCCGGGTGCCCTCGTCCATGACCGCGCCGCCGCCGAGCGAGAGCACGCCGGGGTGCTCGGCGACCGCCGTACGCACCGCCTCCCGCTCCAGGGCGCGGAAGTGGTCCTCACCGTGTTCGAAGAAGATGTCCGGGATCGTCTTCCCGGCGACCCGCTCGATGTCGGCGTCGGTGTCGCGGCTGGCGGTGCCGAGCCGCTCGGCGAGCAGCGCGGCGACGGTCGACTTCCCCGCGCCCGGCGGGCCCACAAGGATCACGGCGGGGCCCCGGCCGCCCGCAGCCGGTCCGCGGACGGCGTGCGGGCCGGTCGCGGCGTCCGGTCCTTCGGACGGCTGCCGCCGCCCGGCGTCCTCGCGCGCGCCGTTCACCGGATCGCGAGGTTGTCGAGGAAGCCGCGCACGTTGCGGCGGGTCTCCGGCACGCTGTCACCGCCGAACTTCTCCGCCACGGCGTCGGCCAGCACGAGCGCGACCATCGCCTCGGCGACGATGCCCGCCGCGGGGACCGCGCAGACATCGGATCGCTGGTGGTGCGCCTGGGTGGCCTCACCGGTGGTGACGTCGACGGTGGCCAGCGCGTGGGGCACGGTCGCGATCGGCTTCATCGCGGCGCGCACCCGCAGCAGCTCGCCGGTCGTCAGCCCGCCCTCGGTGCCACCGGCGCGGCCGGTGGCGCGCCTGATCCCGTCGTCGCTCGGCACGATCTCGTCGTGCGCCTTGGAACCCGGCACGCGGGCGAGGTCGAAGCCGTCGCCGACCTCGACGCCCTTGATGGCCTGGATGCCCATCAGCGCACCGGCCAGGCGCGAGTCCAGCCGCCGGTCCCAGTGGACATGCGAACCGAGGCCCACCGGCACGTTGTACGCCAGGACCTCCACGACGCCGCCGAGCGTGTCGCCGTCCTTGTGCGCCTGGTCGATCTCGGCGACCATCGCCTCGCCGGCCTCGGCGTCCAGGCAGCGCACCGGGTCCGCGTCGAGACGCTCGACATCGCCGGGGACCGGGTAGACGCCGTACGGGGCCTTCGCGGCGGCCAGCTCCACCACGTGCGAGACGATCTCGATCCCGGCCGTCTCCTTGAGGTAGGACCGGGCGACGGCGCCGAGCGCCACGCGGGCGGCGGTCTCCCGCGCCGAGGCGCGCTCCAGGATCGGCCGGGCCTCGTCGAAGCCGTACTTCTGCATACCGGCGAGATCGGCGTGGCCAGGGCGGGGGCGGGTGAGCGGGGCGTTCCTGGCGAGCCCCGCGAGGATCTCGGGGTCCACCGGGTCGGCCGACATCACCTGTTCCCACTTGGGCCACTCGGTGTTGCCCACCATGATGGCCACCGGGCCGCCCATGGTGAGGCCGTGCCGCACGCCGCCGAGGAAGGTGACCTCGTCGCGTTCGAACTTCATCCGGGCGCCACGGCCGTAGCCGAGCCGCCGCCTGGCCAGCGCGTCCGCCACCATGTCCGTGGTGACCGGTACCCCGGCGGGCAGCCCCTCCAGGGTCGCCACCAGTGCGGGGCCGTGCGACTCCCCCGCCGTCAGCCAACGCAACCTGCTCAACGGTGCTCCTTAACCTTGCGCCCGTGCGAGTGCTCAGGCTCGATCTTCCCACGAGCGGTGTGGCGCCTTGCCCTGCCGTCCACGCTACGGACGACACCGCCGCTCCGCCCGCCCCCACACAGCCACCCGCAGGCCCCCCGCCCCACGGGGACGGCGTCCCGCGCCGCCCTGGGGGCGCCCCCGCCCGGGGGTTCCGCGCCGTTGCGGGAGTCGCACCGCCCGGGGCTGCGTCCCTGGCCGCTGCCCCGGCTGCCGCCGGAAGGTGCGGCTGTCCTCAAGCGCCGGACGGGCTGGATTTTCCAGCCCGTCCGGCGCTTGAGGACACACCTCAGCTCGTCCGGCGCCCGAGGACAAAGCCGGCCCGTCCGGCTACTTGAGGGCGCGGTCCCGCACGCGGGCAGGCCCGTGGGCTCGGTCCGCGCGTGAGCGAGGAGTGGCCGGCGTCAAAAGGGAAGGGCGGCGGGGCCGGAGAGCCCCGCTTACTGGTGGCGGGTGGTCAGGGCGGCCTCGCCCGCCTCCCGCATCGCGGCCAGCGGTGCCGGTTCAAGCCCCGTCATCCGTTCCACCTGAAGCACCGCCTGGTGCACCAGCAGGTCGAGCCCGCCGACAACCGCCCCGCCGCGCGCCGACCACGCGGCGGCGAGCCGTGTCGGCCACGGGTCGTACAGCACGTCGAACAGCGCGCCGGGGCGCTCCGGAACGGCCTCGGCCAGGGCGTCCGTCGTGCCCGCGGGTGTCGTCGCGATGACCAGCGGAGCGCTGAGCGCCTGCGCCGCCTCCGCCCAGTCGGCGGTCCTCACCTCGACGCCGAGCCGCTCGCCCCACTGCCGCATCTCGGTGGCGCGGGCCCGGCTGCGCACGTACGCGGTGACCTCACCGACGTGCAGCCTGCCCAGGGCCGCCAGCGCGGAGGACGCCGTCGCTCCCGCGCCGAGCACGGCCGCGCTCGCGACGCGCTCCACACCGCGCTCCCGCAGCGCGGCGAGCATGCCGGGGATGTCGGTGTTGTCGCCGATACGGCGACCACTGTCGGTGAAGGTGACCGTGTTGACCGCTTCCACCGAGGCCGCCGCCTCGCTGATGTCGTCGAGCAGCGGGATGATCGCCCGCTTCAGCGGCATCGTCAGCGAAAGCCCCGCCCATCCGCGGTCGAGACCTTGCAGGAAGGACGGCAGCCCCGCCTCGTCCACCTCGAACCGGTCGTACCTCCAGCCGGTCAGCCCCAGCTTCTCGTACGCCGCCCGGTGCAGCACCGGAGAGAGTGAGTGTGTGATGGGCGATCCAAGGACCGCCGCCCTGCGGTCTTCCGGCATCTCTTCCCGGCCCCCTAGTTACCGCTCTTGCCTTGACGCTTCTTGTTGAACTCCGCGACGAGCTTCTGGTGCTCGGCGTAGGTCTTGGTGAACTTCGTCGTCTTTCCGTCGATGGAGATGAAGTAGAACCAGCCGCTCTTCTCCGGCTTCAGCGTGGCCTTCAGGGCGTCGTGGCCCGGGTTGCCGATGGGCCCCGGCGGCAGGCCCTTGTCGTGGTACGTGTTGTACGGGTTGTCGTAGTTCCGCAGCTCTTCGATCGTCAGGTCGATCTCGCTCTGGTCCTTGACGTAGTTGTACGTCGAGTCGAACTCAAGCCTGCCGAATGTCTGCGGATTGTCGGGCTTGAGCCGGTTGTAGACGACGTCGGCCATTTTGCGGAAGTCGTCGTGCGTCATGCCCTCGGCGTTGACCAGGCTCGCCACGGTGACGATCTCCAGCGGCGACTTCAGGCCGAGGCTCTTGGCCTTCGCGTCGTCCAGGCCCAGCCTCGTGTACTCGATCTTCGCCTGCGCGACCATCTTGCGGAGCACGTCGGCGGGCTTGGCGTCCTTGCCCACGCTGTAGCGGGAGGGGAAGAGGAAACCTTCCAGCGGGTCTTTGATGTTCCCGCCCTTGTTCGCCCAGTCGGGCAGGCCGAGGTTCTTGTACTCCTTCTTGGCCGCCTTCTTGGTGGTGCCCGCCGAGGCGCCGATCTTCTTGTCGATGGCGGCGTAGACGGCGTTGTCGCGCATGCCCTCGGTGACGATGAGCGCGTTCATGGAGGCTGGGTCCGTCATCATCCTGACGGCGGCCTCAGCCGACATCCGCTTGTTGAGGGTGTAGTTCCCTGCCTGGATGCTCTCGCCCTTGGGGCTCGCGTTGGCGGCGTCCACGAACGCCCGGCTGCTCTTGACGACGTCTTCGCGTTTGAGAATGTCGCCCATCGCGGCGACGCCGGTCCCTGGCGGGATCTCGATCTGCACCTGATCGTCGGTGCCCTCGCCCGCGTAGTCGGCGGGGGTGCCGAAGTGACTGTCGTAGAACTGGTAGCCGAAGTACCCGGCACCGCCGATGGCCCCGCCCAGCACCACGGTGACCATCAGGCAGGCGATTCCGCTGCGCCGTTTCGTCTGCTTGCCGCGGCGCTCCTTGCTGCGGCGCCGCTCCTCACGCGGGTCGAGGGCCTCGTCGTCATAGCCGTCGTCACCGTCGTCGGACGAGCCGCCGCTCCGCCCACCGGCGAAGAAGTCGGGCTTCTCATCCGCGAAGAACGGGTGCTCGGGGTCGCGCTCGCGGCGCGCCAGTTCGGGTTCGGCACGCCAGTCGTCGGTCGGCTCGTCGGGCTCAGGGGACTGCTGGACCGGCTGGCCCTCCCGCCCCACTCGCTGCTGCCCCTGCTGCGGGTAGCCCTGCTGCTGAGTCTGCGGGGGATGCTGCTGCGGGTGTCCCCGCTCCGGGTATTGCTGCTGCCCCATGGGGTGCGGCTCCGGCTGCGGGTAGCCGTCCGGTGTCCCGTAGAAGTCGGGCTGCTGCCCGCTGTACGGGTCCACCGGTCCGCCATAGGGGTCGCCCGGGGGGATCTGTGCGTACGGGTCGCCCTGCCCCTCGGCGTACGGCACGCCGGAGCCCTGCGAGCCGTCCCAGCCGTAGTCCTGCTGCTGGTACTGCTGCTGGGGGTCGTGCCCGTACTGCTGTGACTGCTGAGCATCGTGCGCGTACTGCTGCTGCTGAGGATCGTGCGGGTAGTACGGCTGCTGCTGCGCGTAGTGCTGTTGCTGGTCACTGGTGGGGCTGTGACCTGCTGCGTCCTGCTGCCCATCCCACCCCGGGTCGCCGTACAACGGGTCCTCGGGGTGCCACGATTGGGAGCCGGAGCTCCGGCCGTACTCAGTCATCAATCCCCTAGTGCCGCGCTGCGGCAGCCGGTACGCGCGTGGGGCGCGGGGTTCGCTCCGCCGGGCTATTGCCACGTCAGGTGTTCGAACAGCTGCCTTGCCGCGCGGAACGTTACCGTATCGCGATCAGATGACCACTTTGACGGCCTCCCCCGGCGGTCGGCCGGAGGAACGCTCGGTCTCCAGGGCGCTCTGGAGGATGATGACGGCGGCCGCCTGGTCGATCACGGCTCGCCCCTTCTTGGACTTCACGCCGGAGGCCCGCAGGCCGTGGGTGGCTGTGACGGTCGTCATACGCTCGTCGACCAGTCTGACCGGCACCGGGGCGATGTCCCGGGCCAGCTCACCGGCGAAACCGCGGACCTTCGTGGCCGCCGGGCCCTCCTTGCCGCTGAGCGACCGGGGCAGGCCGACGACGACCTCGATCGGCTCGTACTCCTCGACGATCGCCGCCAGTCTGCGCCGTGCGGCCGGGACGTCCCGGCCCGGCACGGTCTCCACCGGGGTGGCGAGGACCCCGTCGGGGTCGCACGAGGCGACCCCGATCCGGGCGTCCCCGACGTCGACGGCGATCCGCCGGCCACGGCGCATGGGGTGCTGGTCGTTCACGCCGCGCTGTCCTCGCTCATGTTCCTCCGGCCCCTCGGCACGGCTGCCCGGACGCCCACCGCGTCCGCGCGGTCGCCCGTCACGCCTGGTCGGCGACGAGGCGTTCGACGGCGGCGACCGCGTCGCCGATGGCGTCCGCGTTCTGTCCACCGCCCTGGGCGACGTCCGGCTTGCCTCCGCCGCCACCGCCCAGCGTCTTCGCGGCGGCACGGACCAGCTCGCCGGCCTTGAGCCCGCGCTCCCTGGCCGCCTCGTTGGTGGCGATCACGGTGAGCGGACGGCCGCCGGCCACGGTGAAGAGCGCGACGACGGCGGGCCTGCCGCCCTGGATGCGGCCGCGCACGTCGAGGACGAGCTTGCGCAGGTCGTCGGCGCCCGTGCCGTCAGGCACCTGGCCGGTGACCAGGGCGACACCGCGTACGTCCTTGGCGCCCTCGGCGAGACCGGCCGCGGCCTGGAGCACCTTCTCGGCGCGGAACCGCTCGATCTCCTTCTCCGCGTCCTTGAGCTTGGCGAGCATCCCGGAGATCTTCTCCGGCAGCTCCTCCGGGCGGCCCTTGACGAGATCCGTCAGCTGGGAGACCACGGTGTGCTCACGGGCGAGGAAGTTGTACGCGTCGACGCCGACAAGGGCCTCCACGCGGCGCACGCCGGAGCCGATCGAGGACTCGCCGAGCAGCTTGACCAGGCCGAGCTGGGCGGTGTTGTGCACATGCGTACCGCCGCACAGCTCCTTGGAGAAGTCGCCGATGGTGACGACCCGGACCCGGTCGCCGTACTTCTCGCCGAACTCGGCGATGGCGCCCTGCTTCTTGGCGTCCTCCATGCTCATGACCTCGGCGGTGACGTCGAGTTCGCGGGAGAGCACGTGGTTGATCTTCTGCTCGACGTCGGTGAGCACCGTGCCGGGAACGGCGGCGGGCGAGCCGAAGTCGAAGCGGAAGCGGCCGGGTGAGTTCTCCGAACCGGCCTGGGCGGCGGTCGGGCCGAGCGCGTCACGCAGCGCCTGGTGGGTCAGGTGGGTGGCGCTGTGGGCGCGGGCGATGGCGCGCCGCCGGGTCTCGTCGATCTGGGCGTGGGCGCCGGCGCCCACGGTGACCTCGCCGACCTGCACGACGCCCTTGTGCACGCTGACGCCGGGCACCGGCTGCTGCACGTCGCGGACCTCGACGATGGCGCCCGAGTCGAGCTTGATGCGCCCGGTGTCGGCGAGCTGGCCGCCGCCCTCGGCGTAGAAGGGGGTGCGGTCGAGGACGACCTCGACCTCGTCGCCCTCGTGCGCGGCGGGAGAGGAGACGCCGTCGACCAGCAGGCCGACGATGGAGGATTCGCCCTCGGTGTGCGCGTAGCCGGTGAAGACCGTCGAACCGGCGGTGTCGGCGACGGCGCGGTAGGCGGACAGGTCGGCGTGGCCCTGCTTCTTGGCCTTGGCGTCGGCCTTGGCCCGCTCCCGCTGCTCCTTCATCAGGCGGCGGAAGCCGTCCTGGTCGACGGACAGGCCCTGCTCGGCGGCCATCTCCAGGGTCAGGTCGATCGGGAAGCCCCACGTGTCGTGGAGCAGGAACGCCTTGTCTCCGGCGAGCACGCTGGACCCGGCGGACTTGGTCTCGCTGACGGCGGTGTCGAGGATGTTGGTGCCCGCCTTGAGCGTCTTGACGAAGGCGTTCTCCTCGGCGAGCGCGACCGTCTCGATGCGCCTGCGGTCCTGGAGCAGCTCCGGGTACTGCTCGCCCATCGTCTTCAGGACGACGTCCACGAGCTCGGCCATGACCAGCCCGGTGGCGCCGAGCAGCCGCATGTTGCGGATGGCGCGGCGCATGATGCGGCGCAGCACATAACCGCGGCCCTCGTTGCCGGGGGTGACGCCGTCACCGATCAGCATGACGGAGGTGCGGATGTGGTCGGCGACCACGCGCAGCGCCACGTCGGTGTCCTGGGAGGCGCCGTAGGAGACGCCGGTCAGGGCGGTCGCCTGGTCCATGACGACGCGGAGGGTGTCGGTCTCGTACATGTTCCGCACGCCCTGCAGGATCATCGCGAGGCGTTCGAGGCCGAGGCCGGTGTCGATGTTCTTGCTCGGCAGCTCGCCGAGGATGGGGAAGTCTTCCTTGCCGGAGCCGGGGCCGCGCTCGTACTGCATGAAGACCAGGTTCCAGATCTCCACGTAGCGCTCGTCGTTGACGGCGGGGCCGCCCTCGACGCCGAACTCGGGGCCGCGGTCGTAGTTGATCTCGGAGCACGGCCCGCACGGCCCGGGCACGCCCATGGACCAGTAGTTGGGGCCCATGCCGAGGCGCTGGATGCGCTCGGCGGGGACGCCGACGACCTCACGCCAGATGCGCTCGGCCTCGTCGTCCTGCTCGTAGACGGTGATCCACAGCTTCTCCGGGTCAAGGCCGTAGCCACCGTCCGCCTGCGAGCTGGTCAGCAGCTCCCAGGCGTAGACGATGGCGCCTTCCTTGAAGTAGTCGCCGAAGGAGAAGTTGCCGCACATCTGGAAGAACGTGCCGTGCCGGGTGGTCTTCCCGACCTCTTCGATGTCGGGGGTGCGCACGCACTTCTGCACGCTGGTGGCGCGGTCGAAGGGGGGCTTGACCTCACCGAGGAAGTACGGCTTGAAGGGGACCATGCCCGCGGGGACCAGCAACAGCGTCGGGTCGTCCGCGATCAGCGACGCCGACGGCACGACGGTGTGCCCCCGCTCCTCGAAGAAGCGCAGCCAGCGGCGGCGGATTTCGGCCGACTCCATCAGTAGTCCTCTTTCCGGTCGTGATTCCGGTCGTGATTCCGGTGGGTGTTCCGGTCGTTCGTCGCGGGCCAGGTCGCCGGGCGGTAGGCCTTCGCCTCAAGCACCGCTTCCCCGCGCTGGGCGGGGAGCTCCTTCATGGGTTCCTGGCCGGCTGTCAGGCCCAGTGCGTCGTTCAACGCCGCCTCGCGGTCGGCCATTCCGACGCGTACGTCGATGGCGAACTGCTTCAGCCGGTGGCCGGTCTCGACGGCTTTGTCCGCCGCCTGCGCGGCGAGGCTCTCCGGGGTCAGGCGGCGCAGTTTGCGGTTGACCTTGGTGGTGGCCCATACCCCGGCGGCGGCGCCGGTCGTGAACCAGAATGCGCGGCGGAACATCGCGATCAGTCCTTCTTACCCCGGTTGCGGCGGCCACCGCGCCTGGCGCGTGGCACGGTCTTGCCAACGACCACGGTGGTGCGCCGGGCGGGCTCGCCCTTGCGGCCGATCGCCTTGCGTACGCCGTAGCCGAAGGCGGCGACCTTGACCAGCGGCCCGCCGAAGGCGGAGGAGACGGTCGAGGAGAGCGCCGAGGCGTTGGAGGTCACCTCTTGGACATCGGCCGCGATGGAGTCCACCCGGGCGAGCTGCGTGTTCGCCGACCGCACCGTCGCCGACGCCTCGCTGAGCAACGGGACCGCCTGGTCGGTGACATCGGCCACCAGCTTCGTCGTCGCCTTGAGCACCTGTGCGAGCCTCACCAGCGCGAGGGCGAGGAAGGACACAAGGATCGCCCAGAAGACGGCCACGAGAATCCCGGCCACCTCTCCACCGGACACGTCGCACCGCTCCCTGCTGAATCTTGGCGGGTCATTGGCTGGTCTTGATCGTCACAGTCGGCCGCCCCCTGCGAGCGGAGAGGACCTGCGTCTTTCCGGGCAGGGGCGGCAGGTACCGACCTTATCGCGCCGCGCCTCCCGGCCCCTACCCGATTCCCGCTCGCCGCCAAGGGGGGCGCGGGGCACGGGCGGGAAGTGGGCGGGCGGCCGCGAGACGGGATTGTACGGCCCGCTTACCCTTGAGTACGCTCCGTGTTCCATGCGACAAGCTCCGTGCCCCGGCCCGCAGCCGGGTTCCCCCGCACAGCCCGCCTCGCCCGACGGTCTCCCCGCCGAACTGAGCCGGTTCACCGGCCGGAGCGCCGAGCTGGCCGATCTGGAGGACTTACTCTCCGACGCCCGCCTGGTCACCGTCACAGGCACGGGCGGCATCGGCAAGTCCCGGCTCGTACTCCGCGCGGCGAGAGGGCTGCGGAATCGCTTCTGCGACGGCGTCCACCTGGCCGAACTCTCCGAGCTGCCCGCCGACGAGAAGCCCGACCAGCGGGTCGCCATGGCGCTCGGACTGACCGTGCCCGCCGGCCGCTCGCAGCGCGAGGCGCTGCTGGAGCGGCTGGCGGGCCAGGAGGCGCTCCTCGTCCTCGACGGCTGCGAGCACCTGCTCGACGCGTGTGCCGCGCTCGTCACCGACCTGCTGCGGCGCGCCCCTGGCCTGCGAGTGCTCGTCGCCAGCAGGCGCCCGCTCGATGTCGCGGGCGAGCGGCTGTTGCCGCTGGGCCCGCTGCCGCTCACACCGGACGCGGTGGCCCTGTTCAGCGACCGGGCGCGCGCCGTGCTGCCGGGCTTCGACGCCGGGGCGGCGGGCCGCGACATCGTCACCGAGGTGTGCCGGAGGCTCGACGGCCTCCCGCTGGCGCTGGAGCTGGCGGCGGCCCGGCTGCGGGCACTGTCGCCGCAGCAGCTGCTGCACCGGCTGGACGACCCGCTGGGGCTGCTGACGAGCCACAGCCGCAGCGCGCTGCCCCGGCACCGGTCGCTGTCGACGGCCATCGGCTGGAGCCATGAGCTGTGCACGCCCGGGGAGCGGCTGCTGTGGGCGCGGCTCTCGGTCTTCGCCACCGGCTTCGACCTGGACGCCGTCGAGTACGTGTGCTCCGGCGCCAGCCTCCCCGCCGACGAGGTGCTGGGCGCGCTGTCGGGCTTGGTGGAACAGTCCGTGGTCGCACGGGAGGACCCGCCGGACGGCGGCGGGCAGGCCCGCTACCGGATGCTGGGCACCGTGCGTGCGTACGGCGCCCGATGGCTGGCGGAGCTGGGCGAGACGGAGCGGCTGCGCAAGCGGCACCGGGACTGGTACCTGGGCCTGGCGACCTGGTGTGAGCTGGACTGGTTCGGCATGCGGCAGGCCGAGGTCGCGCAGCGGGTCGAGGTCGAGCTGCCGAACGTGCGGCTGGCCCTGGAGTACAGCCTGGAGAACCCCGAGGACGCGCACGTCGCCCAGTATCTGACCGGCACCCTGTGGTTCTGCTGGGTGGGCTGCGGGCGGCTGACGGAGGGGCAGCGGTGGCTGGACCGGGCACTGGCGCTGGACAGCGAGCAGCCCGAGCCCCGCGCGAAGGCGCTGTGGGTGGCGGGGCTGACGGCCGCGGTACGGGGCGAGGCGGTGGCGGCGCTGACCGCCCTGCACGAGTGCCAGGAGATCGCGGAGAGCCGCGGCGATGACAGCGCCGCCGCGTACGCGACGCAGATGCTCGGCACGACGGCGCTGATCAGCGACGACCTGCCGCGCGCGATCGCGCTGCTCCGTGAGTGCCTGGAGCGCTACCGGGCGCTGGGTGAGCTGAACGCGCTGGTGCTGCTGGCGCAGGTGCAGCTCGCGCTGGCGCTGGCGCTCGACGGCGACATCGAGGCGGCGCTGGCCCTGGGCGAGGACGCCCGGCAGGTCGCCGAGGACAGCGGCGAGCGCTGGGTGCGCTCGTACGCGCTGTACGCGCTGGCGTACGCGCACGCGGCGCGGGGCGAGGACGCCGACGCCAGGGAGCTGCTGGTGGCCTGTCTGGAGATCAAGCGGGAGTTCGGCGATGTGCTGGGCACGACGCTGGCGCTTGAGCAGCTGGCGCCGCTGGTCGTCGTGGACGCGCCGGAGTGGGCGGCGCGGCTGCAGGGCGCGGCGGCCAGAGGCTGGCTGGAGGTGAGCGGTAAGCCGTACCGGTCGCGGCACCTGCGGGGGCAGCACGAGCGCTGCGCGGCGCGGGCCCGCGGCGAGCTGGGCGACGCGCGGTACGAGGAGGCGCACCGGGACGGGCGGCTCGGCGGCCTGGACGCGGCGGTGGCGCAGGTGCTGGAGCGGGGGCGCGGGAAACCGGCGAGCCTGGTGGGCCAGGCCGGCGGGGCGGCGGGGCGGCCCTGGCCACGGGAGGACCGGGCCAGCGAGGGGCGGGCCGCCGAGGAGTGGGCGGCCCGGGCGGCGGCCGCGCTGCGGCGCAAACAGCCCGCGGGCCCCCCGTCGGCCGAAACCGGTGAGGAGCCCGCGGGCTGAGGTGCGCATGGCGTCCGCCGTACGGGCTGGCCGTACGGCGGAGCGGTCTCGCGCGGGTGGTGCGTGCACGCCGCGAGCGGCGCGCGGAGCCCTGCTTAGCGGGCGTAGTACTCGACGACGAGCTGCTCGTCGCAGATGACCGGGATTTCCTTGCGGTTCGGGTCCCGGTCAAGGCGGAAGGCCAGGGCCTTCAGGTTGACCTCAAGGTAACGCGGGGTCTCGCCGTCCGTGTCGTAGCCACCCTCACGGGCGACCTGGAACGGGTGCTTCTCGCGGCTGCGCTCGCGGACCATGACGACATCGCCCGGGCGGACCCGGAAGGACGGCTTGTCGACCTTGCGGCCGTTGACCTCGATGTGGCCGTGGACGACCATCTGGCGCGACTGGTAGACGGTCCGGGCGATGCCCGAACGCAGGACCAGCGCGTCGAGGCGGCGCTCAAGCTCGACGACCAGTGCCTCGCCCGTCTTGCCCTCGGCCTTCTTGGCGCGGTCGTACGCACGCGCCATCTGGCGCTCGCTGATGTCGTACTGGGCGCGCAGACGCTGCTTCTCCAGCAGACGGACCTTGTAGTCCGAGTTCTGCTTGCGGCCACGGCCGTGCTCGCCCGGCGGGTAGGGGCGTGCCTCGAAGTACTTGACGGCCTTCGGCGTCAGCGCGATGCCGAGCGCACGAGACTTCTTGACCTTGGGACGCGACTGGTTAGGCACGTTCTCCAGACCTCCGTTGTAAGTTAGGTTAGGCTCACCTTACTGAAGGAGATCGCATGTCTCGCCCGGGGAACACCAGTCACGTCACGGACAACACGAAGAAGGCCGACGCTCTGGGCGTCGACGCGACGGAGGTCCGATCAGATCGTGGTCAGCCGCGTCCCAGCGGACTTGATATCGCACGGATGCCGTCAGCAGCCGAACGCACACGAACTCTCGTACAGAGTACCTCCTGCGGAGTGCTGCTCATCCCCGGGCTGGACGGAGCGCGCCCCGACCAGCTCACCTCGGAGGCCCGGAGCACCGGAAACGACGGCGAGGTGTTCCTGCTCTTCCCCGCCGACTCACCGGCCGTACGGGCCGCCACCCACGCGCAGGACGACGAGCTGGCCGCTGTGCTGGAGATCACCGATGTCGCACCGGTCTCCGTCCCGCACCGCATCCGGGGCAGGGCCTGGCTCTCCGGGTGGCTCGTGTGCGCGCCCGGCATGGCCGAGCCGGGCCGCATGATGCTGCGCCTTGAGGTCGGCGAGGCGTACATCGACGACCTGTGGGGCGCCGAGGACGTCGAGCCCGAGGACCTCGTCCACGCCACAGCCGACCCGCTGGCCGCGCACGAGACGGAGCTGCTCCAGCATCTGCACTCCGCCCACAGCGAGCAGGTCCAGGGGCTGTGCGGGCTGCTCGGCGAGCGGGTCAAGCAGGCCACCACCGCCGCCGTGCCGCTCGCGCTCGACCGGTTCGGCCTGCGGGTCCGCTTCACCGGCCAGGAGTGCTTCGACGCGCGCTTCGACTTCCCCGAGCCGGTGAGCGACATCACCGGGCTGCGCCGGGCCATGCACACCCTCTTCGACGCGGCGGCGCACTGAACTCCACGCGCCGCCCGGTCACTGCCGCCCGTCGGCCGGGCCTTCCGCCGGGCCCGGCTGCTCGCCGCCCAGCCGTGCGCGGACCCGCTCCACCACGTCCGCGTAGCGCGCCTCGGCGCCGTAGCGCGTGGGCGTGTAGTAGCGCTTGCCGTGCACCGCGTCCGGCGCGTACTGCTGGGCGGCGATGCCGCCGGGCATGTCATGCGGATACAGATAGCCCTGGGCGTGGCCGAGCTTCGCCGCGCCCTTGTAGTGGCCGTCCCGCAGATGCGCCGGCACCGGGCCGGCGAGCCCGGCCCTGACATCGGCGAGCGCGGCGTCGATCGCGAGATAGGCGGCGTTGGACTTCGGCGCCAGGGCCAGCGCCACCGTCGCCTGGCCGAGCGCGATACGGGCCTCCGGGAAGCCGATCATCGCGACGGCCTGAGCGGCGGCGACCGCCGTCTGCAGGGCCGTCGGGTCGGCCATGCCGATGTCCTCGCTCGCCGAGATCATGAGCCGCCTGGCGATGAACCGCGGGTCCTCACCCGCCTCGATCATCCGCGCCAGATAATGCAGCGCCGCGTCCACATCCGAGCCCCTGATGGACTTGATGAGCGCGCTGGCGACGTCGTAGTGCTGGTCGCCGTCACGGTCGTACTTCACCGCGGCCCGGTCGACCGCTTCCTCCAGCGTCTCCAGGGTGATCGAGGGCTCGCCCTTCGATATGGCCGAGCCCGCACCCGCCTCCAGGGCCGTCAGCGCCCGCCTGGCGTCCCCGCCCGCGATGCGCAGCAGATGCTCCTCGGCGTCAGCGGGCAGCTCCACGGCGCCGCCGAGCCCCCGCTCGTCGGTCAGCGCCCGCCGCACCAGACCGCGCAGGTCGGTGTCGGTCAGCGACTCCAGCGTGAGCAGCAGCGAGCGGGACAGCAGCGGGGAGATGATCGAGAAGTACGGGTTCTCCGTGGTGGCCGCGATCAGGGTCACCCAGCGGTTCTCCACGGCGGGCAGCAGCGAGTCCTGCTGGGCCTTGCTGAAACGGTGGATCTCGTCCAGGAACAGCACGGTGTCGCGGCCGTACCCCCCGGAGCTGCGGCGCGCGCTGTCGATGACCGCCCGCACCTCCTTCACCCCGGCGGTGATCGCGGACAGCTCGACAAAGCGCTTCTGCGTGGCCAGGCTGACGACGTAGGCCAGCGTCGTCTTGCCGGTGCCCGGCGGGCCCCACAGGATGACGGACGACGGCCCCGCCGGGCCCCCGCTCCCCTCCCCGACGAGTCTGCGCAGGGGTGATCCGGGCCGCAGCAGATGCTGCTGGCCCACCACCTCGTCGAGGGTGCGCGGGCGCATCCGGACCGCGAGGGGGCTGCTGGCCGGGTCCTTTTGCTGACGGTCCTCGGCGGCGGCGGTGAACAGGTCGGGCTCCACGCTGAAACCCTATGCCACCCCTGTGACACTCCCCCCGGAACAGCGAAGCGGCCCCCGTGAGGGAGCCGCTGTCCACGCCTGTCCGAGGGGCCGCCCGGCCCCGGCCCTCACGCCTGGCCGGTCGTCCAGAAATCCCACCACTTGGTGAGGATCAGCATGCCGATGACGCCGATCCACAGCACCGGCACGACCCAGTGGAACTCCAGCAGGCCGCGCTTCAGCGACTCCGGAGCCGGGAGGAACCCGTGCCGCAGGTTGTGCACCGTCACGTACCAGAACATGACGATGGTCGCGACCCAGGCCAGGCAGCACCACAGGCACAGCGAGCTGATCTCGTACAGCGACTGGTACTGGAGCCAGGTGCAGAAGGCGACGCCGAACAGCGTGCCGCCCCACAGCCCCAGCCAGTACCAGCGCGGGTAGCGCGCCCCGGCCAGCAGCGAGACCCCGACGCAGATGACGATCCCGTAGGCGACCAGGCCGAGCATCGGGTTCGGGAACCCGAACGCCTCCGCCTGGTCGCTCTCCATGATGTTGCCGCAGGACACGATCGGGTTGATGCTGCACCCCGGCGTGTACGAGCCGCCGTCTGCCTTCGCCTCAAGGATCTTGTTCTTGTCGAGCGTGATGACCCAGGCGGCCAGCAGTCCCAGGGCCCCGGTGATGATGAGGAGTGCGGCGAAGATCCGGCCGCCGCCGACGGCGCCCGTGGGAGTCTCCGCGTCGCTCTCGCCTCTGTCAGAGCGGTGAAGTGCCGAAGTGGTCATAACGCCATTCGTCTCGTCAGCCGGACATTGCCTGGTCATTGTGCACCAGGGTCCTGTGCGTCAGCGCCGCTTCGTGAGGAGTTCCTCCACGACGGCGTCCAGGGCGACAGGTGTCTGATCGCCGCTCTCCAGATCCTTGAGCTGAACGACCCCGTCGGCCAGATCCCGCTCACCCGCGACGAGCGCGAACCGCGCCCCCGAGCGGTTGGCGGACTTCATGGCGTTCTTCAGCCCCTTGCCGCCGAAGGCGAAGTCGGTGGCGACTCCGGCCCGGCGCAGCGCCGTGACCAGTTCGAACAGGACGCGCCTGGCCTCCTCGCCGAGCGGCACCGCGTAGACCTCGGTGACGGCGGGCAGGTCGAGTTCGACGCCCTCGGCGCGGAGCGCGAGCACCGTGCGGTCCACGCCGAGCGCCCAGCCGACGGACGGCAGCGCGGGTCCGCCGATCATCTCCGACAGCCCGTCGTACCGGCCGCCGCCACCCACCGCCGACTGCGAGCCGAGACCGTCGTGAACGAACTCGAAAGTGGTACGCGTGTAGTAGTCAAGGCCGCGCACCAGCCGCTCGTCATCCTCGAATTCGACGCCCGCCGCGGTCAGCAGCGTGCGTACCTGCTCGTGGTACTCCTTGCACGCCTCGCACAGGCGGTCGCGCAGCTTCGGGGCGCCGCCGAGCTGGGCCCGGACCGCCTCCCGCTTGTCGTCGAGGACCCGCAGCGGGTTGATGTCGACGCGGCGCCGCGTCTCCTCGTCGAGGTCGAGGCCGCGCAGGAAGTCCTGGAGGGCGGAGCGGTAGGCGGGGCGGCATTCCTTGTCGCCGAGCGAGTTGAGCAGCACCCGGAACTGGCGCAGTCCGAGCGAGCGGTAGGCGTCCACGGCCAGGATGATCAACTCGGCGTCGAGCGCGGGGTCCTCAGCGCCGATCGCCTCGGCGCCGACCTGTGAGAAGTGCCGGTAGCGTCCGGCCTGCGGCCGCTCGTAGCGGTAGTACGAACCGGAGTACCAGAGCTTGACCGGCAGGTTCCCGGCCTTGTGGAGGTTGCGCTCCAGGGCGGCGCGCAGCACGGAGGCGGTGCCCTCGGGGCGCAGCGCGAGCTCGGTGCCGCCCTTGGTGGTGAGGGTGTACATCTCCTTGGTCACGATGTCGGTGGACTCACCGACGCCGCGTGAGAAGAGTTCGACGTGCTCGAAGCCGGGCGTCTCGATGTAGCCGTATCCGGCGCGGCGTACGGGCGCGGCGATGGCCTCGCGCACCGCGAGGAAGACCGCGGAGTCCGGAGGCGTCAGGTCGTACGTGCCCTTGGGGGCGGTGAAGGCGTTCACGGGGCAGTTCGTCACATTCCTCGTCGCGGGGCGGCGGGGCCGCCTCCGAGGCCGGCGGCCACCTGCCGCAGATACGGGTTGGTGGCGCGTTCCTGGCCGATGCTGGTCTGGGGGCCGTGGCCGGACAGCACCACGGTCGAGTCGTCGAGCGGCAGGCACACACGGGCCAGCGACTGGAGGATCTCGGCGTGGTCGCCGCCAGGCAGGTCGGTACGTCCGATGGAGCCGGCGAAGAGCAGGTCACCCGAGAAGAAGACCGGCGGGATGTCGGTGGTCTCGGGCATCCGGAAGGTCACCGACCCCTTGGTATGGCCGGGTGCGTGCTCGACGGTCAGCTCCAGCCCGGCCAGGCTCAGGGCGGCGCCGTCGGTCAGCTCCTTGACGTCGTCGGGCTCCCCCACGGTCAGCTCGCCCATCAACGGCATCCCGATGGAGCGGCCGAGGGCCTTCTCCGGGTCGCTCATCATGTAGCGGTCCGCCGGGTGAATCCACGCCGGTACGTCGTGCGCGCCGCATACGGGGACGACGGAGGCGACGTGGTCGATATGGCCGTGGGTCAGGATGACGGCGACGGGCTTGAGCCGGTGCTTGGCGATGGCCTCTTCGACTCCCTGGGCGGCCTGGTGGCCCGGGTCGATGATCACGCACTCCTCACCGGCGGCGGGGGCGACCAGATAGCAGTTGGTCCCCCAGGCCCCGGCGGGGAACCCAGCAATGAGCACGATCGTCCTTCAGTCGTCCGGTGGTCTGCGTACGGTGGCGTCGGTGCCGTGGAACTCGGCGTTCACAGAGCCTACCGGCGACGCACCGGGCACAGGTAACCGATATACGGTACGGCCGTACGACGGCGTGCGGCACGACGGCGTGCGCGGGAAGGGCGCTTCCGCCCCCGGGTGCCCCGGGCCATCAGCCCGCGCGTCCGGCACCGCACATCCCGCATCGCCACACACCGCACGCAACACACCGCATCCCAGCACACCGCATCGCACATCAGGCATCAGGACACGAGGAGAAGACCCGGTGGTCAGTCACGATCAGCGGCGGCGGCAGCTCGCCCGCGCCAAGTACGAACGGCAGCAGCAGCGCAGGGCCATGGCACGCAAGCGGAACAGCCGCCGCAACGCGGTGATCGCGACGTCACTCGCCGTGGTACTGGCCGCGGGTGCGGCGGCGTACGCCTCGGTCGGCCTCGGCGGCGGCGACTCGTCCGACAAGGCCGACGCCTCCCCCACCCCGAGCGCCCCGCCCACCAGCAAGGCGCCCGACCCGTGCGCGAAGCCCGCGAAGGGCGGCCCGAAGAGCCTCAGCTGGAAGAAGGAACCCGCGCTGGACATCGACACGTCCGCTTCGTACGCGATGAAGCTGGCGACCACCTGCGGCGACATCTCCATCGACCTGGACGCCGACAAGGCGCCGCACACGGTGAACTCCTTCAACTTCCTGGCGGGCAAGGGGTACTTCGACCACACCAAGTGCCACCGGCTGACCAATCAGGGCATCTTCGTCCTCCAGTGCGGCGACCCGAAGGGTGACGGCACCGGCTCCCCCGGCTACACCATCCCCGACGAGAACCTGAAGGACCCGAAGCTCAAGGGCAACGTGTACCCGGCCGGTACGGTCGCGATGGCCAACCGGTACAACCCCAAGCCCGAAAAGGGCCAGAGCGAGAACAAGAACAGCGGCGGCAGCCAGTTCTTCCTCGTCTATCAGGACAGCGAGCTGCCCCCTTACTACACACCGTTCGGCACCATCAAGGGCGGCAAGGACGTGCTGAAGAAGATCGCCGAGGCCGGTGCGTCCGCCCCCGACCCGACGTCGGGAAACACCGCGCCCAACGCCACCGTGGTGATCAACAAGGCCACCGTCACGCGCTCTTGAGGCCGCCCGGCCCTGGCCCGTGCCCGGTGGAGGTCCCGGCCCCGCCCCGCCAACGGGCGGGGCAGGACGCGTACTGACGCGCGTACTGCGAAATTTCGGTCGCGCTGGATACGGACAGCCGGGCCGCCGGTCGCCTATGTTTGCGTTGTGTAGGGTGCCTGCTCCGACGGCTGCCGCCCTGCCGGATCGGTGCACCAGCAGCCCGTCGGACCGGCCCGGCGCTGCCCGGCCGGGAGTAAACCGTGGACGATGCCCGCGGGCCGCGCGCCCGCGTCGGCATCATGTGGAGGAGGCGCTGTGAGCAGCGACCCATGGGGCCGCGTCGACGAGACGGGGACCGTGTACGTGCGGACGGCCGAGGGCGAACAGGTCGTCGGTTCCTGGCAGGCGGGCTCCCCCGAGGAAGCCCTCGCCTACTTCGAGCGCAAGTACGAGGGCCTTGTTGTCGAAATCGGCCTCCTCGAACGCCGGGTCAAAACCACTGACCTGTCGACGAAGGACGCGACGACCGCCATTGACCATCTGCGCCAGCAGGTCGACGAGCACCACGCCGTCGGCGACCTGGACGCGCTGAAGAAGCGCCTGGACAAGCTGGTCGAGACGGTCGAGGCGCGCCGCGAGGAGCGCAAGGCGGTCAAGGCCAAACAGTCCGACGAGGCCCGTAAGGCCAAGGAGGCGCTGGTCACCGAGGCCGAGGAACTGGCCGCCAGTGAGCAGTGGCGGTCGGCCGGGGAACGGCTGCGTGCCCTCGTCGACACCTGGAAGGGCCTGCCGCGCCTGGACCGCAAGACGGATGACGAGCTGTGGCACCGCTTCTCGCACGCCCGCTCGGCCTTCTCCAAGCGGCGCAAGGCGCACTTCGCCTCGCTCGACGCGCAGCGCGAGGAGGCACGCAAGGCCAAGGAGAAGCTGGTCGCCGAGGCCGAGGCGCTGTCCAAGTCGACGGACTGGGGCCCCACGGCCGCCCGGTACCGGGACCTGATGGCGGACTGGAAGGCGGCGGGCCGCGCGCAGCGCGAGGCCGAGGACGACCTGTGGAACCGCTTCCGGGGCGCGCAGGACGTCTTCTTCCAGGCGCGCGGCGAGGTGTTCGCCGAGCGCGACGCGGAGCAGCGGGAGAACCTGACGCGCAAGGAGGAGCTGGCCGCCGAGGCGGAGAAGCTCCTGCCGGTCACGGACCTGAAGGCGGCGCGGGCCGCTTTCCGTTCGATCAACGAGCGCTGGGAGGCCGTCGGCCACGTGCCGAGGGACGCCCGGCCGAAGATCGAGGGCCGGATGCAGGCCGTCGAGCGGGCGCTCCAGGAGAGCGAGGAGACCGAGTGGCGGCGTACGAACCCCGAGGCGCGGGCGCGCGCCGCCGGGCTCACCGGGCAGCTGCAAGCGGCCGTGGAGAAGTTGCAGGAGCAGGTCGACAAGGCCCGTGCCGCCGGCAACAACGCCAAGGCCGACAAGCTCGCCAAGGAGCTTGAGGGGCGTCAGGCGCTGCTCGACCAGGCGCTGAAGGGCCTGCAGGAGTTCGGCGGCTGACGCTTTTCCGTCCGGGCGTGAGGCGGCCCCGGTACGCGGCGCGTACCGGGGCCGCCTTATGCCGTGGGCCGGTCGGTCCTACGGCCTGCGCGCCGACGTCACGCGGTACACGTCGTAGACGCCCTCGACGCTCCGTACGGCCTTCAGGACATGGCCCAGGTGCTTGGGATCGCCCATCTCGAAGGTGAAGCGCGAGGTGGCGACCCGGTCGCGGGAGGTCTGCACGGCGGCCGAGAGGATGTTGACGTGCTGGTCGGAGAGAATCCGGGTGACGTCGGACAGCAGCCGGGACCGGTCGAGCGCCTCCACCTGGATGGCGACGAGGAAGACCGAGGACTGGGTGGGCGCCCACTCGACTTCGAGGATGCGCTCCGGCTGCTGGGACAGCGAGTCCACGTTGACGCAGTCCGCCCGGTGCACGGAGACGCCGCTGCCGCGGGTCACGAAGCCGATGATGGGGTCGCCCGGCACGGGCGTACAGCAGCGCGCCAGCTTGACCCACACGTCGTCGACGCCCTTGACGACCACGCCGGGGTCGGTGCTCTTACGCCGCTTGGTGCGGGTCCGCAGCGGGGTGGACTCGGCGAGGTCCTCGCTCGCCGCGTCCTCCCCGCCGAGGGCCTGGACCAGCTTCTGCACGATGTTCTGCGCGGCGACGTGGCCTTCGCCGATCGCTGCGTACAGCGAGGAGATGTCGGAGTAGCGCATCTCGTGCGCGAGGGTGACCAGGGAGTCGCCGGTGAGGATGCGCTGGATCGGCAGGTTCTGCTTGCGCATCGCGCGGGCGATGGCGTCCTTGCCCTGCTCGATGGCCTCGTCGCGGCGCTCCTTGGAGAACCAGCCGCGGATCTTGTTCCGGGCGCGTGGTGACTTGACGAAGCCGAGCCAGTCGCGGGACGGGGCGGCGCCTGGCGCCTTCGAGGTGAAGACCTCCACCAGGTCACCGTTGTCGAGCGTCGATTCGAGCGGCACCAGACGGCCGTTGACCCGCGCGCCTATGGTGCGGTGGCCGACCTCGGTGTGCACCGCGTAAGCGAAGTCCACCGGCGTGGCACCGGCCGGGAGCGCTATGACGTCGCCCTTCGGCGTGAAGACGAAGACCTCGTTGCGGGAGAGGTCGAAGCGCAGGGACTCCAGGAACTCGCCCGGGTCCTCCGTCTCCTTCTGCCAGTCGAGCAGCTGCCGCAGCCACGCCATGTCGTTGACGGTGTCCTGGCGATCGCCCTTGCCCCTGGGCACGTCGGTGCGGACCTTGGAGGCACCGGCGACGGCCTCCTGCTTGTACTTCCAGTGCGCGGCGATGCCGTACTCGGCGCGGCGGTGCATGTCGAAGGTGCGGATCTGGAGCTCGACGGGCTTGCCGCTGGGTCCGATGACCGTTGTGTGCAGCGACTGGTACATGTTGAACTTGGGCATGGCGATGTAGTCCTTGAACCGCCCCGGCACCGGGTTCCACCGGGCGTGGATGGTCCCGAGCGCGGCGTAGCAGTCGCGGACGGTGTCGACCAGGACCCGGATGCCCACCAGGTCGTAGATCTCGGCGAAGTCGCGGCCCCGCACGATCATCTTCTGATACACGGAGTAGTAGTGCTTGGGGCGCCCGGTCACGGTCGCCTTGATGCGCGCCGCGCGCAGGTCGCCCTGGACCTGGTCGGTGACGACCGCCAGGTACTCGTCGCGCTTGGGCGCCCGCTCGGCGACCAGCCGCACGATCTCGTCGTACATCTTGGGGTAGAGGATCGCGAAGGCGAGGTCCTCCAGCTCCCACTTGATGGTGTTCATGCCCAGCCGGTGCGCCAGCGGGGCGTAGATCTCCAGGGTCTCGCGGGCCTTCTTCTCCTGCTTCTCCCGCTTCAGGTACCGCATGGTGCGCATGTTGTGGAGGCGGTCGGCGAGCTTGATGACCAGGACGCGGGGGTCCTTGGCCATGGCCACGACCATCTTGCGTACGGTCTCGGCCTGCGCCGCCTCACCGAACTTGACCTTGTCGAGCTTGGTGACGCCGTCGACCAGCAGCGCGACCTGGTCGCCGAACTCGCGGCGCAGCGTGTCCAGGCCGTACTCGGTGTCCTCCACGGTGTCGTGCAGCAGGCCCGCCATCAGCGTCGCCGGGTCCATCCCCAGCTCGGCGAGGATCGTGGTGACCGCGAGCGGATGCGTGATGTACGGGTCGCCGCTCTTGCGCTTCTGCCCCCGGTGCCAGCGCTCGGCGACCTGGTACGCCCGCTCGATCTGGCGCAGCGTGGCCGCGTCGGCCTTGGGGTCGTTGCCCCGGACGATGCGCAGCAGCGGTTCGAGGACCGGGTTGTACGGGCTGGAGCGCTGCACGCCGAGCCGGGCGAGCCGCGCGCGCACCCGGTTGGAGGAACCCTGCCGCGGCGCGGGACCCGGCGCCTGCGGCCGGGCCGGGACATTGGTGTTCGGGCCGCCCTCGGGCAGCTCGGCCGGGGGCTTGGGTCCCGGCTTGGGTCCAGGGCTGGACGCACCGCCACCACTGGTCCTCGGCGCGTCGGCTCCCACCGGGGCACCCGCGGCGTTCGGCTCGTCAGGGTGCGCGGCGGTCAGCGGCTGGGCCTCGTCTGGCAAGAGCACTCCTCATGCAGGACCGGTCCGTAAAGGAGCTCGGACAGCCATGATATCGATCCCGCCAGTCCATTCTCGCTCCCACCACGTCCCCCCGGCACACCGAAGGCGGGCACCGAGGTCGCCCCTGGTGCCCGCCCTGGACAGATATCCGCTGGTCAGACCGTGATCAACGCCTCCAGCGGGGCGCCGTCAAGCGCGCCCTGAAGCCGCTTCCTGCCACCGAGGAATCCCAGCTCCAGCAGGACGGCGACGCCGGCGATCTCGGCCCCGGCCCGCCGGATCAGGTGCAGCGACGCTTCGGCGGTGCCACCGGTGGCCAGCACGTCGTCGATGACCAGAACCCGGTCCCCGGCACGTACGGCGTCGGCGTGTATCTCGATCTCCGCCGTGCCGTACTCCAGCTCGTACGCCTGGCTCAGCGTCGCCCCGGGCAGCTTGCCCGCCTTCCGCACGGGCACGAACCCCACCCCGGCCCGCACCGCGACCGGCGCCGCCAGGATGAAGCCCCTGGCCTCCAGACCGACGACCTTGTCGGCCCGAGCGGCGACACACAGCTCCACCAGCGCCTCGGTCAGCGCGCCAAACGCCTCGGCGTCGGCGAGCAGCGGGGTGATGTCCTTGAACATCACCCCCGGCTGCGGGTAGTCGGGGACGTCGTGGATGCGGTTGAGGAGCAGCGTGCGCAGCTCCGCACCGGCGGGGCTGCTGGCATCCAGCCGTGCGCCGCCCGTCTCCAGGCCCGTGGCCTCCACCCCGGTCACCGCCGCTTGCCCGAGGGCCTGCCGCGGCCGCGGTTGCGGGCGGGCTGGGTGCGGCGCTGGCCGACGACGCCTGCCGGGGTCGCGTCGTCGGACTCCACGTCGTCGTCCTCGTCGTCGCTCGCGTCGGAGGTGCCGCGCGCGTCCTCGGCCGGATCGCCCTCGCCCTGGGAGTCGGCCTTGGCGGCGGCCGCTGCGCGCTTGGCGAGCACCCGCTTGGCCAGGGCCTTCATCTGCGGGTCGCGTTCCTTCAGGTCGGCGACCAGCGGGGTGGCGATGAAGATCGAGGAGTACGCGCCGGCGGCGAGACCCACGAACAGCGCCAGCGAGATGTCGTTGAGCATGCCGGCGCCGAGCAGGCCGCCGCCGATGAACAGCAGCGCGCCGACGGGCAGCAGCGCCACCACGGTGGTGTTGATGGAACGCACCAGCGTGGAGTTGAGGCTGCGGTTGGCGATCTCGCTGTAGGTGTAGCGGGACTGCTTGGTGAGGCCCTTCGAGCCCTCTCTGAGGCCGTCGAAGACGACGACG
Source organism: Streptomyces sp. A01 (assembly GCF_059026195.1). Classification (NCBI taxonomy): domain Bacteria; kingdom Bacillati; phylum Actinomycetota; class Actinomycetes; order Kitasatosporales; family Streptomycetaceae; genus Streptomyces; species Streptomyces sp. A01. The sequence goes on along the minus strand of NZ_JBWLKN010000004.1, from coordinate 58,759 downwards.
GTGTCGTAGAGGGAGTAACCGAGGATGGTCAGCAGACCGATCACGGTGCCTGGTGTGACTTCGAACCCGACCAGCGCGTACACGCCGACCGTGATCGTGAGGTCGTGTATCAAGGCGATGAGGGCGGCCAGTGCCATCCGCCACTCGAAGGCGATGGCGAGATAGATCACCACCAGGACCATGAAGATCGCCAGGCCCTGCCAGGCCTTCTTGGCGATCTCCTCACCCCAGCTGGGGCCGACGAGCTGCGTGTCGATCTTCTGCGCCGGCACACCGAGGTCCTTGGCGAGGGCCTCTTGGACCGGCTCGGACGCCGCGGTGTCCAGATCGCTGATCTGGATGCGCAGGCCGCCGTTGCCGAGCTCCTGGACGATGGCGGTGTGACCCTCGGCGGCCGACTCCGCCTTGTCCCGCGCCTCGTCGGCGGAGATGCTCGTCTTGGGCGTGGTGAAGACCGCGCCACCGGAGAACTCGATGCCCATGTGCAGACCGCGCACCCCCAGGCCCACGATCGCCGTGATGGTGATCAGGATCGAGATGCCGTACCAGATCATCCGCTTGGCGACGAAGTCGTACCCGACCTCGCCCCGGTAGAGCCTGGCGCCGAGACTGCCGAGTCGCGACATCTCACGCCTCCTTCGTGTCGGCGGGAGCGATGGGGCGGCGGCGGGACCGCACTGGCGGCTTGGCGCCGAGCCGCGTGGGGTCGAGGCCGGACCAGGGGTGCCCACTCGCGAAGAACTTGCGGGTGGCGAGGATCGTCATCAGCGGCTTCGTGAAGAAGAAGACCACGACGACGTCCAGCAGGGTCGTCAGTCCGAGCGTGAACGCGAAGCCCTGCACCTTGCCGACGGTGACGATGTAGAGCACGGCGGCGGCGAGGAACGACACGAAGTCGGAGACGAGGATGGTGCGCCGGGCGCGGGGCCAGCCGCGTTCCACGGAGGGCCGCAGGGAGCGGCCGTCGCGGATCTCGTCCCTTATGCGCTCGAAGTAGACGATGAACGAGTCCGCGGTGATACCGATGGCCACGATGGCGCCGCAGACCGCCGGCAGGTTCAGTGCGAACCCGATGCCCTCACCGAGGTGGACCATGATCGTGTACGTCAGCACGGCGGAGACGCCGAGGCTGGCGATGGCCACCAGGGCCAGGCCGCGGTAGTAGACGACCATGTACAGGATGACGAGCGCGAGGCCGATGGCACCGGCGGTCAGACCGGCCTGCAGCTGCTCCTCGCCGAGGGCGGAGGAGACCGTCTGCTGGTCGGCGATCTTGAACGAGAGCGGCAGCGAACCGTACGACAGGATGTTGGCCAGGTCGTCGGCGGAGTCCTTGTTGAAACCGCCGGAGATGGTGGCCGCACCGCCGGTGATGGCGTTGGTCACCCGCGCGTTCGAGGCGACCTCGCCGTCGAGGACGACCGCGAACTGGTTCTGCGGCTCGGGCTGCTTGGCGAGCTCGGCGGTGATCTTCCCGAACTTCTTGCCGCCGCTCTTGTTGAAGTCGAGCTTGACGGTCCAGCCCTGGCCCTGCGCCGAGTCGTAGACAGCCGAGGCGTCGGTGATCTTGTCACCCTCGATGTCGACCGGGCCCAGCAGGAACTTCTGGCCGTCTTTGTTGCACGCGACGATCGGCTCGGTCGTCTTGGCCGTGGCACCGGCGGTCCTCGCCTTGGCCTGGGCCTTCGTGGTGGTGCAGTCCAGCGCCGCGAACTTCTTCTGCAGCGCGGCGATCTTGGCCTGCTCGTCCTTCGAAGGCTTCTGCGGGTCCTCGCTGCCCGGAGGGGTCGGCGTGGGCGTGGGCGTCGGCGCCTTCAGCGCGCTGGGGACGGCGCGGCCCTGGGCGGTGGCGGTGGGGTTCGGCGACGTCTTGTCGCCGTTCTCGCCCTCGTCGCCGTCCTTGGGCTTGTCGCCGTTCTTGCCGCTGTCCTTGTCGCCGTCCTTGCCCTTGTCAGCGCCGCCCTTGGTGGGGTCGGGCTTCGGCTCCTTGGTGGGCTCCCCCGCCGCCATGGTCAGCACCGGGCGGAAGCCGAGCTTGGCCGTGGTGCCGACCTGCTCCCGGGCCTGCTTCGCGTCCGTCCCCTTGGGGATGTTCACGATGATGTGCTTGCTGCCCTGCGTCTGGACCTCGGCCTCGGTCACACCGGACCCGTTGACCCGCCGCTCCATGATGCCGACGGCGGTGTTCATGTTGTCGCTGTTGATCGCGTTGGGCTTGCCCGGCTCGTTCTTGGCCTCCAGCGTGAAGCTGGTGCCGCCCGCGAGGTCGATGCCCAACCGGGGCGTGGTGTTGCCGGAGAGGAACATTCCCCCCACGAGCGCCACCATGGCGATCAGGATCGCGACGAGGGCACGACCGGGCCTGCCCTTGGGCCCAAGGGTCCTACGGCCCTTCTTCGGTGCTGCCACCTTTTCGTTTCTCCCTGTCCAACCGCCAGGCGAGGGTGCGCGCCAAGCGGCCACGAAGTGTTGTGGGGACGTGCCCCCCGCCGGAGCCTAGACCGTCTCGGAGCCGCGGCGCACCGAGCGGTGGCGCTCCGCGTTGCCCCGAGTGCGACTACTTCGCGTCGTTGTCGCCGGGACGCTTGGTGTCCTCGGGCTCCGCGGCGTCGGACTCGGAGGAGTCGGCCGAGCCGGTGTCGGCCTTCTTGAGGTCGGCCTTGCCGGTCGTGTCGGCCTCGTCGGCGGCCTCGGGCTCACCGGCGGTGTCCGACTTGGTGATGTCGACCGGCCGGGCGTCGTCGCCGGCCTCGGCCTCGGTCAGGGAGGAGGCGTCGTCCGGGACGACGGGCGCGTCGTCGGCGTGCTCCGGGTCGATGCCGTGCACGATGCGGTTGTACTCGCTGTCGTCCAGGACGGCGCCCACCGAGTTCTTCGCGTAGATGGCGTGGACGCCAGGCGCGACCTCAAGCAGGATCGTGTCGTCGTGGACCTCCTTGACGGTGGCGTACATCCCGCCGATCGTCCGCACGCCGGTGCCCGGCTGCACCTGGTCACGCATGTTCGCCGCTTGGCGCTGCTTGTTCTTGGCCGACCGGGTCATCAGGAACATGGCCCCGATGAGCACGACGAACGGCAGGAGAGTCACGATATCCACGGGACGGAATTTCCTTCGCACGACCGCGAGTGCACGGCCTGGTATACGGGAGTGGGTACGCCGTACTGAACGGACGGCGTCGGCGGAGTCTAAGCGAGCCCGCGCCTAAGGAACAACGCTCAGCATGGCACCGGGGTTCCTGGGGGGACCAGCCCCCGCGCCGTCACCCACCGAACAGGCCCGGCTGCGCACCGCCGCCCCCTTGCTTCTGCGGCGGTACGAGCCCGAGGTGGGCCCACGCGGCGGGCGTGCCGACCCGGCCTCTGGGCGTGCGGGCGAGCAGCCCTTCGCGTACGAGGAACGGCTCGGCGACCTCCTCGACGGTCTCCCGCTCCTCCCCCACGGCCACCGCCAGGGTGGACAGCCCCACGGGGCCGCCGCCGAACAGCTTGAGCAGGGCCGTCAGCACGGCGCGGTCGAGCCGGTCAAGGCCACGGCCGTCCACGTCGTACACCGCGAGCGCCCGCGCCGCGATGTCCCTGGTGATGACGCCGTCCTCCTTGACCTGCGCGTAGTCGCGGACTCTGCGCAGCAGGCGGTTGGCGATACGCGGCGTGCCCCGGGACCGCCCCGCGATCTCGGCGGCGCCGGGAACGTCGATCTCGACGTCGAGCAGACGGGCGGAGCGGTGGATGACCCGCTCCAGCTCGGCCGCCTCGTAGAACTCCATATGCCCGGTGAAGCCGAACCGGTCGCGCAGCGGCGGTGGCAGCAGCCCGGCCCTGGTGGTCGCCCCGACCAGGGTGAAGGGGGGAAGCTCCAGCGGGATCGCGGTCGCCCCTGGACCCTTGCCGACGATGACGTCGACGCGGAAGTCCTCCATCGCCATGTAGAGCATTTCCTCGGCGGGCCGGGACATCCGGTGGATCTCGTCGAGGAAGAGCACTTCGCCCTCGGTCAGCGAGGAGAGGATCGCGGCGAGGTCTCCGGCGTGCTGGATGGCGGGGCCCGAGGTGATGCGGATGGGGGCGCCCATCTCGGCCGCGATAATCATCGAAAGAGTGGTCTTGCCGAGGCCGGGGGCGCCCGACAGGAGGACATGGTCGGCGGTGCCGCCGCGCTGCCGGGCGGCGCGCAGCACCAGGTCGAGCTGTTCCCTGACGCGCTGCTGCCCGATGAACTCGCCCAGGTCCTTGGGCCGCAGGGCGGCCTCGATGGCCTGCTCCTCGCCGTCGGCCTCCGCGCCCATCAGCCGCTCTGCGGGCAGCCCCGACAGGCCGGTCGGCTCCGCCGCGCTGTCGCCGGGGGTGTCGTCCCAGTTCATGCCGTCTGCCTTTCTCGTACGCGACCGGCCACTCAGCGACCCCGGCCCAAGGTCTGCAGGGCGGCCCGCAGCAGCGGGGCGACCTGCGGCTCGGCGCCGTCCGCTTGCGCGGCCTCGGCCTGCGGGGCGACGGCCGCCACCGCCTCATCCGCCTCGCGGGTGGCGTAGCCGAGGCCGATCAGGGCGCCGTGCAGCTGGTCCCGCCAAGTCGCTGAGACGGCGCTGCCGATACCGGCGGCGCCCCGCGGCGTGCCGACCGGCTCGCCCAGCCGGTCCTTCAGTTCGAGCATGAGCCGCTGCGCGCCCTTCTTGCCGATGCCGGGCACGGCGGTGAGCGCCTTCTCGTCGCCGGTGGAGACCGCGCGCCGCAGTGTGTCGGGGGCGTGCACGGCGAGCATGGCCTGGGCGAGCCGGGGGCCGACGCCGCTCGCCGTCTGCAGCAGCTCGAAGACCTGCCGCTCGTCGTCGTCAGCGAAGCCGTAGAGCGTCAGGGAGTCCTCGCGGACGACGAGGGAGGTGGCGAGTCTCGCCGGCTGGCCGACGCGCAGCCCGGCGAGGGTGGCGGGGGTGCACTGGACGGCCATTCCGACGCCCCCGACCTCGACGACGGCGAGGTCAGGGGCGAGGGCGGCGACCGGGCCGGAGACGAAGGCGATCATGCGGGGCCCTTCCGGGTTCGTACGGAGGCTGAGGAGCGCGGCGGGGCCGGGGCGGCGCGGCGGTGGGCGGCGACGGCCTGCTGGAGGCGGTTGGTCGCCGGGGCCCGCCAGATATGGCAGATGGCGAGCGCCAGCGCGTCGGCGGCGTCGGCGGGCTTGGGTGGTGCGTCGAGCCGCAACAGCCGGGTCACCATGGCGGTGACCTGGGCCTTGTCGGCGCGGCCCGAGCCGGTGACGGCCGCCTTGACCTCGCTGGGGGTGTGCAGTGCCACGGGCAGGCCGCGGCGGGCGGCGCAGAGCATCGCGACGGCGCTGGCCTGGGCTGTGCCCATCACGGTCTGGACGTTGTGCTGGCTGAACACCCGCTCCACGGCGACCAGTTCGGGCCGGTGCGCGTCCAGCCAGCGCTCTATGCCCTGCTCGATGAGCACCAGCCGTTCTCCCGTGCCGGCGTCCGCCGCCGTGCGGATGACGCCTACGTCCACCATGCGCAGGGGGCGTCCCGCGGCGCCGTCGACGACGCCGATACCGCAGCGGGTCAGCCCAGGGTCCACACCGAGCACCCGCATCCGCGCCCCCTCAACCGTTCGGTCATGTGATGTCACATCGGGGGTGGAGCCCCCTGATCAGGCACAGTATCGGCCGACTCTGACAATGGGGCCGGGGCCACGGCGCGCGGGGACGCGAAGCACGCGCACAGGGGCGGTGGTCGGGCCGACGGGGACAGCACCCCGTCGGCCCCTCGCGTACGCGCGCCCGCGAGGGAACGCGACAGAAGCCGGTGAAGGGCGCGCCCGTCAGGCGTCGACCTTCTCCATGACCTCGTCGGAGATGTCGAAGTTGGCGAAGACGTTCTGCACGTCGTCGCTGTCCTCCAGCGCGTCGATCAGCTTGAAGATCTTGCGCGCGCCCTCTTCGTCGAGCTCGACCTGCATGGTGGGCAGGAAGTTGGCGTCGGCCGAGTCGTAGTCGATCCCGGCCTCGACGAGCGCGGTGCGCACGGCGACCATGTCGGTCGCCTCGCTGATCACCTCGTAGGACTCACCGAGGTCGTTGACCTCCTCGGCGCCCGCGTCCAGGACCGCGCCGAGCACGTCGTCCTCCGACAGCTCGCCCTTGGGGACGAGAACGACGCCCTTGCGGTTGAACAGGTAGGAGACCGAGCCGGGGTCGGCCATCGAGCCGCCGTTGCGGGTCATGGCGACGCGCACGTCGGAGGCGGCGCGGTTGCGGTTGTCGGTGAGGCACTCGATGAGGACCGCCACGCCGTTGGGGCCGTAGCCCTCGTACATGATGGTCTGGTAGTCGGCGCCGCCCGCCTCAAGACCGGCGCCACGCTTGACGGCGCTGTCGATGTTCTTGTTCGGGACCGAGCTCTTCTTGGCCTTCTGAATGGCGTCGAAGAGCGTCGGGTTGCCGTCGGGGTCGGCGCCACCGGTACGCGCGGCGACCTCGACGTTCTTGATCAGCTTCGCGAAGAGCTTGCCACGCTTGGCATCGATCACGGCCTTCTTGTGCTTCGTCGTAGCCCATTTAGAGTGGCCGGACATCTGCCTGTCTCCTTCGCGTAACCAAATTCCGTACGAACGCCTGAGATCCTACCGGGATCGCGTGGCCTGCCCGCCCCCGCACTCCGGGCGTATTTCCAGCCATGGCCGACCGCCGCGGGCGCTCCGCTCACTACGGCTGGCGGGCGCGCACCATGTCGACGAACAACGCGTGCATCCGGTGGTCGCCGGTCAGTTCCGGGTGGAAGGACGTCGCGAGGACGTTGCCCTGCCGGACGGCTACGGTGTGGCCCTCGTGGACGGCGAGCACATCGGCGGCGGCGCCGACGGACTCCACCCACGGCGCGCGGATGAAGACACCTTCGACCGGACCGTCGTTGACGCCCTTGACGTCCACGGCTGCCTCGAAGGACTCGTTCTGCCGCCCGAAGGCGTTGCGGCGCACGATCATGTCGATGCCGCCGATGGTCTCCTGGTCCTCGCGGCCGTCGAGGATCTTGTCGGCCACCATGATCATGCCCGCGCAGGTGCCGTACACCGGCAGCCCGCCGCGCACCCGCTCGCGCAGCGGCTCCAGCATGCCGAAGACGACCGCGAGTTTGGACATCGTGGTCGACTCGCCACCGGGGATCACCAGGCCGTCGATCTCGGCCAGTTCCTCGGGGCGGCGGACGGGACGGGCCACGGCGTCGGCGGCGGCGAGAGCGATGAGGTGCTCGCGGACGTCGCCCTGGAGGGCGAGGACGCCGACGGTGGGGGTGACGGAGGTGCGGGACACGGGGTGGAACCTCTCATGGCGGGGGCGGGACGGCGCGCGGGGCGCCGCCCGGGGGCTGCTGGCGGGGCCGCCGCCGGTGGACCGGCCTCGCGAGAGGCCGCGAGGCCGGTCCACCACACGTGTCCGGCCGGGCCGGGACTACCAGCCTCGGTTGGCGTAGCGCTCGGACTCGGGGAGGGTGTCGCAGTTGATGCCGACCATGGCCTCGCCCAGGTCGCGGGAGGCGTCCGCGATGACCTTGGGGTCGTCGTAGAAGGTGGTGGCCTTCACGATCGCGGCGGCGCGCTTGGCGGGGTCGCCGGACTTGAAGATGCCGGAGCCGACGAAGACGCCCTCGGCGCCGAGCTGGCGCATCAGCGCGGCGTCGGCCGGGGTGGCCACACCGCCCGCGGAGAACAGCACGACGGGCAGCTTGCCCAGCTCGGCGACCTCCTTGACCAGCTCGTACGGGGCGCGCAGCTCCTTGGCGGCGGCGAACAGCTCGTTGTGGTCGAGCGACCGCAGGCGGCCGATCTCACCCTTGATCTGACGCAGGTGGCGGACGGCCTCGACGACGTTACCCGTGCCCGCCTCGCCCTTGGAGCGGATCATGGCCGCGCCCTCGGAGATACGGCGCAGGGCCTCTCCGAGGTTGGTGGCGCCGCAGACGAAGGGGGTGGTGAAGGCCCACTTGTCGCTGTGGTTGGCCTCGTCGGCCGGGGTGAGGACCTCGGACTCGTCGATGTAGTCGACACCGAGCGACTGGAGGATCTGGGCCTCGACGAAGTGGCCGATGCGGGACTTGGCCATGACGGGGATGGAGACCGCGCTGATGATGCCGTCGATCATGTCCGGGTCGGACATCCGGGCCACGCCGCCGTCCTTGCGGATGTCGGCCGGGACCCGCTCCAGGGCCATGACGGCGACGGCGCCCGCGTCCTCAGCGATCTTCGCTTCCTCGGGCGTGACGACATCCATGATCACGCCGCCCTTGAGCTGCTCGGCCATGCCGCGCTTGACGCGGGCGGTGCCGATCTCGGGGCTTCCGTTGGAGGCGGTTGCAGACGTGCTGGGGAGCGTGCTGGACACGGTTTGACCTCACTCGATAACGAATAGTGCGATGAGCCCATCGTAGGCCCGTTCGGTGTGCCGGCCTGACCTGCCATCCGGGCCAGGTGCGGGGCGATACTGCTGCACCTCTGACAAAACCCGCTGGTGGCCCCGGGCGACAAGGGCCAATTGAGGTCCAGTGGCCCCCGTACGGTGGCGGTGGCCCCCACGGCCAGTGGCAGGGCCCTCGCGCCGCCGCCCTCGCGCCGCCGCCCCCGCGGCCGCCGCCCCCGCGCTGTCAGGCCATGCGTTCGGCGAGCGCCGCCGGAAGCTCGTCGTCCATCTCGAAGGCCATGGGGAACGGCGCGTGGCCCGCGAGCCGGAACCACCGGACCTTGCGGTGCCTGCGCAGCGCGCGCACCGCCCGTACCGCGTCGTTGTGGAAGCGCCTGGCCATCGGCACCCGGCGTACGGCCTCGACCAGTTCGCCCATGCTCGCCTCGCCGCCCGGCGCCTGCTGCACCGCCTCGACCTGCGCGGATTCGGCGAACACGGCTTGCAGCGCCTGGCTCAGCTCGCTCTCGGCGACCTCCCGGCTCTCCTCTTCGGCCTGCCGCGCGGCCTGCGCGGCCTGGTAGAGCACGATGGAGGCGGCCGGGTCGAGCAGCCCTGAGGTGGCCAGTTCCTGGGCGACGGAGGCCCGGCGCAGCAGCTGGGCGTCGAGCGCCGCGCGGGCGGCGTCGAGCCGGCTGTGCAGCCGGTCGAGGCGCCCGGCGGTCCAGATCAGGTAACCGGTGATGGCGACAAGGACGACCGCGATCCAGATGAGTGTGGTCACGGCGGGTCACGGTACCGGCTGGGCGCGGCGCCGCGGTGCGATCTGGCGCGGGGCGCGGCGGAGGTGAGGTCGTGACGGGGAGGGGAGTCCCTGTCCGTGCGTCGCGGAGTGCGGGCGCGTCGTGGCTGGTCGCGCCGCTCCCCGCGCCCCTGAGAGGGCACGCCCCATCGCTGGGCCAGGGCCGTGCCCGGCGGCGCGTGCCGGGAAGGGAGTGCCCCTTTCTGTGCGTCGCGGACCGCGGTCGCGGTTGCCCGCGCCCCTGACGGGGCACGGCCTAGTCGCGCGTCAGGCCGAAGCGGGACCGCAAGGTGGAGCGTTCGTCGGTGTCCACGGAGGCGGCACCGTCGGTGACCGTCTCGTACACGGCGAGGATGTCGGCGCCGACGGTGGACCAGTCGAAGCGGCGTACGTGCTTGGCTCCCCGCTCCCGCAGCGCGGCGCGGCGCTGCGGGTCGGCGAGCAGCCGCAGCGCGGCGGCGGCCAGCGCGTCGGCGTCCTCGTTGCGGAACAGCTCCCCCGCTTCGCCCTGGTCGAGGACCTGCGCGAAGGCGTCGAGGTCGCTGGCGAGGACGGGCGCGCCCGCCGACATCGCCTCCACCAGGATGATGCCGAAGCTCTCGCCCCCGGTGTTGGGCGCCACGTACAGGTCGACGCTGCGCAGCAGCCGGGCCTTGTCCTCGTCGCTGACCATGCCGAGGAACTCGACCCGGTCGCGCATGCCCTCGGGCAGGCTCGCGACGGCTTCCTCCTCGTCTCCGCGCCCGACGACCAGCAGCCGGGTGTCGGGACGCCCGGCGAGGATGAGCGGCAGCGCCCGCATCAGCACCGGCAGTCCCTTGCGCGGTTCGTCGATGCGCCCGATGAACCCGATGGTGTGACCGCCCGGCCCCTCCCCGGTGGCGCCACCGCACCACTCGGCCTTGGGCTCGGCCCGCTCGAAGAAGTCGACGTCGACGCCGTTGGGGATGACCACGGCGTCCCCGCCCAGGTGCTCGACCAGGGTCCGCCGCGCGTACTCGCTGACCGCGATCCGCGCGCTGATCTTCTCCAGCGCCGGCTGGAGGATCGGATACGCGGCGATCATCGCCCGTGAGCGCGGGTTGGAGGTGTGGAACGTCGCCACGATCGGGCCCTGCGCCGCCCAGCACGCCAGCAGGCCGAGCGAGGGGGAGGTCGGCTCGTGGATGTGGATGACGTCGAAGTCGCCGTCGTGCAGCCAGCGGCGCACCCGGGCGGCGGACAGGAAGCCGAAGTTGAGCCGGGCTACCGAACCGTTGTACGGGACGGGCACGGCACGTCCGGCGGAGACGGCGTACGGCGGAAGGGGGGTCTCGTCGTCGGCCGGGGCGAGTACGGAGACCTCGTGCCCGCGGCGGATGAGGTGTTCCGCGAGATCACGGATGTGGAACTGGACACCCCCGGGGACGTCCCAGGCATACGGGCAGACGATCCCGATTCTCAAGTTTTCTCCGTTCCGGGGCTTCCGGAGCTGTCATCGGGGCGTGGGGAGAGGTCGCTGAGCCAGAGGCGCTGCAGCATGTGCCAGTCCTGCGGGTGCTCGGCGATCCCGGAGGCGAAGGCGTCGGCGAGCTGCTGGGTCATGATGGCGGCCTTCTCCGCGCGGGTCCCGGTCTCGGGCACCTCCACCGGCGGATGCACCCGGCCCTGGAGAACCGGTGACTCGTTGTACCAGAGGGTGACCGGCAGCAGCGGAGCCCCGGTGCGTACGGCGAGTGCGGCGGGGCCACCGGGCATCTTCGCCGCCTCCCCGAAGAACTTGACCTCGACCCCCGCGGCGGACAGGTCACGGTCGGCGACCAGGCACACCAGGCCCCCGGCCCGCAGCCGCCTGGCGAGTGTGCCGAAGGCGCTGCCGCCGATGTGGGGCAGCACCTCCATGCCGAGGCCCTCGCGGTAGGCGACGAACCGGTCGTAGAGCGTCTCGGGTTTCAGCCGTTCCGCGACGGTGGTGAACGGCACGCCGAGCTTGGTCGTGACCCAGGCGCCGGCGAGGTCGTAGTTGCCCATGTGCGGCAGCGCGAGGATGACGCCACGGCCGCTGGCCAGCGCGTCCTTCAGGTAGTGGACGTCCGCGGGGGCGAAGCCGTCCCTTATGCGGTCCTTGCTCCAGGCCGGGAGCCGGAAGGACTCCATCCAGTAGCGCAGGTACGAGCGCATGCCCAGCCGGGAGAGCTCGGCGAGACGGCGCGGCGAGGCGTCGGGGACGACGCGCGCCAGGTTGGCCTCAAGCCGCAGCACGTTCGTGCCGCGGCGGCGCCAGACGGTGTCGGCGATCTGCTGCCCGAGGCGTATGACGACGGGCTCGGGGAGCTTCTTCACCGTGCTCCAGCCCAGTCCGTACAACGCGTCGGTCAGCCGCTCCCTCACGCCCGCTCGCCCCCCTGACCTGCCGGAGCGTCGGCGGGCGGCTCACCGGGGGACTCGGCGTCCGCCTCGTTCGCCTCGCGACGCACGGTCACCACGCGCTGGATGAGCGTGACGAGGCTGCCCACGGCGACGGCCCAGAGCGCGATCGGCAGCAGGATCTCGATGTGCGGCACCCCGAACTTGTGCAGCCCGGCGAGGCCGCACGCCACCAGCGAGATGACCAGTCGCTCGGCGCGTTCGACCAGCCCGTTGACGTTCACCGGCAGGCCGATGCTCTCGCCACGCGCCTTGGTGTACGAGACGACCTGGCCGCTGGCGAGGCAGAAGATGGCCACCGCGCAGAGCGTGATGCTGTCGCCTCCCCCGGCGTACCAGAGGACGAGGCCACCGAAGACCGCGCTGTCGGCGACCCGGTCGAGCGTCGAGTCGAGGAACGCGCCCCAGCGGCTGGAGCGGCCCAGCTGGCGCGCCATGTTGCCGTCGACCAGGTCGGAGAAGACGAAGAGGGTGATGACCACCGTCCCCCAGAAGAACTCTCCCTGAGGGTAGAAGACCAGCGCGCCCGCCATCACTCCACCGGTTCCGATGAGAGTCACCGCGTCAGGGCTGACCCCGAGGCGGATGAGCAGGGCGGCGAACGGCGTGAGAACACGCGTGAAGAAAGCACGCGCGTACTTGTTCAGCATGGCCTTCCCGGAGGGTCGATACGGGCCGCGTGGTCAACGGGCCACCGGCTGGCCCATCGTAGCCACGCGTTACGGTGCGCCGCGCACGTGTGGCGGCGGAGGGTGCTCGCGGCAGCCCTCAGCTGGTGCGCGGCACTCGTCCGCGGACCCGCTCCCCACGGTTTCCGGCATGTCAGCGCCGGCCCCGGCCTGGCCAAAAGTACGATCTTGCCCAGCGTGCGGTATTACGGCGCCGTGTGCGACGTATGGACGCACCATGACCTGGGTGGAAAGCTCGAAGGACGCGGGGTGTCAACCGGGAGGCGAGACACATGGGCGAAAAGTCGGGTACACATCCAGGGGCCGCCGGCAGGGCAGCGACGGCCGACCGCCCCAGTTCGATCCGGAATGTGGTGCTGGTCGGCCACAGCGGGGCGGGCAAGACGACGCTGGTGGAAGCGCTTGCGCTGGCGTCAGGGGCGGTGAACCGGGCGGGCCGGGTCGAGGACGGCGGCTGTCTGTCCGACTACGACGAGATCGAACACCGCCAGCACCGCTCGGTGCAGCTGTCGCTGGTCCCCGTCGGCTGGGGTGGCATCAAGATCAATCTGTTGGACACTCCAGGGTACGCCGACTTCGTCGGGGAGCTGAGGGCCGGTCTGCGAGCGGCGGACGCGGCCCTTTTCGTTGTCTCGGCGGCCGACGGGGTGGACGGCGCGACCCGCATGGTCTGGGAGGAGTGCGCCGCTGTCGGCATGCCGCGCGCCATCGTGGTGACACATCTGGAGGCGGCGCGCGCCGACTTCGACCAGATGACCGACGTCTGCCGACGTGCCTTCGGCGGTGACGACCCCGACGCCGTGCTGCCCCTGTACCTGCCGCTGCACGGCCCCGCGGGGCCGGACGGGCACGCCCCCGTCACGGGCCTGATCGGCCTGCTGTCGCAGCGGGTCTACGAGTACTCCTCGGGCGAGCGGGTCCAGCGGCCGCCGGACGAGGAGCAGCTGCCGCTGATCGCGGAGGCCCGTAACCGGCTCATCGAGGGGATCATCGCCGAGAGCGAGGACGAGACCCTCATGGACCGCTATCTGGGCGGCGAGGACATCGACATCAAGACACTTATCGAGGATCTGGAGAAGGGCGTCGCGCGCGGCACGTTCCATCCGGTGCTGGCCGCGGCCCCCGCCGTCGGTGAGTCCCGGCAGGGTCTTGGCACCGTGGAACTCCTCGAACTGATCACCGGCGGTTTTCCCACCCCGCTGGAGCGCGAGGCGCCCGCGGTGACGACCCCGCAGGGCAAGCCCAGGCCGCGGCTGGAGTGCGACCCCTCGGGCCCGCTGGCCGCCGAGGTCGTCAAGACCTCGTCCGACCCGTATGTCGGCCGTATCTCGCTGGTGCGGGTCTTCTCCGGCACACTCCGCCCGGACGAGACGGTGCACGTGTCGGGGCACGGTCTTGAGGACCGCGGGCACGAGGACCACGACGTGGACGAGCGGATCGGCGCGCTGTCCGCCCCGTTCGGAAAGCAGCAGCGGACCGTGTCCCAGGCCATCGCCGGTGACCTGGCGTGTGTCGCCAAGCTCAACCGCGCCGAGACCGGCGACACCCTCTCCAGCAAGGACAACCCGCTGCTGATGGAGCCGTGGGTGATGCCCGACCCGCTGCTGCCGATCGCGATCGAGGCCCACAGCAAGGCGGATGAGGACAAACTGTCCCAGGGGCTGTCGCGGCTGGTCGCCGAGGACCCGACGATGCGCCTTGAGCAGAACCAGGCGACCCACCAGGTGGTGCTGTGGTGCCTGGGCGAGGCGCATATGGACGTCGCGCTGGAACGGCTGCACTCCCGTTACGGGGTGCGGGTGGACACGGTGCCGCACAAGGTGTCGCTGCGGGAGACCTTCGGCGCCAGGGCCGCCGGGCGCGGCCGCCACGTCAAGCAGTCCGGCGGCCACGGCCAGTACGCGATCTGCGAGATCGAGGTGGAGCCGCTGCCCGCCGGGTCCGGCATCGAGTTCGTCGACAAGGTCGTCGGCGGCGCGGTGCCCCGCCAGTTCATCCCGTCGGTGGAAAAGGGTGTGCGCGCCCAGGCCGCGCGCGGGGTCGCCGCCGGTTACCCACTGGTCGATGTGCGGGTGACGCTGGTCGACGGCAAGGCGCACTCGGTGGACTCCTCCGACGCCGCCTTCCAGACCGCCGGGGCGCTCGCCCTGCGGGAAGCCGCCGCGAGCAGCCGCATAGACCTGCTGGAGCCGGTCGCCGAGCTGCGCGTGCTGATCCTCGACGAGTACGTCGGGGCCGTCATGAGCGACCTGTCGGGGCGCCGGGGCCGCGTCGTCGGCACTGAGCAGACCGGTTCGGGGATCACCTTGATCCGCGCTGAGGTCCCCGAGATCGAGATCGGCCGCTACGCCGTGGACCTGCGGTCCCTGTCCCACGGCACGGGCCGGTTCAGCCGCTCGTACGCGCGTCACGAACCGATGCCCCAGCAACTGGCCGAGCGCGTACGCGAACCGGTGGAGAGCACCGCATAGCGCGCGAGCCGTCCGCTTCAACGCCCCTGACGCGGACGGCTTTCCAGGCCGTGGCGACAGGCGGCACCCTGCGCGGATACGCTGAAGGGCGGTCCAAGAGGTGTGCCGACGACGGTAGTCGGGAACAGGCCGCAGCAACACATGCGTGTGGCATTGGGGGCGGGTAGTGACGGCGGACGGATTCGACTTCAGTCCCGGGGCGCAGGTGCCGCTTTCGGGTGCGGCCGGGCAGACCGCGGCGACCCAGGCACTGGCCTCGGCGGCGTATCGCGACGACCGGGTCGAGAAGCTGCTCGACGCCAACTCCGAGTGGACCGTCTCGGAGGTCAAAGCACCCCGCTTCTCGCTCTTCGAGCCGAACCTCGGGGAGGCGTTCGCCCGCGCGGTGCAGGTCCGCATGCTCGGCGGCGCGCGCAAGCAGCTGATCCAGTCCTTCGGGACCGAGCCGCAGACCGTCGTCGAGCACTGCCTCGCCGCGAACCGCATCCGCAAGACCCGCGACGCCCAGCTCACCGTGGTCATGGTCATCTTCGGCCTGCTGTTCCTGCCCGGTGTCCTGCTGTGGCTCGCCGCCTTCCAGCTGCGCCGCACGCTCGCCGGATCGCAGGACAAGCGGGCCGGGGCGCTGGGGATCGTGGTGTTCGCGCTGCTCGGCGGGCTCATCGTGTACTTCCTGGTCAAGATGCCGCTCGAAGGCTTCTGGGCGCTGTACGCGCGCGTGGTGCTCGTCGCTCCGATCATCGGCTGGGTGTGGGCGAAACACATCAGCGAGAAGACGGCGAAGGACCTGCGCGAACGCTGGGGTGCCCTGCTCACCGGCGGCGGCCTCGGCGCCAAGGTGCCGGAGGCGGTGCCGCGCAACCCCGGCGAGACGGCGGCGGAACAGCTCCGCAAGGGCCTGGAGAAGCTGACCGCCGAGCAGCACAGCAACGTCGTCTTCTACGCCGGGCCCAAGGGCATACTCGGGATGGGCACCCGCTGGGGCAGCTGGCAGCTCGCCGAGGACCTGGTGCCCGTCGAGGCGGACAAGGAGATCAACCCGTTCCGCAGCTGGGATGTCATAAAGGCGATCCACGACCAGCTCAGACTGCTGGAGCGCGGCCCGCTGCACACCGGTGGCTTCCCGGTCCCCTCCGTGCGCCACTGGGTGGTCTCCCCCGTCGGCGAGGGCGCGAAGGAGGTCGCCCGAGGCGGGACCACCGAAGCGGAGGGCTACCAGATAAAGGGCGTGGAGCTGCAGCGGATCTGCAACGACCAGCAGTTCGACAGCGGTGACCGGCACTACCTGGGCGTCCAGTTCGTGCTCTGGGACGGCCAGTTGGTCATCACGATGCTCATCACGGTCACCGTGCTGCACAAGACCCTGCGGATCGAGGTCACCGGTCACGCGCTCGGCCCGGTGCACCCGCTGTTCATGACCAAGCCCAAGCCGAAGACGAAGACGGTCAACAAGACGATCAAGTTCTGGGAGACCAAGGACATCGCACAGCCGCTCGTGGAAGCCAAGGAGGTCGTGAGGCTCGCCGCCCGCGCCCCCTTCACCTGGTATCCGCCGCTGCTCGACTACCTGGGCGGCAAGCTGACGCTGCCGGAGCCGTTCGGTCTGCGCCACGCGTGGGCCGGGATGCCGTGGCGGCACCGCTTCATGGCGGACGACGCGCTGCGGGCGGCGACTCCGGTGCTGCGCGTCGTCCACGACGCCGCGCTGCGCGTGCTCGACGACAACGGCGTGAACACCGAGCGGTTCGGCAACCGCTCGCTGGTGCTCAGCGGCGCGGTCCAGGACCCGATGCCGCGGAAGGCCGACTGGTACGACGCGTAACAGCGGGGCCCGCCATCCCGCTCACCGCACCATCCCGCTCACCGCACAGTGGCCCGCCTCCGTCCGGAGGCGGGCCATGCGCGTACCCGCGTCTCAGCCGTGCGCTGCGGCTACGGCAGGCGCCACACGTCGGCGAGCATCTGCCGGGTGTCGGCCAGGAGCTGCGGCAGCACCCTCGTCTGGCCGACGACCGGCATGAAGTTGGTGTCGCCGCCCCAGCGCGGCACCACGTGCTGGTGGAGGTGCGCGGCGATCCCGGCCCCGGCCACCGCGCCCTGGTTCATGCCGATGTTGAAGCCGTGCGCGCCTGAGGCGGTGCGCAGCGCGGCCATGGCCGCCTTGGTGAACTCGGCGAGTTCCGTCGTCTCCGCCGCCGTCAGCTCGGTGTAGTCCGCGACATGCCGGAACGGGACCGACATGAGGTGACCGGAGGTGTACGGATACAGGTTCAGCACCGCGTAGACATGCTCCCCCCGGGCGATGATCAGGCCGTCCACGTCGCTCTTGCCCGGGATGGTGCAGAACGGGCAGCCGTCGCCAGCGCCCGGACCGGTCGGCTTGTTCTCACCTTGGATGTATGCCATCCGGTGAGGCGTCCACAGTCGCTGAAAGGCGTCCTGTGTCCCGACTCCGATCTGCTGCTCCGGCTCACTCGTCATGCGTGCCAGCATATTCGCCCGTGGCGGGGCGGTACGCAGCGAGGGTCGGCCCCGGGCGGGGCCGACCCTCAGCGTGCTACGGGGTGCGCGTCACCCGCGCGCGGTCACACCTGGACCCGGCGCTCCACCACGTCCACGAGCTCGGCGATGGCCTGGTCGCGGGGGATGCCGTTCTTCTGCGTACCGTCCCGGTAGCGGAAGCTGACCGCGCCGTTCGCGACGTCCTCGTCACCGGCGATGACCATGAACGGCACCTTCGACTTCTGGGCGTTCCTGATCTTCTTCTGCATCCGCTCCGACGACGAGTCGACCTCGATGCGCAGGCCCTTTCCGCGCGCCTCGGCGGCGAACTCCTCCAGATACGGGATGTGCGCGTCACCGATCGGGATGCCGGTCGCCTGCACCGGCGCGAGCCACGCGGGGAAGGCGCCCGCGTAGTGCTCGAGCAGGACGGCGAAGAACCGCTCGATGCTGCCGAACAGCGCCCGGTGGATCATCACCGGCTGCTGCCGCGAACCGTCGCCGGCCGTGTACTCCAGGCCGAACCGCTTCGGCTGCTGGAAGTCCACCTGGATCGTGCTCATCTGCCAGGAGCGCCCGATGGCGTCCTTGACCTGAACCGAGATCTTGGGACCGTAGTAGGCCGCCCCGCCCGGGTCGGGGACCAGCGGCAGCCCCTGCTTCTCGGCCGCCTCTCGCAGTGCCTCGGTGGCCTCTTCCCACTCCGCGTCCTCGCCGATGAACTTGTCGGACTCCGGGTCGCGGGTGGACAGCTCCAGCTCGAAGTCGCTCAGGCCGTAGTCGCGCAGCAGGTCGAGGACGAAGGTGAGCAGGCTGTCCAGCTCCTGCGGCATCTGCTCCTTGGCGCAGTAGATGTGCGAGTCGTCCTGCGTGAAGCCGCGGCTGCGGGTCAGGCCGTGCACCACGCCGGACTTCTCGTACCGGTAGACCGTGCCGAACTCGAACAGGCGCATCGGCAGCTCACGGTAGGAACGCCCGCGCGCCTTGAAGATCAGGTTGTGCATCGGGCAGTTCATGGCCTTGAGGCGGTAGTTCTGCCCGTCGAACTCCACGGGCGGGAACATGCCCTCGGCGTAGTTCGGCAGGTGGCCCGAGGTCTCGAAGAGCTTCTCCTTCGAGATGTGCGGGGTGTTGACGAACTCGTAGCCGCTCTCTTCGTGGCGCCTGCGGGAGTAGTCCTCCATCACCTTGCGCACCACCCCGCCCTTGGGGTGGAAGACGGACAGCCCCGAGCCCAGCTCCTCAGGGAAGGAGAACAGGTCAAGCTCGGCGCCGAGCTTGCGGTGGTCGCGCTTCTCGGCCTCGGCGAGGAATTCCAGGTGCGCCTTCAGCTCGTCCTTGGTCGGCCAGGCGGTGCCGTAGATCCGCTGGAGCTGCTTGTTCTTCTCACTGCCCCGCCAGTAGGCGGCCGCGCTGCGCATCAGCTTGAAGGCCGGGATGGCCCTGGTGGACGGCAGGTGCGGGCCGCGGCACAGGTCCTTCCAGCACAGCTCGCCCGTCTTGGCGTCGAGGTTGTCGTAGATGGTCAGCTCGCCCGCGCCGACCTCGGCGGAGGCGCCCTCGGCGGCTTCGGCCGCGGAGCCCTTGAGACCGATCAGTTCCAGCTTGTACGGCTCGTCGGCCAGCTCGACGCGGGCGTCCTCGTCGGTCGTGACGCGGCGCGAGAAGCGCTGCCCCCGCTTCTGGATCTCCTGCATCTTCTTCTCGACGCGCTTGAGATCGTCCGGGTGGAAGGGGGTCTCCACGTCGAAGTCGTAGTAGAAGCCGTCCTTGATGGGCGGGCCGATGCCCAGCTTGGCGTGCGGGAACAGCTCCTGCACGGCCTGGGCCATCACATGCGCGGTGGAGTGGCGCAGGATGTTCAGGCCGTCCTCCTCGGTGATCGCGACGGGCTCGACCTCGTCGCCGTCGCCGACCTCGTACGCCAGGTCCTTCAGCTCTCCCGCGATACGGACGGCCACGATGGAGCGGTCGCCTTCGAAGAGGGAAGCGGCCGTAGTGCCCGTGGTCACCACGCGTTCTTCCCGCTCGGAATCGCGATGGATGGACACACGGACGTCTGACACCGGTCTCTCCTGACGTATGAATCGTGCGACAGCGAACGCTGCGCAGCACGAATCGTACCGAGCCGGGTGCCCACCTCGCTAAACGGTTCCCGCGCGGTCACCGCCCCGGGGGCACCCGCGCGACGCCCCGGGGCGGCCGCCGTCCGGCTCAGCCGCCTCCGTACGTCTCCTCGAAGAAGTCGGCGCTGTCCCGCAGTGACTTCAGCAGCCGGTCCCGTTCCGCGTCGTCCACCGGCACCGGGGTCACCCCGGCGGCCCCGGTGATACGACGGAAACCGCCCCGGCTCTCCAGCCTGCCGCTGACCCGCACCGGCAGCCCGAGCAGGTGGGCGTGCCCGGCGACGCGGTAGTCGTCCTCACCGAGGGCGGCCCGCACCTGCCCGACCTCGGCCCCGGCGATGACCCGCAGCCGCACCGTCCCGGGCCCGGTGGGCGCCGCACGCCGCAGCCGTACCACCGCGGCGGTGATCCGGACGGGCACCGAGGGCTCGTCGCGTATGTAGCGGGCGCCCGCCTGGCGCAGGGCGACCAGGTCGCCCGGGGTGAACTCGACGGGCTCGGGCCGGGCGGCGAAGCCCGGCGGCGGTCCGGCGGCCGGTGACCATTCCAGCGCGATCCGGGTGCCCTCCGAGCCCGCGACGAGGTTGACGATCGATTCCGTGAGCTCCTGGCTCACCCCCGCCTCAATGGCCGCGTCGAACGCCTCCATGCCACCGGCGGCCCGCTGGTAGTCGGCGGCGTCCCGTGCGGCGTGCAGGGCGCGCAGCAGGGCGGCGACCGTCGCCCGGCCCTCTTCCACGGGAACGAAGACGGTCAACTCCCGGCCCCCCGGCACCGCGCCGACCAGCACCCGCTCCAGGCACGCCTCGGCCTCCTTGCGGTGCCGGGCGCCGTAGTAACCGGCCCGCCCGCGCGTGGCCAGCGCTCCCGCGAGGAGCATGGAGCGCGCGGCGGAGCGCAGCTTCTCCTGGGCGCTCCACGCCGCGGCGCCCCGTGTTTCAGCCGCCGCCTGCGGTACGTCGCGCCACCAGCGGATCTCGTCGCTGGGCACGGCGAGGCCGACCAGCACCTCACGGGCGGAAGGGGCCGCGCTGCGGGACAGCGCCAGCAGGGCCTCGCCGAGCAGGTCGCCGCTGTCGGGGAAGGCACGGCTGTCGGGCACGAGCAGGCTGGTCCCACCGGTCTCGCCGGGCGGGGTCCAGCGCGCGTAGTGGCTCGCCGCTCCGCTGCGCCGCCGCCAGCCGTGCCGGGCGAGCAGGGCCGTGAGGACGGCCGGATCGACCTCCTCGGGGTCAGGGGGGCTCACGGGCTCGTCGGCCGACCGGTGCATCGGGGACCCCCTCCCGCGCCGGCCCCGGCCTGGGCGAGTGAGCAGCCCGCGGTTGCCGCCACGGCGTGCGAATGTCCCACCCGCGGGGTCTCCCTGCGGGCGGTGGTGGCGAGAGAGCCACGCGACGGGGCGAACCGATCGGGCAGCGGACTTCGCGTCGGCGTGGCCGGGTCGGGCTGCGCGAGGGTCATCGCCGAGGCGCCTTCCGGGCTCTTCTGAGCGAGGCCGGCCCCTCCCTGGGCCCGGCCCGTACATCTGTGTTGTCTCCGCCCCAACTCCCCGGTAAACGGCGGCGGTTCGACATCCCGCCTGCTCGGGTATCACCAGGTCGGGCGGGGCCGTAAGGCATCACGCAAGCGAGCGCGAGGAGTTGGGGTCATGTCGTGCTGGTTCGAAGGGCCGCTCGCCGCCTTTGACACCGAGACCACCGGCGTCGACGTCGCAAGCGATCGCGTGGTCTCCGCGGCGCTGGTCGTCCAGCCGTCGGCCGGGGCCGCGCCGCGGACGGCCGGCTGGCTGGTGGACCCGGGAGTGCCGGTGCCCGCCGAGGCGGCGGCCATCCACGGGCTCACCGGGGAGTACCTGCGCGACCACGGCAGGCCGCCGGGCCCCGTCGTGGCGGAGGTGGCCCACGCGCTCGCCGAGCAGGCGGGGCGCGGGGTGCCGCTGGTCGTGATGAACGCGCCGTTCGATCTCACGCTCCTCGACCGGGAGTTACGCCGCCACCGCGGGGACTCGCTGGCGGACTACCTGAGCGACCGGTCACTGTGCGTGCTTGACCCCCGGGTGCTCGACAAGCACCTCGACCGGTACCGCGAGGGCCGCCGCACCCTCGCGGACCTGTGCGCGCACTACGCGGTGGAGCTGACGGGCACTCACGACGCGGCGGCCAACGCGACCGCCGCCCTGGAGGTCGTCCGGGCTGTCGGCCGCCGGTTCGCACCCCGGCTTGAGCCGCTGAACCTCGCGCAGCTGCATGCCAGGCAGGCCGTCTGGTACGCGGCGCAGGCCCGGGGCCTCCAGGCGTGGTTCGCGCGCAACGGCACGCCGGAGACCTGCGATCCGGCATGGCCGCTGCGCCTGCGGCTGACGGAGGCCGCCTGAGCGGCGCCGGTCCCGCTCCCGGTCCCGACTTGTCCGGGCGCGCGTACGACGCGCACGGCAGGCGTTGCCTCCGCGCCAGGCGCTGCGCCTACGGCCCGTACGGCACCCGTACGACGGGCGTGGCGCGCACAACACGAGACGCCGCACTCCCTGAGGAGTACGGCGTGGTGTGGATTCGGGCGACTCCACGGAGCGCTGTGCGAACTGACGCGCTCACCCCCGGCGGGCCCTATGGGGGCGCGGGTGGCGAAGCCCCCGCCACGCGCGGCGTAGCCGCGCAAACAACGACGAGGGTGAAGCGGTCCGCGTTTGTTGCGGACACACTTCACCCTCGACCTTGTGGGCGATACTGGGTTCGAACCAGTGACCTCTTCGGTGTGAACGAAGCGCTCTCCCACTGAGCTAATCGCCCCGGTGTCCGGTGGGTTTCCCTCGCGAACGACCTGAACAATACAGGTCGCGGGGACCGTTGTTCAAACCGCGTTCTCCTGCGCCGGCCCGGTGGCCAGCAGGGCCCGCAGCCCTCGGCGACCCGCGCGCATCATCAGCGCGTGGTTGAGCACCAGAAGGGGGCGGAACGGCAGCGCGAGCAGCCGCAGCAGCGGCTTGCGCAGCTCGACCTCCTGCTCGAAGAGCGCGCGCGTGCCCTGGCCCGGCCCGCCCGTCAGCGGCTGCACCGTCCACCGCGCCCAGCCGTGCAGGTCTCCCGACATCGCGATCTCCAGCACCCGGGCCGCGGGGTCGTGACGCGTCTCGCGGGCGGTCACGGTCAGGTCGTACGGGAGGAGTGAGCGGAAGCGCGCGGTGCCGCTCCGCTCGTCCCTCGGGTTCATCTCGCGGACCTGCGGCCACCACGACGGGTAGTCCTCGGCGCGCTCAAGTACCGCGTAGACGGTGTCGGGCGGCGCGGCGAGCAGCCAGGCGCTGCGAAACCGGTAGTGGTGCAGTCCGTGAGCCATGGGGGCCAGTGTGGCCGATGGTATGCGCCACGCGATATACCGGCGGCGGACCGGCGGTATACCGCGCGGTGGCCGACCTACGGGGGCGCGGGTGGCGAAGCCTCCGCCTCACGCGGCGCAGCCGCGTAAAAGCAACGAGGGCGAAGCGGTCCGCGTATGTTGCGGACACACTCCACCCTCGACCACGTGGGCGATACTGGGTTCGAACCAGTGACCTCTTCGGTGTGAACGAAGCGCTCTCCCACTGAGCTAATCGCCCGCGGCACAGCCAACATTAGCGCATGTCAGACCGTGCTTTTGACCAGCCGCAGGTCACTCTTCGATCTTCCACGGCATGACGATCCCGAACTTCCAGAGGTAGACCGCGACGGCCGCCGCGACGATCACCAGGCCGATCGTCGTCAGGATGATGTTGCGTCGCCGGACCTTCGGGTCCAGGGCGCGCTGGGTCGCCTCGGTCACCTTGCGCTTGGTCCAGCGCAGCACCAGCTGGGCCCAGACGAACTCGGTCGCCCAGATGCCGATACCACCGAAGATCACCAGCCAGCCGGGGCCGGGCAGCGGCAGCATGATGATGCCGGCGACGACGACCGCGAGCCCGATGATGAAGACGCCGACCTGCCAGCTCAAGTGCAGCGCCCGCGACTTCTTGATGAACTGCGGCGCCCGCGAACCGAGCACCGCCTCGACTGTGGTTTCCCCCGTCTCGGGCAGCACGGCGGGCCCTGCGGCGACGCCCTGCTGTCCGTTACTCTCCGCGCTCATTCTCCCAACCTACCGGATCGCACACCTTCACTGGAATGGCGGTTTAAGGCGAACGCCTACTCGGCCGGGCGGGCGACCCGAAGACCCACAAAACGGGCAGAGGGGTTTACAACGGCACCGTAGGTGGCATGTCGATTTCGCCGACGTGCGAATCCCCGAGCGCACACTGAGCGAAAGGCCCTGGCGCTTATGAACACCACGGTCAGCTGCGAGCTGCACCTGCGCCTCGTTGTGTCGAGCGAGTCCTCACTGCCTGTACCCGCGGGCCTGCGGTATGACACGGCCGATCCCTACGCCGTGCACGCCACCTTCCACACTGGAGCCGAAGAGACGGTCGAATGGGTGTTCGCCCGCGACCTGCTCGCCGAGGGCCTGCACAGGCCCACCGGCACCGGCGACGTCCGTGTCTGGCCGTCCCGCAGCCACGGTCAGGGCGTCGTCTGTATCGCGCTGAGCTCCCCGGAAGGTGAGGCACTGCTCGAAGCCCCGGCGCGGGCTCTGGAGTCCTTCCTGAAGCGGACGGACGCCGCCGTGCCACCAGGAACCGAACACCGGCATTTCGATCTCGACACGGAGCTCTCACACATCCTGGCCGAGAGCTGAGGCCCCTGACGAGCTAGGCGCTCGCGGCCATCCACCGCGACCGCTGGCTCACGCCCGCGCACGGCCGTCCGACTCGGGGAGGACTGCCGGCAAAACAGCGGCGAACGACAACCGCATAGGGCAGACGGCGGTGCCGTCGCCACGGCTGAGCCCGCGGCGACGGCACCGCCGTCGCTCCCAGCCGCTAGAGTCGGCCAGATCCAAGGGCAGCCGCCGACCCAGCCGGCCAGGAGCGAATCGTGCTGATCAACCACGACACCCGGTGCGCGCTCGACGCCGTCGTCGATCTGGTGAACACCATGCCGGACGGCGCGGACCCCGACGGCCTCGCGGACGTCGCCGCGCTCGCCGACTTCGTCAGCCGTAACGCCATCAGTGACGTCGGGAAGCTGGGTGAGCGCGACCTGACGGCCGTGCGGGCCACCCGTGCGCGCTTCGTCGAGGTCTTCGCCGCCACCGACACCCTGGGCGCCGCCGAACTGCTGAACGCGATGGTCGCCGCGGCGGGCACCACGCCGCGCCTCACCGACCACGACGGCTACGACTGGCACGTGCACTACTTCGCCCCCGGCGCCTCCATCGCCGACCACCTCGCCGCTGACGGCGGCATGGCCCTGGCGTTCTTGCTGGTCGCGGGCGAGCGGGAGCGGCTGCGGCGCTGTGAGGCGCCGGACTGCCGACGCGCGTTCATCGATCTCTCCCGTAACCGCTCGCGCCGCTACTGCGACAGCCGCACCTGCGGGAACCGGCTCCACGTGGCCGCCTATCGCGCCAGGCGCAAGGAGGCCGAGGTCTGACCACCCCCGCCTCCGCACGCGGCCGGGGGCCCGGTGGCTCACCACGGGTACAGGTCGTGCAGGGCTGCGAGCAGCAGAAGTGCGGCGATCACGCTGAGGAAGAGCATCAACGGCGGCTGGGACAGCGCGAACAGGCATCCGCGCGGCTCTTCATGTGCTGGTGCGGGGGTGCGTTCCCCGGGTGAGTGCGGCATCGATGCCCGATGATCCCGTAGCCGCACCCCATACGCCGACCAACATGCCCGCCGCAGCGGCCAGTTCGTCAGATTCCGTGCTTTTTCAAGATCGCTTCGATATCGCTGAAGTCTTCCGTGGCTCCGGCAGCCGTGGTCTTCCGCTTGGGCTGCCGCTGCGGAGCGCGGGCGGGACCCAGGGACGGCGCCGAGGCGTCCGGGGCCAGTGCGGCCCGCTGCGCGGCGGCGGCCGCGCGGCGCTCCTTGCGGGTGCCGCCCTCCGAGCGGCCCTCGACCGCCCGGGCCACCATGAAGAGCAGGGCGGAGACGGCGAGTACGCCGAAGCCGAGCCACACGGTGGGCTTGAGGACCAGGTCGGTGACCCAGTCGGCTATGCCCGTCATGGCCAGACCCAGCGGCAGGAGCGAGTAGGCGGCGATCCTGGTCGCCGCCAGGAATCGCTTGCGGTACGCCGTCATGGCGGCGATGCCCAGCCCCGCCGCCGACAGTGCCGCGCACAGCGTCGAGGTCAGCATCCGGTCCTCCTGCCGATGGGGTGTTGTTCCCTCCATCGTGCACCGCCGCGACGCCGGAGAGCCACGATCGGGCGCCCTGTCGGCGATATATCCGGGAGAAGTCGGGGGAACGCGTCCTCCGCAGGTCCCAGTGGGGGTCATCCGCGCGCAGGTGCCGCGCCCGTTTCCCACCAGGTCCCCGTACGAGGTCGGCCGCCGGAGCTGGAAGACTGCTCCTATGAGCGCAACTGACCCTCTTCCCGGCGACACCGCCGCGCCCGCCCGCGCCGTACTGGACGTGTGGTGCGAGCTCCAGTGCCCCGACTGCCACACGGCGCTCGCCGACGTGCGGGCGCTGCGCGCCCGCTACGGGGATTCGCTGGACATCCGGCTGCGGCACTTCCCGCTGGAGAAGCACAAGCACGCGTACGCGGCGGCGCAGGCCGCCGAGGAGGCCGCCGAGCAAGGGCAGGGCTGGCCCTACGTCGAGGCCGTCCTGGAGCGGGTGGGCGAACTGGCCGGGCGCGGAGTGCCGCTGCTCCTTGAGGTGGCGACCGGGCTCGGCCTGGACGCCGAGGAGATCGACACCGCGCTGATCGACGGCAGGCATCTGCTGGCCGTCGACGCCGACCAGGCCGAGGGCAAGGCGATCGGCGTCACCGGCACCCCGACGTACGAGATCGGCGGCGAACGGCTCGACGGCGGCAAGAGCCAGGAGGGTCTGCGGGAGCGCGTCGAGAGCATCGCCGACCGGTTGCTGGCCGAGCCCGGCCGCCAGTAGCCCCCCGGCACCGCTCCGGTGGCGCGGCCCGTTACGGAAGGTCATTACAGAACGTCACAGGACGTCCCGTTACAGTAGGTCCTTGCCCAGGTGCAGCCGCGTGGCCCGGTAGCCGAGGGACTCGTACAGCCGCTGCGCCCGGGTGTTGCCCGCGAAGACGTGCAGCCCCAGCGCGCGTGCCCCGGCCGCCACGCTGTGCCGCTCGGCGATCAGCATCAGGGTGCGGCCGTGGCCCTGCCCCCGGTGTTCCGGCGCGACCCCGACGTTGAAGACGTAGGCCTCGGCGCCGTCGCCGAAGTCACCGTTGACGGCCAGCCACAGCATGCCCCGGTCCGTGCCGTCGTGGGTGAGGACCCGCAGCCGGGCGTCAGGCGACGCGCACCCCTGGGGCAGGTGGTCGCGGTAGTCGGCGTCGGCCTTGGCGATGGCCTGCTCCTCGCTTGTCCCGCGCTCCCGCCAGCTCTGGATGTAGTCCGCTCGCTCCTGCTCCAGCCACGCCGGGTACTCCGCCTCGCTCAGCGGCCGGTCGACGCTGCCCGGTGGCAGCTCCGGCGCCTCGGTCAGCGGCTTGACCATGATGCGGCCGCGCTCGGTGTAGCCGAGCGCGGCCGCCAGCCCCCGCGCGGCGTCGGCCCCCGCCGGGACGGAGACCTGCACGCGGGCACAGCCCCATCCGCGCAGCACCTCCTCAGCGGCGAGCGCGGCGACCGTGCCCCGGCCGCGATGCCGGTCACGCTCGTCGATGTCCAGGTTCCGGATCTCTCCGACGGACCTGCCGAACTTCGCGCTCGTACCGAGCTGGACCGCCCCGACAGGGCGGCTGTTGACGCAGATGTCGTACGAGCGCGAACGCCCGCCGTCCTCGCTGTGCTCAAGGGGTGCGGTCGGCCGCAGGGTGGTGGTCACGATGGTGTTGTACCGGTCACACGCCCGCCCGTCACGGGGTTTTCCCGGTACGGACCGCCCTGCCCGCTTCCGACGCGCCGCGCGGCGTACGCGCCCCGGTCCGCCGGTCGGTCCTAACGCGGGTCGGGGTCGGCGGCCGAGCGCCGCGCGAAGATCCGCAGCGCCTCCGCGGTGACCGGCCCAGGCGCCGTCGGCAGCGCCCTGCCCGCACCCTCGCAGCCGCCGACGTGGTGCACGCCCTGGACGTCGCGGAGCGTGGAGGTCAGGAAGATCTCCTCGGCCTCGTCGAGGGCCTCGATCGGCAGGTCGGTCTCCTTGGCGCCCGCCCACTCGGCGACGAGGGCCCGCGTGATGCCCGCCAGGCAGCCGGAGGCGACGGGCGGGGTGTGCAGTTCCCCGTCCAGCACGACGAACACGTTGGAGCCCGTGCCCTCGCACAGCTGGCCGACCGTGTTGGCGAACAGCGCCTCCGAGGCGCCGCGCTGCCGGGCGCGGCTGAGGGCGACGACGTTCTCCGCGTACGACGTGGTCTTCAGGCCGGTCAGCGCGCCGCGCTCGTTACGCGTCCAGGGCACGGTGACGACGGCGGTGGTGTCGGGCCTGCGGGTGACCGGGCCGACAGCGACGACCAGCGTCTGGCCCGCCTCGCCCCGGTCGGAGCCGAGCGGTGAGAGCCCGCCGGTATAGGTGATCCGCAGCCGTCCGAGCGGCATCGGGTTGGCCTCCAGGACGGCGGCGCACGCCAGGCGCACCTCGTCGAGGTCGGGCTCGGGCAGTCCCAGGCCGCGCGCGGAGTCGGCGAGCCTGATCAGGTGGCGGGTCAGGGCGAAGGGCCTGCCCTCGACCGCCTTGAGCGTTTCGAAGACGCCGTCGCCGACCGTCAGCCCGTGATCGAAGACGGAGACGCGCGCTTCGGCCTCGTCCCGCAGTGTTCCATCGAGCCAGATCGTCACCGTGTCGTCCCTCCAGTCGCCTGCTGTGTTCCCGACGCTACCCCGAGCAGCCGGGCGGCCTTCAGCTCGGTCTCGCGCCATTCTCGTTCGGGGTCGGAGCCCCAGGTGATCCCGGCGCCGGTCCCGAAGCGCAGCAGTGGCGCGCCGGCCAGTCGCGGCGGCGGGTCGGCGGGGGCCCGGTCGACCCAGAAGGTGCGGATGCCGACGGCCAGTTCGCCGGTCCTGCGGTCGGCGTCCACCCAGCCCACTCCCCCGCAGTACGGGCCGCGCCGCGCCGTCTCCAGCGCGTCGATGATCCGCAGCGCGCTGGACTTCGGGGCCCCGGTGACCGAGCCGGGCGGGAAGGCGGCCGCGAACAGTTCGGGCCAGCCCGCGCCGTCGGCCAGTTCTCCGCGCACCGTGGAGACGAGGTGGACGAGTCCGGGGTGCGGCTCGACCTCGCAGAGCGCGGGGACCGTCACCGAGCCGGTGGCGCACACCCGGCCGAGGTCGTTGCGGACCAGGTCCACGATCATCACGTTCTCGGCGTGGTCCTTGTCCAGCAGGTCGGCGGCGACCCGTCCGGTTCCCTTGATCGGCCCGGACTCGATGACCCGCCCGGAGCGGCGCAGGAACAGTTCGGGCGAGGCGGTGGCCACCTCGACCCCATGGGCGGGCAGCCGGACCGTACCGGCGTACGGGGCGGGGTTGCCCCGCGCCAGCAGCGCGGTCAGCGCGTCAACGTCAGCGGGCGCGCCGCCCGCCGGCTCCGCGAGCGGCGCGGACAGCACCCGGCACAGGTTGGCCTGGTAGACCTCGCCCGCGGCGATGTGCTCCTTGATCCGCCGGACCCCGGCGACGTAGGCGTCATGGCCGAGCGAGGAGGTCCACTCGCTCGCCGCCGGGCCCTGCCAGGCGCCCGGCACCGGGGGCGGCACCGGGGCCGGCCGTACGTCGCCGAAGCGAGCGCAGGTCAGCCGCCCCTCGAAGTCAGCGACCACCGCCCAGAACCCCGTCGAGTCGAGGGCGGCCGGATCACTGGTGACGTCGCGCAGGTCAGCGGCGACGAGCCCGCCAAAGCGGGCCATGGGCGACAGGTCGTACACGGTTGCGAGTCTATGGCGGCCTCGATCCGGCCGCCCTGGGGCGGTGAGCAGCGCAGCACGCTGCGCAAACGGAATTTGAGCTGGCCGAGGAATCCGCTAGAGTTCAACACGTCGCCGGGACACGTAAGCGTTCTGGACAACGACAACTGCGGACGTGGCTCAGTTGGTAGAGCATCACCTTGCCAAGGTGAGGGTCGCGAGTTCGAATCTCGTCGTCCGCTCGATGTGAAGGATCTGATCCTTCGCTCCTGGTGGAGTGGCCGAGAGGCGAGGCAACGGCCTGCAAAGCCGTCTACACGGGTTCAAATCCCGTCTCCACCTCGGACGATTAGCTCAGCGGGAGAGCGCTTCCCTGACACGGAAGAGGTCACTGGTTCAATCCCAGTATCGTCCACCGGGTCTTTCGGACCCACGCACCACCTGTACGACCCACCGCCCCTCCGAGGGCGGCGGCCCGCGCGATTAGCTCAGCGGGAGAGCGCTTCCCTGACACGGAAGAGGTCACTGGTTCAATCCCAGTATCGCGCACGCGGTTTCACGCGACATCCCGGACGATTAGCTCAGCGGGAGAGCGCTTCCCTGACACGGAAGAGGTCACTGGTTCAATCCCAGTATCGTCCACACGGAAAACGGCCGAGGGCCGGAGCTTCATGCTCCGGCCCTCGGCCGTTTCGTCGTCCCCGCGGCGGGCGGCGAGCACACTCGGGAGCGCGCCCGGCACGCCGCTCAGGAAGATCAGAAAGGTCAGGACGAGAAGAGCATGTGCCCCAAGCCGCGGTCCTTGTGCTTGTGGTGGCCGTGATGCCCCTGGTGCCCGTGGTGTCCCTGGTGAGGCGCTCCCCAGGCGGGTGCCGCCGGGTACGCCTGCGGCGGAGCCGGTGCCGCTGGGTAGGCGTGCGGCGCAGCCGGGGCCGCCGGGTAGGCCTGCGGGGGCGGCGGGGCCTGCTGGGACCACTGCGTCTCCAGCTGGGTCAGCGACTCAAGCTCCCCGTAGTCCAGAAAGATCCCCCGGCAGCCACTGCACTGCTCGATCTGCACACCGTTGCGGTTGTACGTATGCATCGGCGCATGACACTTGGGACACTGCATGATCCGCTCAACTCCTCAGCCAGGGGGCATCAGCACCACCGGAACGGCATCCGGCGGCGAGGAGTTCACCCTACGGCGTGCGCTTCGCCCCCCGCTGCCGCCGGAAGCGCTCCGATCCGGGCACAGGCATCGGCCATGGCCGCTTCCGCCTCGTCCAGCTCCCGCCCCGCGGCGGCGGCCTTGACGACGGCGAGCGCCGCGCTCTGCACGGTCAGCGCGCGAGCGGGCACATCAAGCCAGGGCCACGGGTCACTGGCGGCTCCGGCACCGGGGCCGGCGCCCCGGCCGCCCGCCGCCCGGTAAGCCCCCAGGAAGCGGGCCCACTCCTCGGGGTCGAGCAGCCCGGCGGCGTACCAGGCGGCGGGACGTGCCAAGTCCCACGCCGGATTGCCAAGCCCGAGGTCGTCGACGTCTATCAGCAACCAGTCGCCACCGCCGGAGGCCGCCGGACGGTCGGCCGCATGCTCCTGACCGCCCACAGGCGCGGAGCGCCTGACCAACTGCCCCAGATGCAGATCCCCGTGGCACAGGGCGGTCGCATGGGGCGCCTCAGTCTCACCGCGCGCCCAAGCGGGGAGCGCACGCGCCGCCCGTAGCACGGAGCGCGCGGCGGCGGTACGCACCACGGAGCCCGGCGCCGCCGACAGCCGGGCGAGAGCCCCGCCCACCTTGGCGGGCCCCCGCATGGCCGGAAGCGGCCCCGGAAGCCCGGCGAGCGCCACGCCATGCAGCCGCGCGAGCAACCCGCCAACGGCCTCCCACGGCACGGCGCCCCGCTCATCGGGAGAAAGAGGCTCCCCGTACGGCCAGAGGCTGACAAGCCGCCCATCACGCAACGGCGCCAGCAACCCGTGCCCGGGCCGCTGGGCTGGGGAATCCCCCGAAGACCTGGGGCCCGGCGGCGCGGCCGACGGCAGTGGAGGCAGGAGCACAGAGCTGAGCCGGGGATGCGCCGCGACCCGAAGCCGGACGGCCAGTTCAGATGGATCGGTGTCGGCGGCGTGCGCCTTGGAGACCACCGCCCCGACCCGTACGACCGTGCCGTCCGGCCGGTCCGCCAGAACGACCGCCTCGCCGGTGCCCCCAGCGCACCCGCACGCGACGGGATGCGGACACGGCCGCCGGGCGCCGCGCCATGTGAGGTTCAGGCGGCTCACGGATGACCGGGCATACGACCCGAGCTCGTCGACGAGCTCACCGCGTGGCACGGCGGACTCGTCGCCGTCGGCGAGCGCGGAGTTCGCCGGGCGTTCGGTGTTCATGGGTCCCCCGTGTCCGTCTGTAAGCTGCGCGCGGTCCTGCGGCGACCCTGCTGACCGGTGCCGGCAGCGCCGTCCCCCGGGCCGTGGCCCGCGAGGCGACATCCGCGCCGGGTTCCGCCCGCGCGGAACCGATGCCCGGATCGTATGCGGGCGGATCGTACGCGGGGGACGGGTTGCTCTGCCGAGCCTCGCCGCCGTGATAAGCGTGCTCGGCTTGGTGCTGTCCGCGTGGACCCTCGCCACACGGTGACGGGGGTACCGTGCCCTTGAGCCCTTCTTTCAGGAGTGCGCCACATGTCGAACCACAGCATCGGCCGGAAGATCCAACGACTGCGCGAATTTCGCGATCTGACCCAGGAGGAGCTAGCCGCTAAAGCGGGGGTAAGCGTTGCGACTATTCGCAAACTCGAACAAGGTCAACGGCAGTCGGCCCAGCTCGCCACGTTACGGTCACTCGCGCGCGCTCTCGACGCAGAACTTGAACGACTAGTGGGACAGCCCACCGTGACACAACGCCAACCAGAAGATGGCGGCTTGCTGGCCTTGCACGACGCGATTCACGACATCAGCGATCTGCCGGGGGTACTGCCCGAAGAGATCGAGGCCGAGCCGCCTGCGGCCAGTGAATGGCTACAGTCCGTTCGAGAGGCGACAACGAAGTATTGGGAGGGCCAGTACAGCGAACTCGCGGGCAGCTTGCCCCTGTTGCTACTCGAAGGCAAGGCTGTCGCTCGGGCAGCAAGCGGACCCGCCGAGGACGTATGGCGGCAACTCGCCCTGGCCTACCAACTCGCCGCGTCGCTGGCCACTCAGGCTGGCCATACAGATTGGGCTTTCGACGCGGTGACACACCAGTTGAACGCGGCTCAACGGGCGAGTGATCCCCTCATGGAAGGCATGGGGATTTCAACTCTGTCATGGGTCCTGCTGCGGCAGGGGCGATGGGATGAGGCTCAAAGGATCGCCGAGCGCAAAGCGAACACACTTGAGCCCTCGTTCAGCAAAGGCACGAAGAACCAATTCGCCGTATACGGAAATCTACTCCTAGCGGCGGCGACTCCGGCGGCCCGCCTGAATAGACGCGACCGAGCAGATGACCTTCTGAACCTGGCCGAATCTGCGGCCACTCGTTCTGGGCCCGTGCGCGCCTACGGGACCGCTTTCGGCTTGCATGACGTGCGTACGCAAATGGTCAATGTCGCGCTGGCTGGCGAGGAAAGCCGACCCGATGAAGCCCTCGCCATAGCGACACGTGTGGCACCGGACTCCATTTCTCGCCCGGTGCATGCCGCGTCTCACCACCTGGATGTGGCCCAAGCTCAATACCAGGTGGGGGACTCAGAGAGTGCCCTCGAAACACTTCTCTCTGTCGAGGAGGCGCAACCTGAATGGATCACGTACCAGATGCACGCAGCGGCGACGGTGCGGGAGATGTTGAAACGTGAGCGGCGGCGCAACGGGCACCTGCGCGCATTGGCGGCTCGTCTCGGGGTCGATCCCACTCTGTAGCGAGGTAGGACACCACGTCCCACCCGCTACGCAGGGGATCACCGAGGTGGTCAGCGCAAGACCTGTCACGTAGCCACGTGGGCACCTAGCGTCACCATCACCGAGCGATCGCCGATGACGCTGGAGGCCGTGCCATGCCCACCGAAGCCACCCCCGCCGCCCCGTACGACTGGATTCCCGACGGCAGGGGCGTGAACTGGACATCCATCGGCAAACACGGCTGGCACGCCATCACCATGGCCACGTGGCGCGGCAAGCGCGTCTTGGCGGAACTGGGGGAAGAGTCCGGCGCGGTCATCGATGACGAGTTGGCCCGGCATCTGTGCTGGCTGATCGAACGTCGCTCCGCCGATGGGCGCCAACTACCGCCAGAGGTCGAGCTGTCCGGCGATGACGGCACCATGATGTTCGTCCCCGGTATGGGGCGCGAGCACACGACGTTTTGGCGCGTGAAGCCCAGCCCGGAGAGGCTGTTGACCGACATCGACCGGTTGCTCGACGCCGTCAGCGCGGTGCGGCAGAAGAACCGGAACAAGTCGGCCTCATGACGACCATGCTTCTCGACTGGTTCCCGCCGCCGTGTGACGACGTGATGATGATCCCCGCAGGCCACCAGTGGGACGCCGCACGCACCTGTACGGCCGTTGCCGAGTGGGCGTTACAGATCCTCGACGGTGAGGGCAACGCCGCGTCGATCATCGATCCGAACACCGAATCGGTCTACTGGCTGATGCCTCCTCGCGTCGCTCCCCTGGCACCGTTCGTGGAATGGGACCGCCTTCATCGACACGTCACGCTGCTGACTGAGGGGACCAGCGTCCATTACGTGGGCGTTCCCCCTGCCCACCGACGCACGGGGTGGGGCCCGCACTGGCGCATGCCCGACACCTGGTCGGGCCGCTACCTCATCAGCCCCTACCTGCTCTCCAGCGTGCTGGCTCCCGCCGTCATGTCCGTACACGGGCTCGACGCCTTAGCGCTTCAGTGCAAGGTCTGTGACCGGGCCGTGGAACACGACGAAGCGGTAACCGCGATCCGCCCATGCCACCCCGGCGAGCCACCGCCCCGCCGCCTCAACGCTCACCCGGCGTGCGCGCGTACAGCGGGCCTGATCACTCAGGAACCCGGCCGGTGAAGCGTCGCCCCCGCTGCTGTAGCCCTGGCGCATGAGCTGGAAGTATGCCTCCCGCTCACGCGTCAGCCGGCGCCCTCTCCCAGTCCGGTCCTCCCGGATCTCGAAGTCCATCGCATCCCCTGAACTGGGGTGTTGCAACGACCACTAGAACTCAAGGACACCGCCGGGGGCGCGCTGCGTATCGCAAGGCGGATTCACCTATGAACGTTTCAACACCCGGCGACTGAAAGCACAAGGGGCCCTGTGCTCTCCATCCCCATGGAGAGCACAAGGCCCCAATCTGCCTGGACAGCCACCGCCGAACCTGCTTTCGCAGGTCAGGCGGGTGATCCTGTGGCGAGTGTTTACCGCCACAGCTCCCCGGCTGTCCGGGCATTCGTGCCGTCCGCCGCACCCCCGTCCCCACGGGGTTTTATGGCCGGAAGTCCCCGGCCCGGGCCGCTCTCCCGGGCCCGGAGCGACTAGCGCTCCAGCATTCCGGCCACGGACGACGCTTGTGTGACGACGGCTTCCCAGCCGCCGAACACGACGGCGAGGAGGGCGGCGATCGGCAGCACCATGGCTGCGGCCACCAGGGGATGGCGGCGGGTGCCGGAGCGCGGGGCGCCGAACGCTTCGGCGACACGGTGCCCCTGCGCTCGGATGACCGTGCGTCCTGCGATGACCGCCATCGTCCCTCCTCTGTCGTGTCTGATCTGTATGTATGCAGCGGCGAGCGTCTGACCTCGGGGGACGAGTGCTGCGCTCGCCGCTTGACTTCAACTTTAGGTTCGTCGGGGGTGCCGGACGTCATGCCCTCGTACCGACTTCCGGGCCTCCCGGAGGATGACCCAGGGGGGTACGCAGTACTCCCCTGGTTGGAGACCTGGCCCCGGGACTGGGGGTCTTCCCTGAGACGGGGCTCCGGGGCGCCGGTGCCGGGAGGGCGCGGCCGACCAGTCCAGGGCTGCGGCACCGGCCGTGCGGCGCACGGCGCGGGCCCGTCGCTGCCCCCCGGTGGCACCGGCCCCACGGGCTTCGCCTGGTGCCACGGGAAGGTGACCAGCCCAGGGGCGCCGGCGACACCCCCGGGTGACATCGCTCACTTCGCCCCCTTCCCCGCACACCGCCCCGCGCGCCCGGCACCCCGCCCCGCCCGCCGCCCCGCCGTGCGCGCGTACACCGTCCGCCGAGTCGGCCCCGGTGCCCGCGTGATCTCCCCCGATGCGCCCAATCACCCTGTGAAGGCGCCACCTTGGGAAACCGCGCTTCGGCGGTGCGGTGCGGCCCGCCGCGCGCGACTTCGTTTCGCGGCGCGACGACCGGTGCTGACAATCCGTCTGCCGACGCATGCGCGGCCTATCAGCACACCCGCCCGTCAATCCGTAAGCTGTGGCTCGTCAGACGGGCAGCGGAGTGGGGCCTCCCCACCGGAGGTAGGGGACGGACATGGCGATGATGCGGCTCCGGCGCGAGGACCCGCGTGTCGTCGGCTCGTTCCGGCTCCACCGGCGGCTGGGCGCGGGCGGCATGGGCGTGGTCTACCTGGGTTCCGACCGGCGCGGGCAGCGGGTCGCGCTGAAGGTGATCCGCCCTGACCTGGCCGAGGACCAGGAGTTCCGGTCCCGGTTCGCGCGTGAGGTGTCGGCCGCCCGGCGCATTCGCGGGGGCTGTACGGCGCGGCTGGTGGCCGCCGACCTGGAAGCCGAGCGGCCGTGGTTCGCCACGCAGTACGTGCCGGGGCCCTCACTGCACGACAAGGTCGGCGAGGACGGGCCGTTGCCCGCCGCCCAGGTGGCCTCGATCGGTGCGGCCCTGTCCGAGGGCCTGCTGGCCGTGCATGACGCGGGCGTCGTGCACCGGGACCTGAAGCCGTCGAACATCCTGCTCTCTCCCAAGGGCCCGCGCATCATCGACTTCGGCATCGCCTGGGCGACCGGAGCGAGCACGCTCACCCACGTCGGCACGGCGGTCGGCTCCCCCGGATTCCTCGCCCCCGAGCAGGTGCGGGGCGCCGCGGTGACCCCGGCGACGGATGTCTTCGCACTGGGCGCGACGCTGGCCTACTCCTCCACCGCTGACTCCCCCTTCGGGCAGGGAAGTTCGGAGGTGATGCTGTACCGCGTGGTGCACGAGGAGCCGCAACTGCTCGGTGTGCCCGACGCGCTCGCGCCCCTGCTGCACGCCTGCCTCGCGAAGGACCCCGAGGACCGGCCGAGTACCCTGCAACTGTCGCTGCGGCTCAAGGAGATCGCCGCCCGCGAGGCACACGGTCTGCCCGGTGCCCGAGCGGCCCAGCCGACAGAGGGCGCGCGTCAGCGCGGCGAGCGGCCCAGCGGCCGGGCCGCCGAGGAGTACGCGCAGCAGCACACGGAACAGCGCTTCGGCGCCGCCCCGGCGCCCCGTGGGCCTTCGGCGCGCGGTGACGCGCCGCGCGGCCCCGCCTCACGCGGCTCCGGCGCGCGCACCGGGCAGGGCGCACGCACCGGACAGGGCGCGGGCGGCGCGCGCACCGGCTCCCCGGCTCGCCCTGGAGGCGGCCCCGCGGCCCGTACAGGGGGTGGTTCCGCGGCGCGCACGGGAAGCGGCGGCGCGGCGCGTACGGGGAACGGCGGCAGCGGACAGCGTGCTACGGGCCGGGGGCCGGGCGGCCGCACTCCCATGCGCCCCCGCTCGCGCGGCGACTCGCGGCCTTCCGGGCGTAACACCCCCACAGGACGGCGGTCCGCCGGGGCGAACCGCCGCATGATGCGGCAGCGACTTATCGTTTTTGTTGTGGTGACGCTGCTGGTCGCTCTCGGCATCGCCGCAGCCCAGGGCTGTCAAGGCCCGGCGAACGGGCTCGGCGCCGTCAGCCCCGCTCCGTCGTCACCGTACGACGGCGGCGACAGCGCCCACAGCGGTACCGGCGCTGCCGGCGGTGACGGCAGCGGAGCCGTTACGGCGGGGCCTGGCGCGGACGGTGGCGCTCCGGCCCGGTAGCGGTACCGTCGGGTGCCGTCGGACCGTGACGGCTTCCGCTCGCCTCCCCGGCGCGCGCCCCGTAGCGCGGGTGAGCGGAGGGGCGGGTCAGGCGCCGGGACGGCCCGTGGCCACGGCGTAGAAGGCGACAGCGGCCGCCGCGCCGACGTTCAGCGAGTCCACACCGTGCGCCATCGGGATGCGCACCCAGGTGTCGGCGGCGGCCAGCGCGTGCCGGGTCAGGCCGTCGCCCTCGGCGCCCAGCATCAGCGCCGCCCGGTCCAGGCGGTGCGGTGCCGCCTCATCGATCGACGTCGCCTGCTCGTCCGGGGTGAGCGCGAGCAGGGTGAACCCCGCCTCGCGCACCTCGGCCAGGTCGCGCGGCCAGCTCGCCAGCCGGGCGTACGGCACGGCGAACACCGCGCCCATCGACACCTTGACGGAGCGTCGGTACAGCGGGTCGGCGCAGTCCGGGGAGAGCAGGACCGCGTCCATGCCGAGAGCCGCCGCGCTGCGGAACACGGCCCCGATGTTGGTGTGGTCGTTGACGGCTTCGAGGACGACGATGCGGTGGGCCGTGCGGAGCACGTCACCGGCCGACGGCAGCGGCTTGCGCGCCATGGAGGCCAGGGCGCCGCGGTGCACGTGGTAGCCGGTGACCCGCTCGGCCAGCGCCGGATCGACGGCGTACACGGGCGCCGGGACCTCGTCGATCACGTCGCGCATCACGTCGACCCATTTCGCCGAGAGCAGCATCGAGCGCATCGCGTAGCCCGCCTGCCTGGCCCGCCGGATGACCTTCTCGCCTTCGGCGATGAACAGGCCCTCGGCCGGTTCGCGCCTGCGGCGCAGCTCGACGTCGGTCAGCCCGGTGTAGTCGCCGAGCCGGGGGTCGTCAGGATCGTCGATGGTGATGAGTTCGGCCACGAGGTGATAGCTGCCTTCTTGTCCTGGACCGGGTGCGTGCTGGGTCCTGAGCGTTCTGCTGCCTACGTACTAGCGCGTACGTTCCCGTACGTTCTCGTATGTTCTGGGCGCCCTGGCGCGTGCTGGTCGCTGTGCGGGGGGGCGCCTGCCCTGTGGCCCGTAACCCCTGTCTTCGGGGCTACGCCGGCGGCACGGGGGCGCGGTTACGGGACCCGGTCACTGCTCGCCGGACGTCTCGGGTCGCGCCGGTCCTACGGTGACGACCTCGCCGATGACGATGACCGCCGGAGGCCGTACGCCCTCGGCCGCCGCCCGTTCCGCCACGGTGCCGAGCGTGGCGTCGACACGGCGCTGCGCGGCGGTGGTGCCCTCCTGGACGATGGCCACGGGCGTGTCGGCGGAGCGGCCGTGGGCGACCAGAGCGGCGGCGATGTCGCCGATCCGCTCGACCGCCATCATCAGCACCAGGGTGCCGCGCAGGCGGGCGAGCGCCGCCCAGTCGACGAGTGAGCGGGGGTCCTCGGGGGCCACGTGCCCGCTGACGACCGTGAACTCATGCGCCACACCGCGGTGCGTGACCGGTATGCCCGCCGCGCCGGGGACGCTGATGGAGCTGGAGATGCCGGGCACCACCGTGCACGGAATGCCCGCCTCCGCCAGTGCCTCCGCCTCCTCCATGCCACGCCCGAACACGAACGGGTCGCCGCCCTTGAGACGTACGACCGCCTTGCCCGCCTTGGCGTGCTCGATCAGTGCCTGGTTGATGGCCTCCTGGGCCATGAACCTGCCGTACGGGATCTTCGCGGCATCGATGACCTCGACGTGCGGCGGGAGTTCGTCCAGCAGGTCGCGCGGGCCGAGCCGGTCGGCGATCACCACATCCGCCTCGGCCAGCAGCCGACGGCCACGCACCGTGATCAGGTCCGGGTCTCCGGGGCCGCCGCCGACGAGCGCGACGCCGGGCATCGGGGTCCCCCCGGGCACCGAGTGATGCGGACGCGTGCGGTGGTGCGGGGCGGCCAGGGTGCCATCGCGCAGGCCCTCGACGATCGCGTCGCGCACGGCGGCGGAGCGG
Organism: Streptomyces sp. A01; assembly: GCF_059026195.1. Classification (NCBI taxonomy): domain Bacteria; kingdom Bacillati; phylum Actinomycetota; class Actinomycetes; order Kitasatosporales; family Streptomycetaceae; genus Streptomyces; species Streptomyces sp. A01. Next base: position 19,526 of record NZ_JBWLKN010000004.1, on the reverse strand, counting down.
CGCGGGTCACGGCCGGTGAGGACGGCGACGGTCACTCCCTCGCTGCGCCCCGTCGCCGGGGTCCAGGCGGTGGCCGCCTCGGCGTCGTCGCTGCGTACGCACCACACGCGGCGGGCCTCGGCCTCGGCGGAGGCGGCGGTGTTCGCGGCAGGGTCGTCGGTGGCGATGAGCGCGTACCAGGCGTCGGCGAGGTCGCCGTCCTGGTAGCGGCGGCGCTCCCAGCGGATCTCGCCGGTGTCGGCCATGGCCTCGACGGAGGGGGTCGCCGACGTCGATACGAGAGTGATGTCCGCGCCCGCCGCGATGAGCGCCGGGAGTCGGCGCTGTGCGACCTGGCCGCCGCCGAGGACGACGACGCGCCGGCCGGTCAGACGCAGCCCGACGGGGTAGGCGGAGTTCTCGGACATGGCGGTGCGGCTCCTCGTACGGCGGGGGACGCCGCTTCGGCGCTGGAGCGGCTGATCAGAGTGGGGCGGACAGCCCCTGCGGACACCTTACGGGGAGGCGCGTCCCCGCGCGTGGGCGGAGCCCGGCGGATCGGACACGGATCGGATACGGGGCCGGGGGCGGACTGGGGTGCTACTGGAGCGGGCGGGCCGGGTGGAACGGGTGGAGAGGGGCGGAACGGGGCAAAGCGGCACCGTGCCGGATCAAGCTGGGGGGCGACATGTGAAGACATGTGAAGCGGTCGCGCGCGGCGAGCTGTGGCCTCGGGGCCTCGGAGGGGACTGGCTCCCCCTCCCCCGGGCCGGTGCGCGTCGCGCGCGGGCCGCGCGGACAGCGGGTACGGCCACGCGGGGGTGCGGAGGCCCGGAGCCCGGGCCTCCGCACCTGGCGTCAGCTCTTCTGGGTGACGCCCGCCGAGTCGAACGTGGCGACCTCGTGCATCGCGCGAGCCGCGCTCTGCACCACCGGCAGCGCGAGCAGCGCCCCGGTGCCCTCCCCGAGCCGCAGATCGAGGTCGATCAGGGCACGCAGGCCCAGCTTCGTGAGCGCGGCGACGTGGCCGGGCTCCGCGCTGCGGTGTCCCGCGATGCACGCGGCCAGCGCCTCCGGTGCGATGGCCCTGGCGACCAGGGCCGCCGCGCCCGCGCTCACGCCGTCCAGGATCACGGGCGTACGGAGCGAGGCGCCGCCGAGCAGGAAGCCGACCAGCGCGGCGTGCTCAAGACCGCCGACCGCGGCGAGCACCCCGATCGGGTCCGCCGCGTCCGGCTGGTGCAGTTCGATGCCCCGGCGTACGACGTCCACCTTGCGGGCCAGCGTCTCGTCGTTGACGCCGGTGCCACGGCCTGTGACCTCGGCCGGGTCGGCTCCTGTGTACACGCAGATCAGGGCGGCCGACACGGTGGTGTTGGCGATGCCCATCTCACCGGTCAGCAGCGCCTTGTTGCCCGCGGCGACGAGATCGCGTGCCGTCTCGATGCCCACATCGATGGCGCGCAGCACATCCTCACGGGACATGGCCGGCCCCTGGGTGAAGTCGGCGGTGCCCGGGAGCACCTTGCGGGGCAACAGACCCGGGGTGCTCGGCAGTTCGGCGGCGACGCCGACGTCGACCACGCAGACCTCGGCGCCCACCTGGTTGGCGAACGCGTTGCACACCGCGCCCCCGCCCAGGAAGTTGGCCACCATCTGCGCCGTGACCTCCTGCGGCCACGACGTGACGCCCTGGGCGTGCACCCCGTGGTCACCCGCGAAGACCGCCACGGCCGCGGGCTCGGGGATCGGCGGCGGGCACTTCCGGGACAGGCCGCACAGCTGCGCGGAGATGATCTCCAGCATGCCGAGCGCGCCCGACGGCTTGGTCATCCGCTTCTGCCGCTCCCACGCCTCGCCGAGCGCCTTCGCGTCCAGCGGACGGATGCCGCGCAGTGTCTCCTGGAGCAGGTCGTGCGGCTCCTCGCCGGGCAGCGCGCGGCGGCCGTACGTCTCCTCGTGGACGACCCACGACAGCGGGCGGCGCTTGGCCCAGCCCGCCTGCATCAGCTCGGGCTCGGCCGGGAACTCGTCCACGAAACCGACGCACAGGTACGCGACGATCTCCAGGTGCTCCGGAAGGCCGAGGGCGCGCACCATCTCACGCTCGTCGAAGAAGCTCACCCAGCCGACGCCCAGGCCCTCGGCGCGGGCGGCGAGCCACAGGTTCTCCACGGCGAGCGCGGAGGAGTACGGCGCCATCTGCGGCTGAGTGTGGCGACCGAGCGTGTGGCGGCCGCCCCGGGTGGGGTCGGCGGTGACCACGATGTTGACGGGGGTGTCGAGGATCGCCTCGATCTTGAGTTCCTTGAACTGCTTGGCGCGCGCCTTCGGAAGCGACTTCGCGTACGCCTCGCGCTGCCGGACGGCCAGTTCGTGCATCGTCCGCCGGGTCTCGGCGGACCGGATGACGACGAAGTCCCACGGCTGGGAGTGACCGACGCTCGGCGCGGTGTGCGCCGCCTCCAGCACGCGGAGCAGCACCTCGTGCGGAATGGGATCGGTGCGGAAACCGTTGCGGATGTCCCGCCGCTCACGCATCACCCGGTGGACGGCGGCGCGTTCGGCCTCGGCGTACCCCTCGGCGGCGGGCCGCTCGGGGCCGACGATGATGTCGGCCTCGGTCAGCAACTCGGCGGCGTCGGGGTCGTACGAACCGTCCGCGCCGGCTGTGTCGCCCGTGCCGTCCGTGGTGTCGGTGGCGGCAGTGGTGGCAGTGGCGTCCGCACTCTGCGTGCCGTCCGTGTCCTGCGGCACTGCCGTGTCCTGCGGCGCGTCAGTGTCCTGCGGCGTGGCCACGGTGCTCGTCGCTTCGGGGCTCGGCTTGGGGGCTGGGACCGTGATGGACGGGGCCGAGGCCACGGGCGTTTCGGAGGCTGGTTCCGGCGTCGGTTCCGGGTGCGTGGGGGTGACCGCGTCGGCGCTGGGGGCCGCTACGGCGTCGGCTGTGGAGCTCTGGGCAGCCACAGCTTGGCCTCCGGATGCCGCGCCGTCTTCTTGCGGGACGTCCGTGGCGTGGGCTTCATGCATGGCAGGTGATCCGTCCGTGGCCGGTGACTCGTTGGCGGCCTGGGATACGACCTGGTCAGATGATGTGCTGTCGGCTTCCGGCGCGTCCGTGGCCGGCTGCCCGTCCACGGCGGCGGCCGGTGCCCCGCCGGCGGGCTGAGCCACGTCCGTACCGGCTGGGCCCGGTGCGCCCTCCGCCTGCGCGCCCTCTTCCTGGGACGCGGCGGCCGGTGCTTCCGTGGCGGAAGCCTCCGTTACGGCAGCCTCGGATACGGGAGCCTCTGCTACGGGAGCGGACGCCTGGTCATCCGGCGCCCCGGCCGCCGCCTTCCGCTCCTGTGCGGGCCTGGCGCTCGCGGCGATCCCGGTGCCCTGGTTCTTCTGCTCGGCTCCGGTACCGGTAGCGGGCGCCGCTACCTGCGCCGCTGCGGGCTTCGGCTGACCCGGCGCCTGAGCCTCCGTGGCCGAGGCGGTGGTCTCCGGCTGCGGCGACGCGGGCGCGTCGGCGCCCTGGGACGGCTCAGCCGACTCGGCCGCGTCCCCGGCTTCCGCTGCCTGCTCCGCCTCTTCCGGCTGGGCGGCACCGGCAGCCGTCGGCTCGGCTCCCGGCTGGGTCGCGCTGTCGGCGTCGGGCGCGGGCTGGCCGACCGCCGGGGCCGGCTGCGTCGGTGCGGTGGTCGCGTTCGCCGCGGCCCCGGCTTCCTCGGCGGTCTCGCCCTCCGGGGCGGTGCCCTCGGACGTCGCGCCCTGGGGGCTCTCGTCTTGCGGGGCCTGTGGCGGCGCGGCCGGTGGCTGCGTGTCGGCGGCGACTGCCGCTGCGGCCGTCTCCGTGCTCGGCTGGGCGGCGGCCTGCGGCGACTCGGTACCGGCTACGGCCTCCTGGCCAGCGGTCGCTTCGGCGCTCACCTCGGGCTGAGCTGCCGCTGCGGCCTGCGAAGCCGCCTGCGCGCCTTCCGCGTCGGACTGCCCGGTCGCCTCGGTCTGGGACTGGCCAGCGGGCGTCCGGCCCGCCTTGGCCGCGTCGCCACCGGAACGCCGACGCCGACCCGTACCCGTCGTGTCTCCTGCCGTCTCCCCCGCCGTCTCCACGTCCGGGTCAGCGGGGGCCGGGTCAGCCGGGGCACCCTCGACCTCTGCGGCGACGTCCGAAGCCGTACCGGCGTCCGGTCCCTCGCCTTCGGCCGCGTCATCGTCAGATCCGTTGCCAACGAGCTCGTTGGCAACGGGCTTGTCGGCATCGGGCTTGTCGGCATCGGGCTTGTTGGCGACCGCCTCGCCACCGACGGCTTCGTTGCCAGTGGCGGCCTCGCCTGGAGCGGCTGGGCCCTGAGGCTGGCTGTCAGCACCGGCAGGGGCGGACGGCGAACCGGCGACGGAAGGCCGCCCGTCAGCGGTCGCTTCCGCGTCAGCGCCCTCGGCGTGACCGGGCGTCCCGGCGCTGTCCATAGCCGTACGGACCGAGCCGCCAGGCTCAGCACCCTCGTTCGCGGCAGCGTCGGCTACGGCAACGGCGGCTCCAGCGGCGGCGTGCTGATCGGCTGCGGGGGCGTTCGCGGTCGGCAACGCGTCCGTCCCAGGCTGCGGCTGACCGGCGGGCGCGTGGTCCGCGCCCGCCGTACCGGCGGTGGTACGGCGCCGTCGCCCCGTACCGGACGCCACCGCTGCGGCGTCGGCCGGGCTGGGGCTGGGCTCAGCCGCGTCCGTGCTCCGCTGCCGTCGCCGGGTCCCCGCCGACTGGTTGGCCGGGGACTCGTCCCGCGCGGCGGGAGCTTCCGCGGCCTCGGCGCCGACTGCCGCGTCCTGCGACGGCTCGCCTTCCGCCGTCGGCTTCTCAGCAGTCCCAGCCGGCTGCGCCACGGGCTGCGCGGCAGCGGCAGTCTCCTGCGAACCGGCGGTCTCCTCAGTGGCGTCGGCCGCGGCGCCGTCCGCAGCGGGCGTCGCGGACGAACCGGCCACCTCAGCCTGCGGCACGCGCACCGAAACGTCTGAACCAGCTGAAGCATCCACACCAGCCGCACCGTCCGGACCAGCCGCAGCGGCGCCAGGCGTGCCCGGAGGAACGGCGGAACCGGCCTGCGCGGGCCCGGTTACCGACGTGGTGGGGGCTGTGGGAGTCGCCGGGGCAGGCGTGGCCGACGCGTCCGGAGCCGCCTCGCTCGTCTCCGGCGCGAGCGGGGCCGCCGCCGCTTGCGGTGTCTCGGTCAGCAGTTCGGCGGACGTGTCTTCCTGGGCACTGGTCGTGGCCGTGGAAGCATCGGCGACTATCGACGTCCCGGGGGCGGGCGCCGATGTGCCCTCCGTGTCGGGGACGTGGTTCCCCGGCGCCACAGCCTGGACCTGCTGCGGTTGCTGCTGGTCACCGGGCTGGGGCCACGCGACGCCCTCGCCTCTCCGCACGGGCTCGGCAGGGGGCACCGGCTGCGCGCCGGGCTGCGGCGCGGCCGGTGCGACGGGCCGCGGCGACTGCTCGCCCACGGCCTGGGCCGGTACGAACGCGGTCACCGGTACTCCGCCAGGGGCGGCGGTCGGCTGGCCGTTCAGTTCTGGGGCAGCGGCCGACGCGGACGATGGGGTCGGCTCGGCGGTGCCCGCCGCTTCCGGCTCCTGGGTCACACCGTTCGGTCCGGGCGCGTTGTCCGCCGCGCCGTCGCCACCCACGCCTCCGGCGCCGTCCGGGCTTCCCGCGCCATCGGTCGGCGCTGCCCCGGGCATCGGCGCGGCGCCAGGCATCGGCCCGGACCCGTTCGCCGGGGCGGAGCCCCGTGCGGGCTGGGGGGGTCTGGTCGCGACGGCCGCGGGCCGGCTCGCCTCGTTGGGGACCGGCGGACGGCCCACAACTCTGGGCGCGGCGTACCGGACCGCTCTGGGCCTGGGTGCCGCCGCGGCGGGGAGTGGTTGCGCCTGCTGGCCACCGGGCTCCGCCTGCGCCTGCACCTGCGTTTGCGGTTGTGCACGACTCGCCTGGCCGGCTCCCGCGCTCTGCTGCGGCTGCTGGGCGTCAAGGGCGGGCAGGCCGCCTGGCTGTCCCTGAGCGCTGACACCGGCCGCGCCGTGCGCCGGAGAACCGGCCGTTTCCGTAACGCCGTCGATGGCACCGGACGGGGCGGGCGCACCAAGGAAAGGCTGCGCTTCGGAGGCGTCAGGGGTCCGCGCCCCCGGCTGAGGCTGCTGGGACTGCGGCTGGGGCTGCCACGGGGCGGCGAGTCGCGGGCCTGCCAGCGGTGGGTCGATACCAGCCTGCTCGTCGAAGTACTCGGGGGCGTTCGTCGGCATGCTCCCGTGCGGCAGCGGGGCGCCGGGCGTGCCCGAGGCCGGGCCGCGGTCGGCGAGCGACCGTACGACGCCACCGGTCTGGTCCGGCACCGGCGGACCCATGTGCAGCGGTCGTCGCGCGGGGGCGGGCTGGCCCGCGCCGGGCCGCTGGTCCTGTGGCAGCGGCTGGGAGGGCGGCTGCGGTACGCGTACCTCTCCGTACTCCACCGAGCCGGTGTCCCGGCCGCCGTGCTCGTGCGCGCCGTTCTCATACATGGGGTTCCCCTGCGAGCGGTTGTCCTGGCCCGCGAGCACCTGCCCAGCGGGCGCGTACCCACCGGGTGTGTGACCGGAGGGCGGCTGGGCACCGGGCGACACTGACCGCTGCTGCTGGTGATACAGCGCCTGCTGTTCCGTCCACGCCCCTTGCGCGCTGGGCATCAGGAGCAGATCATCGTCCTCACCGTGCGCGCCTTGGTCCGCGGGGTCCTCACGTACGCCCGGTTCTTCGGCGTGCAGGGGGTAGGTGACGGCTGCCCGCTGGCTGGCGGGGCCGGTGTCGGCAGGGGCGTGAGCGTCCGCGTGGTGCGGCCGTCCGGGCTGTGCGCCTGCGTTCCCCGGCAGTCCCTCGCCCGGGATCTGGCCGGTGTCGGTCATGCGTACCCCTCGCCCATCGGTAATGCTCCTTCCAACCGCCCTGTAGCAAGAACGAGCGTCCGCGCTGTGCGGCACGTGGCACGTCCCCCGTCCTTGCGTACCGCGGTCCCGCAGCGGTCCCCCTCAAGAGGGGGGTGCGCTCCGGCCATTGACGGGAGAACGTCAGGGGCCGGGCACGGTACAACGGTCCGCCAGCCTACCTCCCGTCGCCTTCGCGGGGGTCACGGGTGGGGTCGATGGCCGCAGAGCAGGAAGGCGACCGCGCGGTCACGTTCCGACCACGCTCGGGCGTCCATTTCCATCGATTGCACCAGCGCGCATTCGACACCGTAACCGGCCTCCGACAGCGCCTTGCTGATGGCTTCCGCCTGGTCACGGGTGGCGGCGTGGGCGACGATACGTTCCGGTCGCCGTGCGGCGCAGGCGGTGACGACCGCGGCTCCGCCGCCGCCGACGCGCACCACGTCGGGCTCCGGCAGGTCCTCAAGAACCTGCGGCGCCACGCCGTGCACCACCTGGAGTTGCACATGGAAACGCCGGGCCACGGCGGTGACCCGCCCGCAGGCGTCCGCATCCTGGTCAACGGCGATGACGGCCGCCCCGAACCGGGCCGCCTCGACCGCCGCCCCGCCGCTCCCCGACCCGATGTCCCAGACGAGGTCGCCGACGCGCGGGCCCAGGCGTGCGAGTTGGGCGGCGCGCAGCCAGGTGGCCTCGCCCTCGCCGAGTTCGGTGGCGGCCCCGTAGGTGGAGCCGGGCAGCGCCCAGCCGCGGATGGCGGGCGGGTAGCCGGGCTCGCGACCGGCGATCCAGCTGCCGCCGTGCCCGTTCGACGGGGCGGTGGCGGGGCCTGAGCCGCCGATGACGATGACGACGTTGGGGTCGCGCCAGGTGTGGTCGGCGACCTTGTCCGAGGTGAGGACCGTCGTTTCCTCCTGTTCGGTGCCGAGCGCCTCGCAGATGACGAACGTACGGTGCACGGAACCGAGGAGCAGGGCGAGTTCCGCGGGACCGGCGCCGGGTGAGGTGAGGACGGCCACCTTCGGGTAGGCACGGCAGACATTGATCACACGGCGCAGGTCGCGGCTGTGGGCGACGACGACCTGCGCGTCGTCCCACGGCATTCCGGCCCGGGCGAAGGCGGCGGCGACGGCGGAGACCGCGGGCACGACCTCCACCTCCAGGCCGTGCTCGGGGGCGCGGAGGGCTCGTACGACGCCGAAGAAGCCGGGGTCGCCGTCGGCGAACACCACGGCGGAACCCCGGTGCTGCGCGATCCTGCGGGCGGCGAGTCCGACGCTGCCGAGCCTGATCCGCTCGGCGCCGGGCGGCACCTCGGGGAGGGCCAGATGGTGCGCCGCTCCGGCGACCAGGGTGGCGGCGCCGACGGCGGAGCGGGCCGCGTCCGTCAGCGGGGAGCCGTCCCATCCGATCACCGTGACGCGGTCGGCCATCTAAGGGTCTCTCCTGGGCTCGTCAACAGGTCACGGACGCTTCGAGACTACCTCGCCGGGGCGACGGGACCGGCGCGGGCGATGCGGGTGTGCCGCGCCGCCACGTCCAGGGCGAAACGTTCCATCTCGGCACGTGAAGCCCGCTGAACGCGCGGCCACCATCCACCGGGCGGCGGCATCACCCACCGGGCGGACGCGCCGTGCGCCCGCGCCACGCGCATGTGCCCGTGCGTACGCGCCGTGTGCGCGCCACGCGCGTGCGCCGGGCCGGACCGCTGTGCGGCTGCCTCGCTCAGCGCCAGTCGGGATACGCGTAGCCGCCCGCCTCCGCCATCCGGTCGCCGTTGCCCTCAAGGTCCTCGGGAAGCAGACTCCACACGATCAGGTCAGTGCGCATCTCGGTCCACCCGCCGTCCTCGGTGCGGCTCCGGGCTATCCACGCGTTGCGCAGCACGCCCTCGCTGATGCAGCCGATCTTCTGCGCCACCTGCTGGGCGGCGGTGTTGTCGGCGGCGGTCCGCAGTTCCAGGCGCTCGAACCGCTGGTCGCTGAAGAGCCATTGGGCGACGGCGACCACGGATTCGCAGGCGTAGCCCTCGCCGCGCGCCCACGGGGCGGTGACGTAGGTGATCTCCGTGCTCAGCGCTCGCCAGTCGGTGCGGTCGAGGTGGATGGTCCCGACCAGGCGCTGGGTGAGGAACTCGTGGACGGCGAGGATCATGCCGCGGCCGGAGAGCCGGGCGGCGGGGGCCCTGCGGATGACCCAGTCACGGGCTTCGGCGGCGGTCCTTGGCTGCGGCAGGGCGGTCCACGCGGTGACGAGTTCGTCGTTCATCATCTCGGCGAGAGCGGTGGCGTCGGCCTCGTCGAAGGGTCGCAGCACCAACCGGTCCGTGCTGATGGAGATGTCCGGAAAGGTGGATGTCATGCGCTGCTCCAACGCGGGGAGGGTGTCGTGCCCGGGGCCGTGAGTGCACAAGCATGCAGCATGCAGCGGTGCGTGTGCCATGCGCGACGGCCCCGCGTACACCCTGGGGGCACGCGGGGCCGCGGTGGCGCGGGGCGGGGAAGGTCAGCCCCGCACGGCGCCGAACGCCGGGATGACGGCGCCGTCGTACTTGTCGTTGATGAACTTCTTGACCTCGGGCGAGTTGAGCAGCTTCGCCAGCTTCTTCACCCGCGGGTCGCTCTCCTTGCCCTTCTTGACGGCGAGGAAGTTCGCGTACGGGTTGTCCTCCGCCTTCTCCAGCGCGATCGCGTTCTTCGACGGCTTGAGGCCGGCGCCGATGGCGAAGTTGCCGTTGATGACCGCCGCGTCCACGTCGGCGAGACGGGCCGGGATCTGCGGGGCCTCAAGCTCCTTGAAGTCCAGGCCCTTCTTGTCCTTGACGTCCTTGAGGGTGGCCTCGCTGCCGACGCCGGGCTTCAGCTCGATCAGGCCGTTGTCGGCGAGCAGCTTGAGCGCGCGGCCCTCGTTGGTGGCGTCGTTGGGGATCGCGATGGAGTCGCCGGACTTCAGGTCGGCGAGCTTGTCGACCTTCTTGGAGTAGAGGCCGAGCGGCTCGATCTGGACGTTGACGACCGGAACGATATGGGTGTCGTTCTTCTTGTTGAACTCGTCCAGGAACGGCTTGTGCTGGAAGAAGTTGGCGCCGACCTCACCGTTGTCGGTGGCGGTGTTGGGGAGGTTGTAGTCGTTGAACTCCTTCACCTCCAGCTTCAGGCCCGCCTTCTTCGCCAGCTTGTCCTTGACGAACTTCAGGATGTCCCCGTGCGGGGTGGGGCTGGCGGCGACGATGAGGGCGGAGTCCTTGTCGCCGCTGTCGCCGTCGGAGTCGGAGGGCGCGCTGCACGCGCTGAGAGCGATGGCCAGCGCGGCGGCGGTCGCGGCCGTGACGGTGAACTTGGTGGAGTTGCGCACGAAGAGTGCCCTTTCTTGACGTACTCGATCTCACGACTGGTGCGCCCGGCGAAGGGTCCGGGCTCGTGAGGACTGGAGGAGGGTCCGGTGGGTCGGCCCGCTGGGGAGGGGGCTGAGATGGCGGTCCGCTCGTCGGGTCCGGCGGCTAGTCGGCCGGTTCGGCCGGACTCGTGGCCTTGGCCGGGCTCGCGGTCTTGACCAGTTCGGCGCGCTCGGCGGGCTCCGCGTTCGCGGCCGCGGCGGCCGGACCGGCCGCGTCCCGGGCCCCGGTCGCGGCACCGGCCTCGCGCTGCCTGGGCAGGCGCAGCCGCCCGCGGGCTGCCGAGCCGGAGCCAGAGCGGCGGGCCAGCTGCCGTACGACCAGGTCGCCGATGAGCTGGACGACGGTGACGACGACGATGAGCAGCACGACGGTCACGAGCATCAGCCGGTCGTCGGACCGCTGGTAGCCGTTCACGATGGCCAGGTTGCCGAGGCCGCCGCCGCCGACCGCGCCCGCCATCGCCGAGTAGCTGATGAGGGTGATGACGGTGGTGGTCAGGGCCGCGATGAGGGAGGGCAGCGCCTGCGGCAGCAGCACCTTGAAGACGATGGTCCACGTGCCGCCGCCCATCGACTGGACGGCTTCGACGAGGCCGCCGTCCACCTCGCGTACCGCCGTCTCCACCAGCCGGGCGAAGAACGGGATGGCGCCGATGGCGAGGGCGACGACCGCCGCCGTGGGGCCGATGGAGGTGCCCACGACGAAGCGGCTGAACGGGATCAGCGCGACGATCAGGATGATGAAGGGCAGCGAGCGGCCGATGTTGACGACCGCGCCGACGACCTTGTTCACCACGAGGTTCTGCAGCTGGCCGCCCCGGTCGGTGAGGACCAGCAGCACTCCCAGTGGCAGCCCGCCCAGCACGGCGTAGACCATGGACCACCACACCATGTAAAGGGTGTCGAGACCGGCCTTGTACAGCTCGGGCCCCATCTCGGACCAGGTCACTTGGCACCTTCCTCGACCAGCGCGCCGACGGGCGCGGAACCCGTGACATCCGCAGCGTCCGCAGCGTCCGTACCGCCTGGACCACCCGGCCCGGCCGCGGGTTCCGCCACCTCGACCTGAAGCCCCTGCTCGCGCAGGAAGCCGATCGGCACCACGTTCTCCTCGAACCGGCCGGGCAGTTCGATCCGCATCCGGCCGACCTGCCGTCCGCCGACGGTGTCCATCGCGGCACCGAGGATGGAGATGTCGACGTTGTACGTACGGGACAGCTGGGAGATCACCGGCTGGGTGGCGGCCTCCCCGTGGAAGGTGACGTCCACGACGGTGCGGTCGGGGCCGGAGGGCTCGCCGCCGACCGGGAAGAGTTCGCGGGCCAGCTCGGAGCCGGGCGTCGCGAGCAGTTCGGCGACGGTGCCCGACTCCATGACCCGGCCGTTCTTCATCAGCGCCGCCGAGTCGCAGACGGTCTTGACGACGTCCATCTCGTGCGTGATCAGCAGCACGGTCAGGCCGAGCTGCTGGTTGAGGTCGCGCAGCAGCTGGAGGATCGAACGCGTGGTCTCGGGGTCGAGGGCGGAGGTCGCCTCGTCCGACAGCAGCACCTTGGGGTCGCCCGCGAGGGCGCGGGCGATGCCGACGCGCTGCTTCTGGCCACCGGAGAGCTGCGCCGGGTAGGCCCGGGCCTTGTCGGCGAGGCCGACGAGGTCGAGCAGTTCCAGGGCCTTGCGGGCGCGTTCCTTGCCGGAGACGCCGAGGATTTCCAGCGGCAGTTCGACGTTCGCCTGCACGGTGCGTGAGGAGAGCAGGTTGAAGTGCTGGAAGACCATGCCGATGCGGCTGCGGGCCTGGCGGAGCGCCGAGCTCGCGCGCTGGCCACGGCCCGCGAGGGCCGTGAGGTCCTGTCCGGCCACCGTGACCGTTCCCGAGCTGGGGCGCTCCAGGAGGTTCACGCAGCGGATGAGGGTGGACTTCCCGGCGCCGCTCTGGCCGATGACGCCGTAGACCTCGCCCTCACGTACATGCAGATCGACGCCGTCGAGGGCGGTGACCTCGCGGCCTCGTGAGCGGTAGACCTTTGTCAGGCCCGTCGTGGTGATCACAGGGGGTTTCCGTCACTGTCGAGTGCGCGGCGGGGATGGTGCCGGCACGGGGCATACATTGCGGAACGCGGCAGGGAGGAATCCGGGGGGCGCGTGGCCCGGCTTCGGCTTCCGGTGACGCGGGGCGCGCACGGCGAAGCCCGTACAACGGTGTACGGACAGCGGCGTGGTCTCGCTTCGGGGCGCGAGGCTCCGGCAGGGGCCCTCAGCGGTCACACATTCGACACATACAACGAGCACCGGGCGTCATCATCGCCTCGGTCGCAAGGGTGCGGCTGCTCGTCGTGGTCATGGGCGCAAGTAAACCAGACAGGCGTACGGGTCGATCAAGACAGTCCGCATAGCGGACTCCTCCGACCGACCCGTGGACAAGACGGCCCGTGGGGTCACTCCCCCACCGTGATCCGCACTCCGTCGTCTGTGGCCTGCGCCGACACCTTCGACAGGTCGGCGACCACGATGTCCGCCACCAGTCCTTCGGCCGGAGCCGTTGTGGTCAACGCCACGGTCCGCATCCCGGCCGCGCGTCCCGCGGCGAGCCCGGCGGGCGCGTCCTCGAAGACGACGCAGCGGGCGGGGTCGGCGCCGAGCCGTTCGGCGGCGAGCAGGAAGGGCTGCGGGTCGGGCTTGCCGCGCGTGATGTCGTCGGCGGTGATCAGCTGCTTGGCGTGGATGCCGACCTCGGCGAGCCGGGCCTCGGCCAGCCGCCGGCCCGCCGAGGTGACGACGGCCCACCGGTCGGCGGGCAGGGAGGCCAGCAGCTCGGCGGTGCCGGGGAGCAGGGTCACTCCGCCCGCCACGTCCTCGACCTCAAGCTGCTCGATGCGCGCCAGCGCCTCGGGTATGCGGGCGGCGGGCAGCAGGTCGCCGATGATGTCCACGGCCGGGCGGCCGTGGAGTTCGACGCGTGCGAAGTCCTCCGGCGGCACGCCGTACTCCCCGGCCCAGCGCGTCCAGCACCGGTGGACGGACTCCAGGGAGGAGACCAGGGTCCCGTCGTTGTCGAAGAGGAGGGCGTCCGCGGAGATCTTCATGGTCAGCCAGCGTACGTTCCGGCCCGGGGCCCCGCGTAAGGCGGGGTTGGGCGCCGTTTAGAGTCGTCTCATGCCTGTCGATCCCTGTGTGCGCCGTCACGCCACGCGGAATGCCCTGCGGAGGTGCCGGTGTACGACGCGCTGACGTGGACGGTCAGTCTGACCGCCCTGGCCCTGGCCGGATGGTGCGGCCACGCCGCCTACCGTGACCAGGCGACCAAGGACTGGCATTTCCTGGGCATGGCCGTGGTGAGCCTGCTCGTGCTCGCCCAACTCGTGGTGGGAATCGTGCGGCTGGCGCAGGGCGACAAGCCGGACGAGAGCTCGACGATCTTCGTGTCGTATCTGATCGGCGCGGCCTGCGCCGTGCCGGTGGCCGGGTTCATGTCGCTGACGGAACGGACCCGGTGGGGCTCGGTGACCGTCGCCGCGGGCGCCGTGGTCCTCGCGGTTCTTGAGGTACGGCTGTGGGACATCTGGGGAGGCGGCCATGTCTGAGCCCACGGTTCCCGAGCGCGGGACGCCTGAACCTGCCGGGACACCGGAACCCGCGCCGGGTGAGCGCCGCGCCTGGAACATCGGCGAGGGCCCCGGCAGGCTGCTGGTCCTCGTCTACGGCGTCTTCACCGTGGCGGCGGCCTCCCGCTCCATCTATCAGCTCTCGGCCCAGTACGGCGAGGCCCCGCTGGCCTATCTGCTCTCGGCGGTCGCCGCGCTCGTCTACGCGTTCATCACCGTCTCGCTGGTGCGCGGCGGCGCCGGGGCCCGCCGCGCCGCCATGGTGTGCTGCGCCGCCGAACTCGCCGGAGTCCTCATCGTCGGCACCTGGACCCTGGTGGAGTCGTCCGCCTTCCCCGACCAGACGGTGTGGTCGGACTACGGGAAGGGCTACCTCTTCCTCCCCGTCGTGCTCCCCGTCGCCGGTCTGCTCTGGCTGCGCCGGGCCCGCCAGAGGTAGCGCCCGCCCGGCGGGCCGCCAGGGGTGCGCCCCGGGCGGGCAGGCGCTTCCGGCCCGCCCGGGAGGTGCCCGGCGCGTCAGGCGCTGGTCACGTAGGCCTCGGCTGTCGCCGTCTTCTCCAGCGTGATCACACTCATCCTGCGGCTGATCTCCTCCGTACCGACGGGGGCGTAACCGCACTTGCGGTACAGCCGCAGGTTGCCCTCGCTGCGGTGACCGGTGAACAACCGGTACCGCTTCGCCGCCCGGTCCGCCGCCAGCCGCTCCTCGATCGCGGCGAGCAGCCGCCCGCCGAGGCCGTGACGCTGCATGCGGGGATGGACGATCAGCTTGGCGAGAGAAGCCGTGCCGTCCTCGTCCACGGTGCCGCGCACCGATCCGACGACCTCCTCGCCGAGCCGGGCCACGAACACGCAGCCCTTGCCCAGCTCGGCACGGAGGTCGTCGAGGGACTGGGTCAGCGGCTCGATGGAGTAGTCGCCGTACAGCTCGGCCTCGCTCTGGTAGCAGAGGTACTGGAGCTTGAGGATCTGCTCGGCGTCCTGTTCGGTCGCCGGAGAGATGGTCACGCTCATGCCCATGTGCGCATGCCTCCTCTGAGTGTGCGTCCAGCCGCGGTGAGGGTGACGGCGCGGCGGGACGGGGGTGCCCTGACAGGAGCCGCCGTGGGATGAACGTCGTCTCCGTGGCGCCGGTTGTCTATCGCTCCCTTCCCCAGGGTTCAGGAGCCGCAACCTCCGCCGTGAGCATTCTGCGCAGGCATCCAAGGCAACGGGAACGTACCGGCCCCAGACTGCCCTGTGAGATTCCCAACTCACCCGCGATTTCACGGTACGTCGGGTCCGATCGGGACATCAGCGCGTTGAGCAGCCGGGGGCAGTTGCCGGGCAGCCGCCGAACCGCCGCGCGCAACCTGCGCCCGTCCTCCGCGTCAAGGAGCATCCGCTCGGCGCCCAGGGCGGTGGGGCCGGCGGGTTCGCTGTCAGCCTCGTCGTACGGGACTTCGCGCAGCGCCCTGTGCCGGGCGCCCCTGGCCTCGGCCCGGACAGCGGTCAGCAGCCAGGCGGCGGGCTCGGCGGGCGGGCCGCCCGCGGGGTCGCGTTCCAGCAGCCGCAGCCACACCCCTTGTTCGAGGTCGGCGGGGTCCAGGCCCGCGCCGTGCGCCTCGGCCGCCGCCTCGGCGGCGAGCAGCGGGCGCAGCGCGTCCATCAGCGGCTCACCGGAGAGAGCGGTACGGGAGAGGGCGGCACCGGAGACGGCGGTACCGGAGCGGCGCACGCCGGGCGGGCCGGTGCCGGGGAAAGCGGCGCCGGGCGGGGCCGCGCTGGGCGGAGGGAGGTCCGCACTGGGGGGATTCATGCATGCCAGGACCCCGCCGCTTCGGCGTGCGGTTGCCGAAGCGGACGGCTGCCACCCGACCGGGGCCGGGCGGCGCGGGCCCTTGACGCGGCCGGGGCCCGCCCACACGGGCGGGCCCCGGCCGGTGGCGGCTTACGGGTTCGACTACCTGACGAAGCCGGTTACCTGACGAAGTCGGCGCGGGCGAGCAGCGCCGTGTCGGGGTTGTCCGAGAAGATCCCGTCGATGCCCTGCTCGAAGTAGACCTTGAAGGCGCCGAAGGCGTCACCGTACGCGTTGGGGTCCGTGCCCTTGCGGAAGTCCAGCGGCAGGAAGGTGTTCTCGTTGCGCAGGGTGTACGGGTGCACGATGAGGTCGGCCGCGTGCGCGTCCTTCACCAGCGTGGTGGGCGTACCGAGCTTGCCGCCGGCGCCGCGCGGAATGATGAGCGAGAGGTCCGGGCCGATGCCGCGCGCGAAGTCGGCCAGCCACGCCAGACCCTTGGGGGTGACGAGGTCGGCGACCGTGCGCGGGTCGCCCGCCTCGACGAAGTCCCAGGGGCGCGAGGAGGCGGTGGACAGCAAGACCACTCCGGGGCAGCTGACCAGCTCGGCGAGGCGCTTGATGCTGCTCGGCTCGAAGGACTGCACGAAGTTCGGCGAGTTCTGCTTGTGGCGCCCGTACGCGCGCAGCAGCTTCGCCAGCCGCTGCTCCAGCGGGAGGCCGAGCTCGCGGAAGTAGCTGGGGTGCTTGGTCTCGATGTGCAGCCAGACCCGGCGGCCGCGCCGCTCGCCCTCGCGGTCGGCCCACTTCAGCACCTCTTCGAGGGTGGGCACCTGCCAGCGGCCGTCGTAGAGCGTGTTGCGCTGCCGGGTCCCGGCTATTCGCTCCTTGGCGCGCAGGGTCTTCAGCTCGGCGAGCGTGAAGTCCTCGGTGAACCAGCCGGTGAGCTTGGCGCCGTCGACCGACTTGGTCGTCTTGCGGTCGGCGAACTCGGGGTGCGCCGCGACATCGGTGGTGCCCGTGATGTCGTTCTCGTGACGGCAGACGAGGTGGCCGTCCTTGGTGGGGACCACGTCCTGCTCGATGACGTGCGCGCCCATGTCGAGGGCGAGCTGGTAGGAGCCCAGGGTGTGCTCGGGGCGGTAGCCACTGGCGCCCCGGTGGGCCACGACGGTGGGCACCGGCAGTTCGTCCCGGCCCTGCCGCCGGGTGCCGCTCCCGGCGGCCGTCGCCGCGCCCGTCCCGCCCAGCACCATCGCGCCCGCTC
Organism: Streptomyces sp. A01; assembly: GCF_059026195.1. Lineage (NCBI taxonomy): Bacteria > Bacillati > Actinomycetota > Actinomycetes > Kitasatosporales > Streptomycetaceae > Streptomyces > Streptomyces sp. A01. Next base: position 2,563 of record NZ_JBWLKN010000004.1, on the reverse strand, counting down.
CAAGGGCCGCCGCGGCCCCCAGAAGGGTCCGTCGCCCCGGTCGCTGCTCCTGCTCCATGCGCACTCCTCATCCTCGTAGGTCGGGCTGATCGTAAGCGCGTACAGCTTTCGTACGGGAGGCATCCGCTCGAACGCGGCGCAAACAGCCGTCAACCTTGCGTACCGGCGCGTGGCCCGGTGTGCGCACCAGGCGGACCCGCGAGTATCGTCCTCACCTGCGCGGCTTATGAGGTGAGCCAGGTGAGCCAGCGGCGGGCCTCGGAGTCCGCACGGCGCACCACGCGCTGTACCCGACCACCACCGACCGGAGGGTCCGTTGTCCCGCATCGTGCTGAAGGCGATTCTCGGAGTGCTCATGCGCGTCCTGTTCCGCCCGAAGGTGGAGGGAGCGGAGAACATTCCGGGAGACGGGCCGGTGATCCTCGCCGGAAACCACGTCACGTTCATCGACTCCCTGTTCCTCGGCCTCGTCGTCCGGCGCCGCGTGTACTTCATCGGCAAGGACGAGTACGTCAAGGGCAAGGGCGTCAAGGGTCGGCTCATGGCCTGGTTCTTCACCACCAGCGGCATGATCCCGGTGGACCGGGACGGCGGGCACGGCGGTGTCGCCGCGCTGATGACCGGCCGCCGGGTCCTCGATGAGGGCAACGTCTTCGCGATCTACCCCGAGGGCACCCGCTCCCCCGACGGCCGTCTCTACCGGGGCCGCACCGGCATCGCCCGGCTGACGCTGATGACCGGTGCCACCGTCGTCCCGTTCGCGATGATCGGCACGGACAAGGTGCAGCCCGACGGCAAGGGCCGCCTGCACCGCAGCCCGGTGACCGTCCGCTTCGGCGAGCCGCTGGACTTCTCCCGCTACGAGGGCATGGACCGCGACCGCTATGTGCTGCGCGCCGTGACCGACGAGGTCATGAGCGACGTGATGCGGCTCTCCGGCCAGGAGTACGTGGACATCTACGCGACGAAGGCCCGCGCCGCGTAGCGTCTGGATCTTCCGATGTGGTCACCCCCTCGCTGCCCGGTTTCCGCTACTCGGAGCTGCCGCAAGGTCCGTTCACGCGCCGGGGTGTCGCCGAGGGCTGGCACGAGCTCATGACCGAAACTCTCGGCTACCGGCGCTTCGGGGTCTTCGGCGGTGACACCGGCGGTGGGGGCGCGCAGTGACCCGGCGCCCTCTACGGAGCGGCCCAGAGCGTGCGGTTCTCGTATGCGGGTCGGGAATCAGAGTGGCTTCCCGCCGTGTTCGGCTGACAGCCGCTCTCACGCCACCGCTTCACCCAGGAGACCTCTCCCATGCCAGAGCCAGAGATCGATGCCATGGTGTTCGACGTACTCGGCACGCTTGTCGACGAACCCGCCGGTATCCGCGCCGGAATCGGTGAACTCGACCCGTCGCTCGACGCTCCCAGGACCGAGCAGCTCTTGTCGCTGTGGCAGCAGCACATCGACCGCGAGCAGCGTCGCATTCTCGACGGCGTCCGGCCCTACCTCACCAGTGACGACCTCGACCGGGAAGCCGCCCGGCTCGTCGCCGAGGCCGCCGGAGTCGACGACCCGGCCGCCGTAGCGGCGCTGGCCCTGTCAGGTCGCCGGCTCCCGCCATGGCCCGACACCGCGGCAGGACTCGCCCGACTCGCCGAACGGTTCCCGCTGATCGGACTCTCCAACGCGAGCCGGACGGCGCTGCTGGAAATCAACGCCCACGCCGGACTGCGCTGGCACCAGGCCCTGTCTACTGAAGACGTCCGGACCTACAAGCCGGACCCAGCGGTCTACCAACTGGCCGTCACCGTCTCCGGACGACCGCCGGAGCGGCTGCTGATGGTCGCCGCCCACGCCTGGGACCTGCGCGGAGCTCAGCGCCTCGGCTTGCGCACCGCCTACGTCGCCCGCCCCGTCGGCGACCCGCCCGCCCCCTCGGACCGGTTCGACCTGTACGCCGACGGCCTGGCCGATCTGGCCGGTCAACTCGGCAATGCCTGACCAGGACTGACAACGCAAAGAGCCGCCCCTCATGGTCATCCCGAGACACTGGACCATGAAGCGCAGGATCGGCTGATCTTCGCACTACCCGCAACGAGCGAAACCCACCCGCACCGGTCGGATAGCATGATCTAACTCACGACGATCGCCCTGATCGGGAAACTATCTAGCGCGAAGAGTGAGCTATTTAACCAAAATCTACCAAATCGGCCGAACAATTGATATCTAGAGCATCGCGAATGCTTTCGCGAATAAACTACAGATCTGTATTCGCCGCATGGCGTCAACCACAGGTGATGCTGTGGACCGCGGTGGGTGTGGTGGCCCTCGGATTCCTCATCGTGCTGGAGATCGCCGCGCGCCGGTACGGTCTGCCGGGGCCGATCACCAATCAGGCGCGAGAGGTGGTATTCGCCCCCAAATCGGGTCCGCTGTTGTACGCCGGTATGGCATTGATGATGGTGGTGCTCACCTGGCGGCAACGGTTCATCGCGGTGGGAGCCGCGGTCGGCATCGACGTCGTCTTCTTGCTGGTGCGGTGGGCGGTCGACGCCAGGTTGACCTTCGGCAACGGCGC